>CAZCDK010000035.1:6707-19872 GCA_964497285.1 uncultured Anaerolineaceae bacterium | reverse complement strand
CCCCCTGAAGCGCGTGGGAGAGCGGGGCGAGCGGAAGTGGAACCGGATCAGCTGGGACAATGCCCTCACGGAAATCGCAGGCATCATGGTCGACGCGATCGAGGATGATGGGTCCAGCTCCATCGTCCAGGAAGGGACGCCGGAGGGCGGCGGATCGTCGGGCATGCGCCGGTTCCTGTCGGTTGTCGGTGGCCACTACCTCGATTTGCAGGGTTCGTTCAACGACTTCTCGATCGGCCTCTACGAAACGTTCGGGAAGTTCAGCCCCACATCTTCGGCGGATGACTGGTTCAAGTCGGAACTGATCCTCTTCTGGCACATGAACCCCATCTACACGCGCATTCACCTCTACCACTTCATTGCCGAGGCGCGTTACAACGGTGCGGAGGTAATCAACATCTCGCCCGATGTAAATCCCTCCCACACGCACGCCGACTACCAGATTCCCATCAACGGCGCCTCCGACCCGGCCTTCGGGCTCGCGCTCGTACAGGTGATGTTCGCCGAGAACATCGCGGACTGGAAATTCCTCAGGGAGCAGACCGACTTCGGCTATCTCGTACGCACCGATACTCGCCGCTACCTGCGCCAGGTCGATGTCGAGGGCAAGGGCCGCGAGGACCAAATGTATCAGTGGGTGCCAGGTACCGGCCTGAAGCTGGCAGATCGAGGCAACATGTTCCTCAAGGGCGTGGACATCGCGCTGGAGGGCGTCTTCGATGTGAGGCTGGCTGATGGCTTAACGGTCCAGGTCACACCTGTCTATGCTCTGCTCAAGAAGAAGCTGGATGCCGAGTACACGCCGGAGAAGCAACAACCGATCACCGGCGTACACCCCGACACGATCCGCATGCTGGCGCGGAAGATAGCCACCAAACGCACGAACATCATGCTTGGCTACAACGCCTGCAAGTTCTACCACGGCGACTTGATCGAGCGCGTGCAGTGCCTTGTTCTGGCGGCTAGCGGAAACTGGGGCAAGCACGGCACCGGGATACGTTGCTGGGCTGCCGCTATGATTGACGGTTCCGCCATCGCCATGGCGAAGCCGGGACCGGGTGCCGCCAACAGCGAGATCATTCTCGCTGCGCGCGACGCCGGCGTGGCGGCAATGAAGGCCACCGATCCAACGATGACGACCGAGATCGCCATCCGCGAGATCGCCAAGATGATCGCGGGGCAGGAACGAGGCGGCATCAACCAGACAGACCAGGTCCCCGTGGGAGGGGGCACGTCCGCGCCGCCGGCCTTCTGGTGGTACTGGCAGGCAGGCTACAAGGAGCGCTGGAACAAGAAGGAGTGGGGCGACACTACTCTCCCGCGCGGCTTCGACGACTACTTCAACGAGGCCATGGACAGGGGTTGGTGGAAGGGGCTCGACCGGCCGCGGCCGGAACACCCGCCAAGGGTGCTGATCGAGTGCGGCGGCAACATGCTCCGCCGCACTCGCGGCGGCAAGAAGGCCCTTCTCGATACGCTCTGGCCGAAGCTACAGGCGATCGTCACGATCGACTTCCGCATGAGCCAGACGGCGCTCTATGCGGACTACTTCCTGCCCGCGGCCCAGCACTACGAGAAGATCGCGTTCGGGATGCCCACCCCCCACATCATGAACTTCACCCTGGGGGACCGGGCCGCGGCTTCTCCAGGTGAAGCGAAGGACGAGTGGCAGATTTTCGACATGCTGGTCAAGAAGATCGCCGAAGTCGCCGAACAGCGCGGGCTGGTCGAATACACCGGAGACAACGGCGTCGCGCGCCAGTACGCGGGGCTGTCGAAGGCCTATTCGATGAATGGCTACTTCGACAGCGAGGACGCCCGCAACGACGAGGTCATTCGCGACACTGCCCTTGCCGGGACGATCCCGATGGGCACGACCCTCCAGACGATGCGGGAAAAGGGTTTCGTACGCTTCATCGATTGGGGTCTCGCGCCGATGGGCCTTTCGCAGGCCTCGCCGCTAGAGCCGAACAAGACCCATGTCCCCTTCCGCGACCACACGGAGAAGGGCGACCCCTTCCCAACCTACGCCCGGCGGGCGCAGTTCTACATCGATCACCCCTGGTTCCTCGAAGCCGGCGAAGAGATGCCGGTCTGGAAGCCGAACCCGAACATGGGCGGCCAGTACCCCCTGGGCCTCACGTCGGGGCACAACCGCTGGTCTATCCACACGATGAACCAGGCGAACAAGGTGATCCTCGGAACTCACCGGGGCGAGCCATTCGTCCAATTGAACACCGACGACGCTGCCGCTCGCGGTGTGAAGGACGACGACCTGGTGCGCGTGTGGAACGACGTGAGCGAGTTCAAAGTGCGGGCCAAGGTTGCCCCCAATGTGAAGCCCGGTCAGGTCGTGTCTTACAACGGCTGGGCCGGCTTCCAATACCGGGAGTGGTCGGGCGCCAACGAAATCGAGCCCGGGATGGTGAAATGGATCGCGCTTGCCGGCGGCTACGGCCACCTGCAGCACCTCGGCGCCGAATGGCAGCCCGTACCCAGCGACCGCTGGGTGCGGTGCGACTTCGAGAAGATCCCCGGGTAACACCGGCCTCGGGGCCGTCTTCCGCGAGTGGGGCAGCTCCGATGCCCGATGGGCTGCCCCACTCGTGTCGGTTGTGGGCGCAGGCTTCGCGGCCTATGCTCGCCGGGTCTGTGGAGAAGCCCGAGGTTAGCCGTGACTGTCATCCCTCCCGAAGAGATCGAACCACCCGCACCGGCAACCTACGACTGGTCCGCGCTCGTGGACGAGTTGAATCGTCTGCTGCGTCTCAAGACGACCCCCGTCGGCATGCGGCTGTTTCCGACGGTGGCCGAGATGGAGGCCATTCCGAAGATTCGCCGCCCACAGGCCGTCCACACGGCAGACCAGATCGTCGCGCAAGCGGCGCGTCTCGGGTGGACCGTCGGCATCACGGCCGACGACCTCGCCGGTGCTCAGTGCGGGACTGTCCTGGGTCTGCCGCCGCGGGACGATGCATGGCTATCAGGCAGGGGCATGGCGGGAGTGTGGTTCGGTGCCGTTGAGGACTCCGCCGCCCACCAGGCGGCGATGACCACGGTTCCGTTCGGTGTCTACCGGGCGATGGCTGTTTCGCCACTTGCCTCCGGCCGACTCGACCCCCCGGACATCTGCCTCGTCTACGCCACGCCCGGCCAGATGATCATCTTCATCAACGGGCTCCAGTGGTCGGGCTACCGGAAGTTCGACTGGAGCGTCGTAGGCGAATCGTCGTGCGCCGACTCGTGGGGTCGCGCGCTGGCAACGCACCAGCCGAGCCTGTCGATCCCGTGCTTCGCCGAGCGCCGATACGGGGGCGTCCTGGACGACGAACTGCTCATGGCGCTGCCGCCGCGCTTCCTGCCCAAGGCCATTGAGGGGATGAACCGTCTCGCGGCCAACGGCCTTCGCTATCCCGTCCCGCAGTATGGCATCCAGTCCGACGCGCGCGCCGGACTCGGCGTCAGCTACCCCGCCCGCACCTGAGCTGGGTTGAGGCGGCATCCCGGGTCCCCGATCCCCGGTCCCCGAACCTCAATCCTTCTCCCCCTACAGGGGGGCTCCCTTGAGCCCCAGCATGCCCTTCACCATCTGCACCTCACCCAGGTGCTCGGCGGTGTGCCCGATGGCGAAGAACGCGATCGCCTCGGCTTTCGACATGCGGTCATAGCCGGGATAGACAGTCGCGAAGAACGGAAGCGCGATCTCGGCCGAGGCTTCTTCCTCGGACATCACCTCGAGTCCAGCTGAGATGCTCCCCCCGACCTCCTTCGCATATGTGCAGAGCTCTGCTATGTCGAGGTCGAGAGCGCCGATCTGCTCACGCGTCATACCGTTTCCGAAGCGCGATACTCCGGTCTCGGCTACCGGCAGTCGCGCGGCCCAGCCCCGAGCGGCGAAGACGCTCTGCCGCTGCAGTACCATCCCGTTGACCAGCTCGTCAGCCGCGCGATACGTGTGCCACATGGCGAACAGGATGGACGTGTCGTGCCCCTCCGGTTGCCAGCGGAGCTGGTCCGGCGACAGGTCGTTCGTAAGCAGCTCCGGATACCAGTGCCAGAATGCGAGGTTCCTGAGCAAAGCGCGCGTGGAGGCAGACATCTCTCGGGGGTCTCCTTTCGGTCAGGCGCGTACCGTAACGCAGGCGCGGCGGCGTGCAAAGGTCATGCCGGGGCGTCTCCTCAGGAGAACTGTGTGAGCGAAAGGAGGTTGCCATCCGGGTCGCGGAACCAGGCGACGAGGGCGCCGCCGGGTGCGGCCCAGACATCGCAGTCGTCCTGATCGAGACCCTCCGACTTCTCGAACGCGACGTTTCGCGTGCGAAGTTCTGTCACTGACGCCCGGACGTCGGCGACCTGCCAGCCGAGCACGGTGCGCGGGGCCGGCACCAGTCCCGCGACCTTCGTCAGGCGCAGCATGGTGCCCCCGGCATCAAGGACGACGGCAAACGGCTCGTCGGCCACGAGGCGGAGGCCGAGCGACTCCTCGTAGAAGACGATCGCCTCTGCGGGCCGCGTGGTGGCTGCGAACGCTATGACCGGTGCGGAGCCAAGGCCTGTCATGGTGTCCCCCTTTCCAAAAGGCGGTGTCGGCAAAGCTGCACTGCGAAACGCCTTGCGGATCAGCATAGCGCCCCAGCTTCGGGTTTCCGGCAGCCGGAAGCGGGGCTCCGCAACCGGCGCTCGACTACAATGGCGTCGCGCCCCCGTAGCTCAGGGGATAGAGCAGGCGCCTTCTAAGCGTCTGGCCGCAGGTTCGAATCCTGCCGGGGGCGCCAGGCAAACATATGCCTGCGGCGTGCCCGGACGGGCTGCGATCGCGGGCGCCTTTCCCCGCGAGGCCGGCTCACGGTCGCAACGGCGACGATGAGGCTGGATGCGCACGTCTTGGGTCCCTCTCCCCCGGTCAATCCCGAGGTTGACAGGTAATCGCCCGATCCTGACATTTGCCTGCGGGCAAGGGGGTCGCAGTGAACAAGCTTGAAGGCAAGATCGCGATTGTCACGGGCGCAGGACAGACGCCGGGGGACACAATAGGCAATGGCCGGGCGACGGCCATCCTCTTCGCGCGCGAAGGGGCTCGCGTGCTGTTGGTGGACCGCCACGAGGGGTCCGCCGATGAGACCCGGGCGATGATCGAGACGGAGGGCGGCACCGCGGTCTCCGTATCCGCAGACGTGACGAGTGAGGAGGATGTGCGCGCGGTCGTCGCGACCTGCCTGAGCGCGTTCGGACGGATCGACGTTCTCCAGAACAACGTCGGGATCGGGCGCGGCGACGGCCAGGTGACGCGCATGGAACGCGCGACCTGGGACACGATTATCGAGACCAACCTCACAAGCATGTTCCTGACCTGCAAGCACGTCATCCCGGTGATGCGCGAACAAGGGAGCGGCGTCGTCACGAACATCTCGTCGGTCGCATCCATCGCGGCGACCGGCCTGGCGGCCTACAAGGTCTCGAAAGCCGGTGTCAACGCCCTCACGCAGCAACTGGCTCTGGCCAACGCGCGCCATGGTATCCGCGTCAACGCGATCCTGCCAGGGCTGATGGACACCCCGATGGCCGTGGCGGGCACGGCCGCGGCCATCGGCGCCGACCTCGAGCAGGTACGTGCCCGGCGCAACGCGATGGTGCCGCTTATGGGCCAGATGGGGAGCGGCTGGGACACGGCTTACGCGTCGCTCTTCCTTGCATCGGACGAGGCCAAGTTCATCACGGGCGTGTTGTTGCCAGTTGATGGGGGCCAAAGTGCAAAGGTCGGGTAGGGAAGGCCGGCCACCGGCCCTTCACGGTTCCCCGATCGCGAAGTAGGGCTATCCGTAGCCAACTCCGCGATCGACACGGAATCGCCACCTCGAGGCAACTGGATTGCCACGCGCTCCCTATGCTTTCTTACGACATCCGGGCCGGCCCGGGACTTATGCTCTTTCCCGTACATCGAGAGGTGTGCAGCACTTCGCTGAGCGAAAGGGCAAACCCGTCGAGAGGCGGGGACGCAAAGCCACGGGTCTGACGCCGCAAGACGGCAAGATCGCCGGGCCACCGAAACACGAAGAGCTCCAGCCAATTGGAGGTTCTTCGTCATGCTCACGGAAGCAACCACAGCCATCTCCGCCCCGTCAACCCGCGCCCCGTCACTCGGGCTCGGTCTTCTCGTTGCTGCCGTCGCACTCCTGTCGCTTTTCGGGCGCACGGGCAATGCCAAGGCGGGCTTCGCATGGTGCGCCGATGACCCCATCATCTCGATCAACGGCCAGGAGATCCAGGTCTGGGTCAATGTTCCCTCCGACAACCTCGACCAGGTAAGAGCTGCGCGCATCGAATTCCATGTGCCCCGCAACGCCGACGCCAGGATCGTCCTGGTCGACCAGACGTTCTTTCCCGAGAAAGTGGCGATCAAGAAGGACCTGCCGGCCTGGGACGGCACGAGCAACCTGGAAGTCAAGGTGACGATCCAGGTCGACACTCGTGTCGACGGCGGCCCGGGTTTCCCCATCCGGGCGCAGGTCATCGACGCCATGGGCGCGACCTGGCACGACGGTTTCTCGGATCAGGGCCTCGCCTTCACGGCTGTTGCGGTCTCACCACACGGACGGAATGGCCACGACAACTCCTCCAACGCCGATGCGTCTCGCTAGTTGCCGCCAACACCTCTGGGACATCGGCAACGACCCGAAAAGGAAGGAGTGAGTTCTGATGGAATCCCGCCGCGAACGAAACGTCCAGGCTGTGGTCTTCGCAGTCTTCGCACTCGCCACCGCCGCTCAGGCCATCGCGCTTGCGAAGGGCACTCAGGTCGACGTGAACGAGGTTGTCGCCGCGGCGATGATCTTCGCCCTTGTCGTCGCCTGCCGGTTGCTCCCGCTCCACATCGGGTACAAGCGGAAGATGCTGACCGACAGCGCGCCGTTGTTCACCGCCGCACTAATCCTCCAGCCGTGGCTGGCGGGCGCCGTCGCGGGCGGCGCGATGGCGGTAGCCGAACTGGTTGGCAAAGGCACGGGCTACCGCAACCCCAGGCAGCTCGTCTTCAATTCCGGTCAACGCTTGCTGAGCGTGATGGCCGCCACGGTGGCCTTCCATTCCCTGACCTCGGCAGAGATCACCAGCCCCGATGTGTCGCTCGCCTTCGCCGTTGGCGTGGCGGTGGCCTTGCAGTTCGCTGTCAACGACCTTCTCTTGCTGACGGTTGTTGCCGCTCAGATGGGCAGGAGCGTGCTCAAGGACTGGTTCCTCGATCGCACCGACATCCCCTACGACCTCGCGCTATACGCCTCCGGCTTCGTCTTTGCCCTGGCTGCTAGCTTCCAGGTCGGGTTGCTCGCGCTGATCGTCTTCCCGCTCGCCGTCTTCCACCGGGCGATGCGCACCCAGGTGACGCTCCGCTCGCAGACCCGCGAGGCTGTCGAGGCCCTTGCGGACGTGGTCGACATGCGCGACCCGTATACGTTCGAGCACTCGCATCGCGTCGCCGACATCGCCCGCTCGATTTGCATTCATCTCGGCCTGTCGCAAGACATCACCGAGGAGATCGTCGCCGCTGCGCGCGTGCACGACGTTGGCAAGATCGGGGTTCCCGACGCAGTGCTCCAGAAGCCAGGCCCTCTGACCGGCGAGGAGTACGGCGAGATCCAGCGGCACCCCGAGATCGGTGCCCGGCTCACCGCCCGCTTCCCGGACTTCGGGCGTGGCACCGGCTACATCCTCCATCACCACGAGCGTTGGGATGGGAGGGGCTACCCGATGGGACTCAAGGGCGAACAGATCCCTCTCGGCTCGCGCGTCATTTCCGTGGCCGACACCTTCGATGCTCTCACCTCGACTCGGGTCTACCGGCCCGCGCTCACCGACGAGATCGCCCGTGCCGAGCTGGCGCGCGTGGCAGGGACACAGCTCGACCCGAAGGTCGTTGCAGCGTTCTTCGCCTCGCGAAGCTGGTCCGCAGCGCCCGTCGAACGTTCAGCCGGATTCAATGCCATCGCGACACCGGCATGACGAGGAAGGACACGATGGAACCAGAAGCCGGTCATGACCTGATAGACGAGCAGAAGGAGGCGCACGATCTGCTCCAGGCCGTGATGGGGACCACGCCCCTCGCGGTCTTCATCGTCCAGGACGGCCACGTGCAGTACGTGAACAAGCAACTGCAGTCCTGGACCGGATACTCGGAGGACGAACTACTGGGGAAGGAAGCTACGTGGCTCGTGCCGCCCGGTGAGCGTCAGATGGTCCGGGCCGCCGCGCTCCAGGTGCTCGAAGGCGCCGCCCAGCAGCCGTATGAATACCAGCTGATGACGCGCTTTGGCGAGAGCCGGTGGGTGCTTGGCAGCGTCGCGGCGATCGAGTTCCGTGGCAGGCGCGCCGTCATGGGCAACTTCGTTGACATCACGGTGCGCAAACTCCTGGAACAACAGCTCCAACGGCAGGCGTTCTATGACGCGCTGACCGGGCTTCCCAACCGGCTGCTGTTCACGGACCGCCTGGAGCACGCGCTCGAAGGATCGCGGCGCCGCGGCGAACCGGTTGCTCTCCTGTTTCTCGACCTCGACGGCTTCAAGGCTGTCAACGACCAGTACGGGCACGCAAGAGGGGATGAAGCACTCGCGGCTGTGGCATCGCGGCTGGCGGGCCTGGTTCGGCGAGAGGACACACTCGCCCGCATCGGCGGAGACGAGTTCACGGTCCTTCTGGAAGGAGCCCATGCCGAGGACGATGCTCTCCAGGTCGCGAAGCGCGTCGTCCATGAAATGCGAAGGCCGTTCAACGTCTGGGGCGACCGCCTCAGGCTTGGTGTCAGCGTCGGGCTCGCGCTTAGCGGGCCCGAGGGCACAGAAGCAAGCGAGCTGCTGCGGAGGGCAGACATCGCGCTCTACCGGGCGAAGGCCGTGGGGAAATCGCGCGTGATCCTGTTCCACGACGGCATGAGCCTCCAGGCCGCCTGATCGCGCCCGATTGCCAATGGGGGCCAGGTTCGCCTCTCTTGATCAGAGACCGCTCACCAGCGGCTAGAATAGCGACGCCATGCCAAGAGCGATTGACGTCCACATCCATCCGCCACGGGGGGTGGCACCGTCTGCCGCCGAGCAGACCATGTCGGCCTATTTCAAGTCCGGTCCGCGCCCGGTCGATCCTGCCGAGATGGCGGACTACTACGCGGCGCGCGACATCTTTGGCGTCCTTGTAGACATCGACGACTCGTCGCAAACAGGCCGCCCGTTCACCGGTAACGACTACATCGCCAGTCTGGTGGCGCGCTGGCCGCGGCAGTTCATTGGCTTTGCGAGTGTTGATCCGCACCAGGGACGGCTCGCGGTGTACGAGCTCGAGCGCGCTGTGGCCGATCTCGGCCTGCGCGGACTCAAGCTACACCCCTCGATGCAGCGGTTCTTCGCGAACGACCGGGCCTTCTATCCGCTCTGGGAGAAGGCGGCAGAGCTCGGCATCCCGGTTCTGCTGCACACGGGCATGACGGGCGTCGGCGCACGCACGCCGGGCGGCGGGGGCATCAAGTTCGAGTACTGCCGGCCCATCCCCTACATCGACGACATGGCGGCCGACTTCCCGACGCTCCAGATCGTCATGGCGCACCCCGCCTTCCCCTGGGTGACGGAGCAGCTCGCCATCCTGAATCACAAGCCGAACGTCTGGGTCGACCTCTCCGGCTGGTCGCCGCTCTATTTCGATCCCATGCTCATCCAGTATGCGAACCACCTGATCAGCGACCGGGTGCTGTTTGGGAGCGACTACCCGGTCGTACAGCCCGACCGCTGGCTGCGCGATTGGCAGGAGGTCGGCTTCCGGGAAGAGGTCAAGCGCGGGATCCTCTTCGACAACGCCAACCGGCTCCTTGCCCTGAACCTGGAGTATTCCGGAGAAGCGTAGCCGGATGAGGAAGGCTCCCTGCCCGGCTCCCCAAGGACTGATCCCTACCGTCGCATCACGTGCAGGTCCGCGGCCGGGAGCTCCACCGTCCAGTTCTTGCGAGCAGCCACGCCCATGACCTCGTAGGGCCGGGCGGCAAGTTCGGCTTCAAGCGCGGGACCCGGGCCGGTCGGTTCCAACCGGAGCGTGTGCGTCGCCCCATAGCCGTACTCCTCGACGATGGCCCCTTCGAACAGGTTCACCGCGGCGGCATCGCGCGGCGAGCCACGGTGAATCACGACCCGCTCCGCCCGGATGCAGACATCGACCCTCTCGCCCGGGATGAAGCCCCTGCCGGGGGCGTGGTTGGAGCATCGAAGCGCCACGCCGCACACTTCCACCGCCCGCCAGTCGCCCTCCGTTGCCACCACGGTCCCCTCGAAGATGTTGGCGACGCCGGTAAGCTCGGCTACCCGTCGCGAGGCCGGCCGGCGGAAGACATCTTCGCGCTGGCCGAACTGGAGCACGCGCCCGGCGTCGAATACCGCCAGACGATCGGCCAGGAGATGCGCCTCGCGCAGGTCGTGAGTCACGAACACGATCGTCAGCCCGAGCTCGGCGCGAAGCCGGAGGAGTTCCCGACGAAACTCCGCCCGCAGCGAGTCGTCAAGCGCGCTGAACGGCTCGTCGAGCAACAGGAGCCGCGCTTCGCGTCCGAGGGCGCGCGCGAGCGCTACCCGTTGCTGCTGCCCGCCGCTGAGTGACCGAGGCCGCCGCTCTTCGAGACCCTCAAGCCGGAGGGCGGCGAGGAGCCGCGCGACGCGCTCCCGCCGGGGCGTTGGGCCCTCGCGGGGCATGCCAAACGCGACGTTTTGGGCCACCGTCATGTGGGGGAAGAGGGCTAGGTCCTGGACGACGTAGCCGATCGAACGGGCCTGGGGCGGCAAGTCGACAGCGCGCGCCGAGTCGTACACCGCCCTGCCATCAATGGTGATCCGCCCCCGTTCGGGTTTGAGCAGGCCCGCGATCGCCTGCAGGGTGACGCTCTTGCCGGCGCCTGAGTGGCCGAAGAGGACGACGATCTCGTCCCGGGCTTCGAGCGACGCCTCGCAGGAGAACGAGCCAAGCCGGAGCGTGGCGTCGAACTCGAGGCTCATGGTAGCCCCGGCCTACGGGACGTAACCACCCGGAAGACCACAAGTAGAACCAGGGCCGCGGCCAGTAGCACGAGGGAGAGCGCAATCGCCCCTGCGAGACCGAGCGAACTGGATTCGAAGGCACCGACAATCGCGAGCGGCATGGTTTGCGTCTTTCCCTGCAGATTGCCGGCGAAGATGAGGGTCGCGCCGAGTTCGCCCATCGCGCGCGCCCAGCAAAGGACGGTCCCGGCGAGGAGTGCCGGCCACGCCTGCGGGACGACGACGCGGAAGAACGTGCGGGTACGCGACGCCCCGAGCGTGTAGGCAACCCTCTCCAACTGCGGGTCGACGGCCTCGAAGCCGGCCCTGGCCGCGCGCACGAAGAACGGCGCCGACACCAGGAGCTGCGCCATCACGACAGCGGTGGTGCGGAACCCGAAAGTGAACCCTGTCCACGCCTCGATTGGCTCGCCGATGAGGCCCCTGCGGCCGAAGGCTGGCAGCAGTGCGACCCCCGCGACTGTGGGCGGCAACACGATCGGGAGGTCGACGAGGGCATCGACAACCGCCCGGCCCGGGAATCGCGACCGGGCGAGGAGGTAGGCGCCCGGTGTTCCGAAGACCAGCGCGATCCCGACGGTGACCGTCGAGGTTGCAAGCGAAAGCCGGAGGGCGTCAATCGCGGTCGAACTGGTCATCAGCTCCCATGTGCGGTCTTCCCGGGCGCCCCGCACAAGGAGCCCGGCGAAGGGCAGCAGAAAGAACACGGCGAAACCGCCCGCGAGGATCGCGACCGCCACTCCGGCCGCCCGGTCGGACCTGCCTCCGGGGTCTTTCATCGCTGCATTGCGAGGCCGAATCCGTATTCCTGGATGATGGCCTGTCCCTTTTCGGACAACAGGTAGTCCACGAACGCCCGAGCCAGGGCGGGACGCCTGGTTCTCGTCGCCACCGCCACCGGGTATTCGGCCACGACATTGTACTTCGCCGGGATTTCCACCTGCCGAACGTCGGCCGCGGCGGTACCGACGTCTGTGCGGTAGACAATCCCGGCGTCGGCCTCGCCGAGTTGAACCTTCGTCAGTACCGCCCGCGCGCTGGCTTCGTCGCTCTTGAGGTTGGCGAGGACTCGGGTCGCGAAGGCGGGCCCAAGCTCGTTCCCCGCGGTCGCTGCGGCCAGGGATTCGCGCGCGTGCAAGACCACGGGAACGTCCCGGCTTGCCAGGACGAGCGTCAACCCGGGCTTGGCGAGATCCCCGTAGGACTGAACGCTCCGGTTGTCGCTGGCGACTACCACCACGAGGGTGTTGGTGGCGAAGGGTATTGGATCCGTGGCATTGCCCCTGTCGGTGGCCACCTTCATCTGTGCGGAGTTCGCGGAAGCGAAGACGTCTACCGGGGCCCCTTCGTTCAGCTGCGCCGCCAGGGCCGAGGACGAGCCGAAGCCGAAGGCCACACGGGTTCCGGGGTAATCTGCCTGGAACTGCCGGCCGATTTCGCTGAACGCATCGGTCAGCGACGATGCCGCGAAGACCGTTATTCCGCCGTCGATGGCGGCCTTCTCGTCGTGCTTCGGACCCGGCTCGCACGCGACGGCGAGCAGCGCTGTTGCCGCGAGTACACGCGTGGCGAGAGCGCCGATGGCGAGTTGCCTCCGTCTGGACGCAGCCCTGGCGTAAGTCTGGGGAAGCTGGGCGGGATCGGGCTCGGGAAGTGGCAAGGCCGCGGCCTACAACGTCATCGGTTCACGCCGGGTGAACTCATAGAGCATCGCAGGGCGGAATGGGCCCTGCTTCACGGTATCACCGGTTTCGCGCACGATGCCAAGGCCCACCACACGCTTCCGGAAGTTACGCTTGTCGAGCTGCTCGCCGACGATCGCCTCGTACACGCGCTGCATCTGGGTGAGCGTGAAGCGTGCCGGCAACAGGCTGTAGACCACGTTGGTGTACTCGAGCTTGTTGCGGAGCCGCTGTTCGGCATAGGCGATGACGCTCTCGTTCTCGAACGCGAGGCCAGTCAACCCGCGCACCGACTGCCAGGCTGGGCGCCATTCGAGATCGCCGCGCAATCGTGTTCGTGCGAAGTCGATTAGCGCGAAGTAGGAGACAACGGCCTCGGCGCGACCGTCCGGCGTCTGGAACGCGTCGCAGCGCGAGGTGCCG
>CAZCDK010000035.1:0-6697 GCA_964497285.1 uncultured Anaerolineaceae bacterium | reverse complement strand
TCCCCAAGGCGGTCGAAGGTGTAGATCTCGGTGGTCGCCGCATCAGTCAAAAAAAAATCGTTGGCGAGCTTGCGGATGGCGGCGCCATCGAGTGTCTCGCCCGGAAGCAACAGACCGCCGGGTAACGCCCATTGGCCCTCGCATGGCACGGCTGCGGGTTCGATGAGCAGCACAGAAAGCTGTTCATCCACGACGCTGAAGATGACCAGCACGACGGCAACGGCCACGCGCAGAGTGTAGCCGGTTCGCCAACAACGCTCAGGGCAAGGCCCGGGTCTCGCCGCCGAGGGTGACCCTATTTCGGCCGCACCCGTACAATGGAGGCTCGTGCGGAGGGGTCGCATAGTGGCCGAGTGCGGGCGCCTGCTAAGCGCTTACTGGCGGTAACGTCAGTCGAGGGTTCGAATCCCTCCCCCTCCGCCACTCCGGGGCCCGCATTCATGACTACGCGCTACTACCTCTGGACCGTGGGCTGCCAGATGAACCGGGCCGACAGCGAAAAGCTGGCCGCCGGATTCGATCGGATCGGCATGAGATCGACCGATCGCATCGAACGCGCCGACGTCGTCGTCCTAAATACCTGCAGCGTGCGCCAGCATGCCGAAGACCGCGCCTATTCCAAGCTCGGCCGCGTGCGCGATCTCAAGCGCGAAAAGCCCGGCCTGAAGGTGGCTCTCATGGGATGCATGGTCGGACTGAAGACAGGCGACCTGGAGAAGCGTTTCCCCCAGGTCGATGTGTTTGCCCGGCCTCAGGAGTTCGAGTCGATCCTAGACCTCGTCCAGGGGCCCTCAGAAGACCTCGGGGGCGAGTTTTGGCCCACCACCCATGCCATCCCCGGGGGTCCGGCCGCCTTCGTGCCCGTGGTTCACGGATGCAACAAGTTCTGTACATACTGCATCGTTCCCTACCGCCGTGGGCGCGAGAGGAGTCGCGCGGCGGAAGAGATCGTCCACGAAGTGGCCCACCTCGCGGCGCGCGGCGTCCGCGAAGTGACGCTGCTTGGCCAGACGGTCGAGGCCTACGGACATGACCTCCCCGGCACGCCCGACCTTGGCGATCTGATGCATGCGCTCTCCCGTCTTGGCCAACTCCAGCGCATCCGGTTCCTCACGTCCTATCCGCGCGATATGACTCGGCGCATCCTCGAAGCCGTGGCTGAACTGCCGAAAGTGATGGCGTGCTTCTCGTTGCCGGTGCAGTCCGGAAGTGACGCAATCCTCGAGTCGATGCGCCGCGGCTATACCTGTGCCGAGTACCTCGCGAAGATCGGCGAAGTGCGCGGGCTGATGCCCGGCGCAGGCATCATGACCGACGTGATTGTCGGCTATCCCGGCGAGACCGAACGCGATTTCGAGGCGACGTGCGAAGTCCTGGAACAGGTCCGGTTCGACAAGGTGCATGTCGCCGCATACTCCCCCCGTCCGGGCACGATCGCCTGGCGCAAACTGGCGGACGACGTTTCCCCTGAAGTCAAGGCTGCGCGACTGCACCGCGTGGAAGCCATCGAAACGCGCATCTCACAGGAAATCCACGACCGGTTGGTCGGGACGGTGCAGCAGGTCCTGGTCGAAGGCGTGCGTGGGGTGCAGCCGTTCGGACGCACCCCCTCGGGAGTCCTGGTGCACCTCGACTCGGCGGCGCGGGTGGGCTCAGTGGTGGACGTTCGCATCGAGCATGCCGGCCCTTGGGCCCTGCGCGGCGCAGCTGAGGACGCGCTCGTTCTCGCCTGAGTCGTGGCGGTGGCCCGCCTCCGACCGACCCTTGACGGGAGCCCGCGGGCCGCACTAACGTCCGCGCGTCGGTTCTTACCCGGGAGCACGTAGTCAAGGAGGCGGGCTGTGGCATGAACAACGCAGAACGGCTGAAGGCACTCGCGATCACTGCGAAACAGCGGCAGTTCGACCACGACTTCCTCGCCGCGTGGGAGGGCTGTGTCACCTGGGAGGACGCGCGGATGCGCAAGCCCGTGGCCTTCCCGGGCGAGTTTGTGGTGGAAGAAGAAGACGTGCTGGCCTACAACCGGGCGCTTGGCGAGACAGACCCGCTCTTCGTCGATCCCGCCTACGCGCGCGACCACGGGCCCCATGGTACGGTGCTCGTCCACCCGGTGTTCATCACGACCATTGCCTTCTGGCTGGCCGGGCAAGGGAGCCCCATGTCATGGATTCGCACGCCGGGGGCGCGCAATCCCTTCCAGCGCATCGAGGTGAGGGACCGGATCCAGGTGGGTGACCGCTTGACCATGCGTCAGGAAAACTCCGACCGCTTCATCCGTCGCGGAAAGCCCTACATCACGACCCACGCCACGATCTCCGACGAGCACGGGACCACGAAGGCCGAGATCTGGGCGACCCTCATCCTGCCACCTTCGCGCGACGACGTGCGGCGCTTCGCGACCATTTGAACGAGGGGTACAAATGCCGATCCCTGCCACTCCCCGGCTCCCCTATCTGGATGATCTCCAGACTGGCGGCATGCTTCCCGAACTGACATACAACGTGACGCAGGACTTGATCGACGCGTATGGCATGGCCAGCCTCGACCTGAATCCTGTCCACATGGATCCCGGGTGGAGCGCTCGCGCCCAGGTCTTCGACACGCCAAGGACCGTCGCGCACGGCATGATGACTATGTCGTTCATGACGTCCCTCGTCTACCGGGCGTTCGGTGCCCAGGCGGATGTCTGTCTGATCGACAGCAAGTTCACGCGGCCCGTGCCGGTGGACTCAACCGTCACCGTGCGGGGGATGGTCCGCGACGTTCACCCGCTCGGGAACGGCGAGGACTTTGCTGCCATCAACGTCGAGGCCCTCGACATGTCCGGTGAGATCGTCGGCGTCAGCGAGATCCACGTTCGTCTTCCGCGCCGCCCGGGGGCACGGCCCTAGCGACCACACCAGGCCCGCCCTGCAACTGGGCCGGCCCTGAATCGGGCCCGCGATCGTCCCGTGGTGCGCCTCTCACCAAGCTCTCACGTATGATTCGGCGCGAGAGAAGCTGATGGAGGGGCCGATGCGGCACCAGGGGATTTCAAAGCTGCTGATCGCCAACCGAGGCGAGATCGCTATCAGGGTCGCGCACGCTGCGGCCGAGCTTGGCATTCCCTCGGTCGCGGTCTTCGCGGAGGACGACCGGACGTGCCTCCACGTCCGGAAGTGCGGGGAGGCCGTTCCGCTTCGCGGATCCGGTCCGGCGGCCTACCTCGATGCGGAGCAGATTGCTGCGCTTGCGAAGCAACACAGCTGCGATGCGATTCATCCCGGCTACGGGTTCCTGAGCGAGAGTGGGGCCTTTGCCCGCCTATGCGCTCGCGAGGGGCTGCGCTTCGTTGGCCCAGAACCAGGGGCGCTCGATCTCTTTGGCGACAAGGTGGCGGCCCGCGTCCTGGCACAGCGGAACGGCATCCCGGTGCTGCCGGGCAGCCCCACACTGGCGTCGGCCGGGGACGCGCATGACTTCTTCGCGACGCTGCCGCCGGGTGAGGCGATGGTGATCAAGGCGGTAGCAGGAGGTGGGGGCCGCGGCATGCGGGTCGTCCGGGCGGCGGAGGGGATACCCGAGGCGTTCGAGCGGTGCCAATCGGAGGCGGCTGCAGCCTTCGGTGTCGCGGACGTCTACGCAGAGCTGTTCGTTCACCATGCGCAGCACATCGAAGTCCAGGTGCTGGGCGACGCGACGGGTGCGGTAACGCATCTCTGGGACCGAGGATGCAGTCTGCAGCGGCGCCATCAGAAGCTCGTCGAGATTGCGCCCGCTCCGGGACTGGACCCCGAGGTCCGCGCCCAACTGCTGGATGCCGCTGTGCGCATCGCCCGCGCTGCGGGGTACACCAACGCCGGGACGATCGAGTTCCTGGTCGGCTCCACCGATGGAGAGGCTGGTTCACGCTTCTTCTTCATGGAGGCAAACGCCCGGCTCCAGGTGGAGCATACCGTGACCGAGGAGGTGACCGGAGTCGACATCGTCGTGGCGCAGCTACAGCTGGCGGGGGGGTCGAGTCTCGCCGAGATCGGGCTGCTGCAGGCCGGCGTCGCGGCGCCGCGAGGGTATGCCATCCAGGCGCGGGTCAATGCGGAGACCATGGGCCCGGATGGGAGCCCGAGGCCCGCCAGCGGAACCCTGCTAACGTTCGAGGTTCCGTCTGGGCCTCGCGTCCGAACGGACACCTGTGGCTATGCGGGCTACACGCCCGGCATCAGGTACGATTCGCTCCTTGCGAAGGTGATCGCATGGAATCCATCCAGTGAATTCGCCGCGGCGGCCAATCACGCTTACCGGGCCCTCTGCGAAATGCGCATCGAGGGCGTGCAGACGAACCTTCCACTCCTCCAGGCGCTTCTCGTCCACCCGGAAGTGACTTCGGGAAGGGTTCACACGACGTTCGTGGATGATCATCTCGCCGAGCTGGGTGCGAGCACGGCTACCGCCCATCCTCGTCGCTATTTCGAGGCAGCCGGCCAGGTGCAGCCGGGCCGGGCGGGGGCGCGAGTGGATGCAACGGATCCGCTTGCGGTGCTGGACTTCGGGAAGCAGGCGCCGCGGCCGTCGCCGTCCATCCGAAGCGAGTTGGAGATGGCCGCCGGCGGGTTGCTGGCGGTGGCCGCGCCCCTCCAGGGAACGGTCGTCAGCGTCGCCGTCAACGTCGGCGATGAGGTGCGCAAGGGCCGGGCACTGCTGGTGATGGAAGCGATGAAGATGGAGCACGTCATCCGCGCCCCGTGCAGCGGCGTGCTGCGCGAGCTCAACGTTGTTCCGGGCGAAGCTATCTATGAGGGTTACGCGCTCGCATATATCGAGGAGCAGGTCGTCGAGACCGGGGAGGGCGATGAAGAGGCTGCGATCGATCTGTCCTACGTGCGACCCGACCTGGCAGAAGTGCTTGATCGCCACGCGATCACGCTCGACGCGGCCAGGCCCGACGCGGTCGAGCGGCGCCGAAAGACCGGCCAGCGCACGGCCCGAGAAAACATCGCCGATCTCTGCGACCCGGGCACGTTCGTCGAGCACGGCGGCTTCGTGCTGACGCCGGGAACGGGACTACCGATGGCCGAAGTCATTCGCAAGTTCCCGACCGATGGCATGGTCACCGGGGTCGGGTCGGTGAATCAGGCCCTCTTTGGTCCCGACCGGTCGCGCTGCGTTGTCATGTCCTACGACTACACCGTTCTCGCCGGAACGCAGGGGGCGGTCAACCATCCAAAGACAGACCGGATGCTCGAACTTGCCGAGAAGTGGCGACTGCCGGTCCTCTTCTTTACTGAAGGTGGTGGCGGCCGTGCGGGCACAGGCGGGCGGCGCCAGGGTGGCCAGGATGTCAGCGGCGGAGATGGGTGGGCGGGCCGGCCGCTGGACACGCCGACATGGACCACGTTGGGCCGCCTGAGCGGGAGCGTTCCGATCGTCGGGATCAACTCCGGGCGCTGCTTCGCGGGAAACGCGGCGATCCTGGGCTGCTGCGACGTCATCATTGCGACGGCGAACTCGAACATCGGCATGGGCGGCCCCGCGCTGATCGAAGGTGGGGGTCTCGGAGTTTTCACCCCCGAAGAGGTCGGACCGATGGACGTCCAGGTGCCCTGCGGGGTCGTCGACATAGCTGTGCGGGACGAGGCGGAAGCGGTGCGCGTCGCGAAGCAATACGTTGCCTACTTCCAGGGGACCGTCGCGGAGTGGGAGTGCGCCGATCAGCGGCTGATGCGGCACATCGTGCCCGAAGAACGCCTCCGGATCTACGACGTGCGCGAGGTGATCACGACGCTTTGCGACAACGGGTCGGTGCTTGAGCTTCGCCCCCGGTTCGGGCTCGGGATGGTCACGGCGTTTGGCCGGATCGAAGGCCGCCCGATCGGCATTCTCGCCAACAATCCGGTGCACCTGGCGGGCGCGATTGACAGCGACGGCGCCGACAAGGGCGCGCGATTTATGCAGTTGTGCGACGCGTTCGACATCCCTTTGCTCGTTCTCTGCGACACCCCCGGGATCATGGTCGGGCCCGAAGTAGAGAAGACGGCGATCGTGCGCCACTGTTGCCGCCTCTTCGTCACAGGAGCAAACCTGACGATTCCGCACTTCACCGTCGTACTGCGCAAGGCCTACGGGCTTGGCGCCCAGGCGATGGCAGGCGGCAGCTTCAAAGAGCCGTTCTTCGCGGTGGCGTGGCCGACCGGAGAGTTTGGCGGCATGGGTCTGGAGGGGCAGGTGAAGCTGGGGTTCCGCAATGAACTGGCGGCGATCGAGGATCCCGCGAAGCGGCTCGACCGGTACAAGGAGCTGGTCGCGCGGGCGTACGATCGGGGAAAGGCGCTCAACTACGGGGTCTCGTTTGGGGTCGATGACGTCATCGATCCGGCCGAAACGCGCTCGCGGGTTCTCAACGGTCTGCGCTCGATTCCACCCGTGCTGCCTCGTCGCGAGAAGAAACGCCGAAACATCGACACCTGGTAGGTGTGCCCTCTCTGACGGGCGCGCACGACCGGCCGTGCGCGCGTTGTCCGGTCACGGGCCCGCGTGCGGGCGGACTGGCATTCGAAGCTCGCGACCGGGCCAGTGTTGCCGGCTACAGGCGTGCCATGCAGAAGACTCCGACAGCGACCACTACGTGCGCGAGCAGCGGCGGGCCCAGGAGCCACACGCCCACAACCAGCGGCCCGACGACGGGAACCCCGGGCTTCCCGGTACCCGGACTTGCGATCAG
>CAZCDK010000034.1:12332-20203 GCA_964497285.1 uncultured Anaerolineaceae bacterium | reverse complement strand
CGCGTAGCGTGCCCCGCCCGACGGCGCGTCGAGCTGGACGTCGAAGGCGCCGTCCACGCCCTCCAGCCTCAGGACCTCCCCGAGATCGAGCGTGAGCCCGCTCGCCTCCCCGTCCACCTCGCCGTCGTCGATCACGTCCGGCGCGTCGGCGACCGAGTCCTGCTCCGCGTCCTCGCCGTCCCCGATCACGTCCGTGACCGTGTCCTGATCGTCGCCGTCGCCGCCCTTCCCACCGCAGGCCGTGGCGAACAGCGCGAGCCAAATGGCGAGCATCCTCCTCATGGCGCAGCCTCCAGCGCGGACATCGAGGTCCGCCGTGGAGTGTGTACCAGCGAAACGCCCGACTGTCCATGCGGCCGCGCGCGCCCGGTGGCACAGCCGGGCGTTGCGAAACGGCACGCGTTGGGCTACGCATGGCCGCTCACGTGGAGAGAATCCCGATCAGCGGGCCCTTCGAGTACCTGGTCCCCGCGGCCGAGGCCAGGGCCTCCTTCCTTGGATGCTGCGGCCTGCTGATCGGGGATCGCCTTACCGGGGTCATCGACGGCAACATGGGACCGCCCGAGACGACCGGCTTCCTCGAATCCGTCTCGCCCGACGTGTGCGTCGTGTCCCACTTCCACGTGGATCACTCCAGGTGGGCCCACGAGGCCGCGTCCATGCCCGGGGTCACGGTCAGGGGCCCGGAGGAGGAGTGGAGGTACCTGGCCGACGTCGATCACTTCATCGAGCGCTGCGGCCTCCCGGATCCGGCCCTGGCCAGCGCCTGGCGGGAGTGGCTCACCGGCTTTGCCGGGCTCGAGCCCGTGCCCTCGGCCGTGCCGCTCCCGGCCGGTGAGCGCCTGGACTTCGGCCGCACCGCGATCGAGGTGGTGGCGGCGGGCGGGCATTCGCCAGGGCACCAGGCGTACTGGGATCGGGCAAGCAGGGTGCTGTTCTGCTCGGACATAGGCGTGGATCGGTTCGGGCCCTGGTACGGATGGAGGGATGCGAACCTCGAGGAGTACGTGCGCTCCATACACCGGCTCGCCGCGCTCGGCGCCAGGATCCTCGCGACCAGCCACGGCGGGATCATCGAGGGCGAATCCGAGGCGAGGCGTACCCTGATGGGATGCCTGGACGTGATACGCGGGAGGGACAGGACCATCGCCGCGGACCTCGACTGCGGCATGGACGTGGCGGCAATCGCCGCCCGCGGGCACATCTACGGCGACACGGGTCGCTTCCCGCCCCCCCTCGACCGCATGTACCGGATCTGGGAGGAGAACATGGTCAGGGAGCACGCGAGGGTCATCGAGATCCGCGGAGGCGTCGACGGCGTCGATCACTGACCAGTGCTGGTCATCCCCAAGCCTGCGTCAGGGCTGCTCGTCCAGGATCTGCGCGTACGACTCGGCGTCCGGCCGGCCATAGGCCACGAGGAGGATCCGCTCCAGCCTGCCGTCCTCCTCGCAGAACCTCCGGATGGCGGCGAGCGCCACCCTGCAGCCGGCGTCGAACGGGTACCCGTAGACGCCAGTGGATATGCACGGGAAGGAAACCGTCCGGCACCCGAGGCTCGCCGCGAGCCTCAGGCTGCTCGCGTAGCACGATGCGAGGAGCTCCGCCTCCCCGCTCCGGCCGCCCTTCCACACCGGACCCACCGTGTGGATCACGTGACGCGCGGGCAGCCTCCCCGCCCTGGTCGCCACGGCCTCGCCCGTGGGACAGCCGCTGTACCCCAGGCAGTCCTCTAGGATCTCGGGACCGCCCGCCCGGTGTATGGCCCCGTCCACGCCGCCCCCGCCCCTGAGCCTCGTGTTGGCGGCGTTCACGATCGCATCCACTGCGACGGTCGTGATGTCGCCCTCGACGACGGCGACGCTCGTCCTCCCGAAGGTCTTCCCCATGATCGGCTCCTCTTGATCGGTCGACTGCAACCCTATATATAGCTGTGTTCATGCCGGGTAAATGGGCTTCAGCGCCGATTCTCGTTTACCTCCTCGTCTCCACCTGCTGGGGATGCGTAGGGGACGGCAACGGCTCGACCGACGCCCAGTCGGACACGGCCCAGGATCAGGGCCCGGAGTGCACGCCCGAGCCAGGAGCGGGCGTGGACCTCTCCGGGTGGTGGGCCGTCAGGGTCTACGTCATGCTCGAGATGATCGAGGACCCTGGGGCGACGATCCACGTCTGCAACGATCCGCCGATGTCGCTTGCGACCGTCACCTGGCTGCTGGATGCCGGGGAGCCGTCCGGAGAGGAGATCGGCTACACGTTCCAGACCTGCGCCCTCACCCTGCCCGAAGTCGAGGCCTCCTTCGCGGACTGCACCCTGGACGAGACGCTGACGGCGTTCCTTCTCACCACCGACACGCTCGACGCCTCGCTCCCGCTCGTGCAGGGCACTGGCACGATGCGGGTCCCGGGCCTCGAGCGCTGCTCGGACCTCGAGTCGGACGACCTCTACGTCCGCATAGGTGTGGATCCCGGATTTCCAGACGGCATCCCCCTGCCGGGCTGGGATCCGGGGTGCACCGGCAGCACGGCGGAGGAGTGCGTCGCGGGCTACTCCGAGAACGTCCAGGACACCGACAGCGACGGGTTCCCGGGTGGCACGTTCCAGATCCTGACCGATCCCGTTGGACTGGTCGAGGGATTCGCCCGGGCCACGCTTCGCCACTCTCCGAACCTGCGGGGAACGGTCAGATCCGACGTCCTGGTGGATGGCGATCTCCTGCCGACCCTCGAGTACGACCTGGTGGGCAGCGACGCCGCCATGGCCGGGCTCGACATAGACACACCCACCGTGAAGAAGAACCTTCCTACCTTCGTCCCGGTCGCGGGCGGCTCGCAGTTCGTCATGGTCCGCGTGGACGGGGCCCATGGGTCGCCGGATCTCGGCGGGGGCGACGGAATGGTCGACTGCGCCGAGCTGCTCGCCTCGCCCTGGGTCTTCGATTGACTTGTCCGGACCGCGGTCTGATGGCAAACTTGTCGAACCCCGGCACCAGGTGCACGGGGTCCGAGACGAAAAGGAGCCCGAGATGAATCCCAACCTCCGCCCAGTGGCGATCGCGTTCCTCGTTGCCTCGATCGCCGCCTGCTCTGGCAGCCCGAACGAGCCGGTGGACGAGAGCGGCGACATCGGGGACCCGTGCCACGACGGCACGTGCGAGGATCCGGGGACCGGCGTGCTGGGCCCTGGAGACGAGGGCTATGCCTGCCTCCAGACCGACGACTGCGGCTACGGCCTGGTGTGCGGGCCAGACGGGCTCTGCATCGAGGGCGGCGTGGCGGCCGAGGGAAGGGGCTGCGGGTCGACCGAGGCCTGCCAGTTCGGCCTGGTGTGCACATCGAGCTACGTCTGCGGGGATGCCGGGCCCGGTACTGCGGGCACGCCCTGCGACGGGGCAGAGGACTGCGCCGCCGGCCTGGAGTGCTCGGGCGCCGGCGCCTGCACGGATCCCGACGATCCGACCGCCACGGGCCTGGGCTCGCCCGGAGACCCGTGCGCGGACACGGCCGACTGCAGGATGGGCCTCGCGTGCTTCCTCGACTCCACGTGCCACGCGCCCGAGATGTGGACCGGCGCCGACTGCTCGCAGTCCGTCACCGAGGAGAACGACGGCACCTATCCCTTCAAGATCTTCTTCGAGGTCCCGGACGGATCCGAGACCGACGACTTCTACCGCCTGCCCTTCCCGAACAACATCAGGTTCAGGGGAGGGCACATCGACCTGAGCGGCCACCCCGCTCCCGACACGCCGCTCGCCGAGGGCATCGTGGCCTCCTACCTCGACGCGATCGAGAACGAGTCGACGGGCTTCAGCACGCAGGGGACCGTGTACTTCCGCTTCAGCAAGAGGATCGACTTCGGCACGCTCGTGCTCTCGGGTGCGGATCCCAACCTCTACCTCGTCGACATCACGCCCGACTCGCCGGGATACGGCGAGGGCGGCGCGATCGGCATGTTCGCGACGACCTCGCGCGGCAGGTACATATGCCAGAACTGGATCGGCCTGAAGCCGACGGACGGGTACCCGCTCCGGCACGCGACCACCTACGCGGTCGTCGTCACGGACGGGATACACTCCGCGAGCGCCGGCGCCCTGGTCAGGGACGGCGACTTCGAGACCATGATGTCCGCGACCGAGCCCACGGATCCGGTGCCGCTCGCGGCATGGCGCGAGTACCAGCCGCTCCGGGACTACTTCGAGGACGCCACGGTCGCGGATCCGGCGGACGCGGCGCACGTCATGGCAGCCGCCGTGTTCACGACCATGGATCCCGACGCCATGATGGAGACCTTCCGCGACAAGATCCGCGCCTGCACCGGGTCGGACTGCGGCCTGCTCCCGGACCCGGACCCCGTGGGCATGACGCTCTCGTCCGACGAGACCCTGTTCTACCAGGTGTCGGGAACGGTCGCGGTGCCCGTGTTCCAGGAGGGAACGCCGCCGTACCTGTCGGCGGGCGGCGGGGTCGTCTTCGACACGAGCGGCGTCCCGCGGATCCAGCGGTCGGAGAACGTGAGCTTCACGCTGTCCGTCCCGAAGGGGACCCCGCCCGCGGGCGGGTGGCCGGTCGTGCTCTACGCCCACGGCACTGGCGGGGCCTCGGACTCCTTCGTGTCCGAGGGCATCGCCGAGGCCCTGGCCGACGTCGAGGTGACGATAGACGCGACGCCCGCGACCGTGAAGTTCGCGGTGCTCAGCATCGACGCGGTGCAGCACGGATCGCGGCGCGGCGGCTCGGACCTCTCCCCGGAGGTGCTGTACTTCAACTTCACGAACCCGGAGGCGGCCAAGTACAACGCGGTCCAGGGCGCGGCCGACAACCTGCAGCTGGAGCTGCTCGTGGAGTCGCTCTCGGCCACCCCGGTCACGGTGACCGGGATCCCGGATCCGGTCCGGCTGGATCCGCTGCAGGTCTACTACTTCGGGCACTCCCAGGGATGCCTCACCGGCCCGCTGTACCTCGCCTACACTCCCATGGTGAACGCCGTGGTGCTGAGCGGGGCCGGCGGCAACCTGATCCAGTCGCTCCTCACGAAGAAGCAGCCCCTGGACATAGCCGGGCTGACGCGCCTCGTGCTCGGGGACGTGGACGTGGGCGACATGCACCCCATGCTCAACATGCTCCAGCTCTACTTCGACCCGGTGGACGTCGTGAACTACGCCCGCGACCTGACGTTCGCGCCGCCGCAGATAGGCGAGACCACGGACGACCCGCCCCTGCCGATCTACTCCGGGCCCAAGCACGTGTTCATGAGCTTCGGCCGCGACGACCACTACTCGACCGAGAAGACCATGGTCAGCCTGGCGCGCCCCATGAGCCTGCAGCAGGTCAACGACCTGGGGATCACCTGCACGTGCCACGCGGGCTGCGACACCACCGGGACCGACGGGCTGCACGCGGGGGAGTGCCTCGTCGGCGGCCTGTCCACCACCACGACCCCGACCCGCGCCAACGTGTGGTGGGGCGACACGTGGTTCACGGCGGTCATGAAGATGTACGTGCCCGACGGGTACGACGGTCACTTCGTCGTCTTCGACCACCCGGACGGCGCCGCTGACTACTCGGGGTTCCTCGCGTCAGCGGTCGCCGACCCCGAGGGCATACCCACACTGTTCCCCTGATCCCCGGGCACACCGTCACCTCGCACGCGGACGGGCCGTGAGCAAGAGGACCGAGCGCGGGTGCGCCTCGATCCCCGCCGTACCGGCGGGCAGAGGCTCCTCGCTGCCGGCCTCGAGGATCTCCAGCCCCGCCGGCCGCGCGGTGTCCATGACGAGGTGCCAGGCGGCGCTGCCCGAATGGTCGGGCAGGGCGAAGTGGCAGGCCTCGTCCCCGCAGTTGATCACGAGCAGGAAGTCGTCGTCGGGCTTGCCGTCCGGCCCGGGCGACTCGGACCCGTCCAGCCGCAGCATGAGCGCCCTCGTCGATGCGAATCCCCGCCTGCTTGTGCAGGGAATCGGGACTGGAGGGGCCAACCACATGCGCCGCTCTGTCGCCTATGGCACCAATGTCGTGGCTGCGATCCACCCCCGGCGCGGCGGCGAAGCCCAGGACGGTGTTCCCATCTTCACCACGGTCGATGAAGCCGTGCGGAAGACGGGAGCGAATGTGAGCATCATCTTCGTCCCGGCCGCCGGCGCCGCCGATGCGATCCTCGAGGCAGCGGACGCGAAGCTCGCGCTCATCGTCTGCATCACCGAGGGGATCCCGGTCCTCGACATGGTGAAGGTGAAAGCAGGACTCCGGGGATCCAACACCGTGCTCATCGGCCCGAACTGCCCCGGGATCATCAGTCCCGGCGGCAAGGCCCGCGTGGGGATCATGCCCGGCGATGTGTTCCTGCCCGGCAACTGCGGCGTCGTCAGCCGCTCCGGGACGCTTGTCTATGAAGTCGTCCAGCAGCTGACGGACGAAGGCATCGGCCAGAGCACCAGCATCGGCGTCGGCGGCGACCCCATCATCGGCACCCGCCAGGTCGAAGTGCTGCGCATGCTGAACGACGACCCTGGCACGAACGCCATCGTGATGGTGGGCGAGATCGGCGGCAGCGCCGAGCAGGAAGCCGCCGCCTTCATCAAGGCGAACGTGAAGAAGCCGGTGGTGGCGTTCATCGCCGGGGCCACGGCCCCTCCCGGCCGCCGTATGGGCCACGCGGGCGCCATCATCAGCGGCGAGGACGGCAAGGCCGAGAACAAGAAGGCCGCTCTCCGCGCCGCCGGGGCCTACGTCTGCGACTCACCAGCCGAGATCGGCATCACGATGAAGCGTGCCCTCAAGGACCGCGGCCTGGCGTAGTCAAAGGCAAGACAGGAACCGCGACCGTCAGGGAGCGGGCCGCTCGCAGGGCCACAATGCGCCCGGTGCGTCATTGTGACACGCGGCGCAGGAGGCTGACGCCATGCGCATTGAGATCCGCCCGGCAGTGCAGACGGATCTCGACGCCATTGCTGCCCTGCACCAGGAATGGGTCGAAGAATCCAATACCTACGGACTCACCGCGCTCCCGGCCTCCAGATTGAGCGCGTGGCTTGCGGACTGCCTCCTCGCGGCAGTCGTGGACGGCGAGGTTGCCGGGTTCATCCGCGCCGTCGTCCGCGATGGCCCTCAGCTTGCAGTGTTCGACGAGGGCGAACGGTACCTGGAGATCGAGGACCTCTTCGTTCGCTCCGATCGTCGCCGCATGGGGATCGGCGGCGCGCTCCTTGACGCCATGCTGGACCGTGCAAACGAGATGGGGATTCGGCGGTTCCAGGTCTTCTCAGCGGCGAAGGATCAGCCTGCTATCGTCCGTTTCTACGAGCGTCACGGGTTCCGCCCCTGGGGTGTGCAGCTCTTCCGGTAGAGCACGGCAGGCGGAACAAGGCGGTGCGAATCAGATGGGCAACCCGCCGTTGGCCTACTTCATCACGTTCCGCACTTACGGCACCTGGCTTCCTGGTGACGAACGTGGAACCGTCGACGTCGACAACAACGCCTACGGTTCGCCTGTCCGAGCCGGCAGCGAGCTGCAAGAAACCACTGCCCAATCTCGCCTGCGGCACGACTCGGCGGAACCAGACTCGTGGTCAGCGCGCCGATCGCACCCGAGCGCCTGATGAACACACTGAAGTCGTGGTCGACGCGGAAGCTCGTGGAAGCCGCAATGGCGGCACCGGGAGTGAAAGTGTGGGCCAGACGCGGGAGCACCCGCTACCTCTGGACGGAAGCGGCGGTGGAAGCGGCGTGTCAGTACGTCCTCCATGGACAGGATTGAACGATTCCGCTCCCTGACGGTCGCGGTTCTGTTGTTTGTTCCGCCAACCAGGCGTGGCGGGTCTCCGCTCCCTGACGGTCGCGGTTCTGTTGTTTGTTCCGCCAACCAGGCGTGGCGG
>CAZCDK010000034.1:0-12232 GCA_964497285.1 uncultured Anaerolineaceae bacterium | reverse complement strand
TCCGCCAACCAGGCGTGGCGGGTCTCCGCTCCCTGACGGTCGCGGTTCTGTTGTTCGTTCCGCCAACCAGGCGTGGCGGGTCTCCGCTCCCTGACGGTCGCGATTCTGTTTCTCCCACTGCCCACCGTACAATCGCGAGATGGCCCAACAACGCTCGCACGTCGCCCGCCGCACGTCCGTCTTCACCGAGTCCGTGATCCGCGAGATGACGCGGCTCGCGATGCTCCACGGGGCGATGAACCTCGCGCAGGGCTACCCGGATTTTCCCGCGCCCGAGTTCATCAAGCGCGCGGCGATCGATGCGATCAACGCCGACATCAACCAGTACGCGATCACGTGGGGCTCGCCGCGGCTGCGCAAGGCTATCGCCGACAAGACGAAGCGCTTCTACGGGCTCGACCTCGACCCCGACCGCGAGATCACGGTGACGTGCGGCGCTACGGAGGGGATGATGGCGGCGCTGCTTGCGATCATCGAGCCCGGCGACGAGGTCATCGTCTTCGAGCCCTTCTACGAGAACTATGTCCCCGATGCGGCGATGAGCGGCGCGGAGCTCGTGTTCGTCGAGCTCCATTCGCCGGACTTTGGCTTCGACCTTGCCGAGCTGCGCGCCGCTTTCAGCGCTCGCACCCGGGCCATCATCGTCAATTCGCCCAACAACCCCAGCGGGAAGGTGTTCACGCGCGCCGAACTCCAGCAGATCGCCGCCCTCTGCCAGGAGTTCGACTGCCTCTGCATTACGGACGAGATCTACGAGCACATCATCTACGAGGGCCGCGAGCACGTGCCCATGGCTACGCTCCCGGGCATGTACGACCGCACCATCACGATCAGTGGGCTATCGAAGACGTTCAGCGTCACAGGCTGGCGCCTTGGCTACATCCTCGCCCGGCCCGAGCTCTCGAACGCCATCCGGAAGGTCCACGATTTCCTCACCGTTGGCGCGCCGGCGCCGCTGCAGGAGGCAGGAGCCGTGGCGATGGAACTCGGCGACTCCTACTACCCCGAACTCCAGGCGATGTACTCGGAGAAGCGCGATAGCCTGCTCGTTCCGCTGCTTGAATCCGGGTTCACGTGCCACCGGCCCGAGGGCGCCTACTACATCATGGCCGACTTCACGGACCTGCCCTTCGAAGGAGACGACGCGGCTTTCGCCAGGTACCTCGCCGGGGGGGTCGGCGTGGCGCCCGTACCAGGGTCAAGCTTGTGCGAGCGCCGGGAGGACGGCGCGCACTTCGTGCGGTTCGCGTTCTCGAAGTCGGCCGAAACGCTCGCCGAGGCAAGCCGCCGTTTGCGTTCGATGTGACCCAGACGGCCGGGGCCGGTAGGCTGAAATCATGAGCAAGAAACGAACCTGGCTACTGTTCGGCGCCATGGCCGTGGCCGGAGCGGCGGTCTTCTCGGCCTGTGGCGACGACGACGATGCGACCATCACCCCCGTTCCGACCGCGACAAAGGGCGCGGCCCAAACACCGACCAAAGCAGCGGCGGTCTCGCCGACCGCTGCGGCGAAAGGACCAATCAAGTTGGAGAACCCTACTACGACCGCGAGCGGGCTTCAGTACACAGACCAGGTTGTCGGGACCGGCGCCTCCCCCCGCATGGACCAGCAGGTTACCGTGCACTACACGGGCAAACTCGCCTCCAACGGGACGGTGTTCGATAGCTCCGTTCAGCGCGGCGAGCCCGCCAAGTTCGGCATGAACGGGGTCATCAAGGGCTTCTCCGAAGGTCTTTCGACGATGAAGGTGGGCGGGAAGCGGACGGTATTCATCCCGTCGGCGCTCGGCTACGGTGCGTCGGGCGGAGGCCCGATTCCCCCGAATTCGGACCTGGTCTTTGAGATCGAGCTGATCGCGATCAAGTAGGCTGCCTGCGGGACCCCCTTGACGAGAACAGAACGTTTGTTCTATTCTCGTCAGACCCCCTCCCGGAGGGCCGTCATGCGACTCCTCTGCCTCCACTTCCCTCGCCTGGGCGTGCAGCTTGCGCTGCGCCAGTTCCCGCACCTGGAGGGGCGCAGCATCGCTCTTGTGTCGCAGACAGCGAATGGCCGCCTGGTCAGTGCCGCGTCGGCGGTTGCAGCAGGGCGCGGCGTGTTGGCCGGCATGCGCGCGAGCGAGGCCTATCGCCGCGACCGGGCCTGTCTGTTTCTGGCCGACAACGTTGGCGCGTGCCTCGACGAACTCGAACGGCTGGCGGCCATCATCCGGCTGCGAGCAACGCCGCTGGTCGAGGTTGGTGGCCGGGATCATCTCTTCGTTGACCTCGATGGCGGCGAACCCCAATCCCGGGGGATTGCTGCCGCGCGGCTCCTGGCACTGGCGACGGCGTGGACCGGGCTCGAAGCGCGCATCGGAGCCGGCAGTACCAGGCGGGCCGCGATGGCAGCCACCCGTGCTTCCGGGGTCGAATCAGCGGCCGAGCGCGAAGAGGATTCCGACGGGGATACCCCGGTGGCGCCTTTCGCCGCCGCCGTCGTGGCCGCCCTGGTGCCACTCAGCGAGAGCGTCACGCAGAGGGTGGCGTGGTCGAAGATCGAGCGGGCCCTTGCGCGGCTCCAGGCATTGCTCGATGGCCGCGATCAGGGCTTTCGCGAGGCCGTGGTGAGAGTCGCGGGCGAAAACGGCGACACCGTGCTTCAACGCAAGCTCAACACACCCTGCTTCGCCGCGGCGGACCTCCTGGATCAGTTAGGAGACGGGCTGGAGGACGGGGCGCTGGCCGGCGCCCGCTCGGTGACCATCGAACTGCGACGGCTGTGCCCGGACGTCCGCATCCGCGCATGGTCGGGGCCTGCAACGAACAGCCGATCGTCGCGCCCTCGTGTCGTGCGACCGCGGCAACTCCTCCTCCGCGCCACCGGGTAGCGTTGCATCCTTCCTTTCGGCCCAAGAGACGGTGGCTGGTACACTGAAGACCCGGCGGCAACTGGCCGCCGGACTCCATATCGCGCCAAAGGCACCGCCATGACCACGCTACCGGCTCGCAAGGACCTACCTCCTGCCTACGAGCCGGCGAGCGTAGAAGGCCGCATCTACCGCATGTGGGAGGAGCAGGGGTACTTCCAGCCCCGCATCGATCCTTCCACGAAGCCGTACGCGATCATCATGCCACCACCGAACGTGACCGGTGAGCTTCATCTCGGCCACGGCCTCGAGGATGCGATTACCGACACGCTTGTGCGCTGGCATCGCATGCAGGGCGAGCCGGTGCTCTGGCTCCCGGGCGAAGACCATGCGGGCATCGCCACCCAGAACGTGATCGAGCGTGAGCTGGCGAAAGAAGGTCTGAGCCGTCACGACCTCGGGCGCGAGGCGTTCGTGGAGCGCACCTGGATGTGGGTGCGGAAATACCGCAGCCGCATCGCCGACCAGCATCGGAAGCTGGGCGCCAGCGCCGACTGGACGCGCGACGTCTTCACGCTGGATCCCGGCATCGTCAAGGCCGTGCGAACCACGTTCGTCAAACTCTACAACGACGGGCTCATCTACCGCGGCCTGCGGATGATCAACTGGTGTCCGCGCTGCGAGACCGCCCTGAGCGACCTCGAGGTCGACTACCTCGAAGAGGCGTCGAAGCTCTACTACATCCGGTACCCACTCCTCGGGGATGGGGGCATGCCGCTGCCATCGTTTGTCGTCGTGGCCACAACCCGCCCCGAAACGATGGTGGCGGACACGGGCGTGGCCGTGAATCCCGAGGATGCGCGGTACGAAGAGAAGATCGGCCGCATGCTTCTGCTGCCGATCATTGGCCGGGAGATCCCGATCGTCGCGGACAACGTTGTGAAGACGGAGTTTGGCACAGGCGCGGTGAAGGTTACCCCGGGCCACGACCCGAACGACTGGGAGATAGGCCAGCGCCACAGCCTCGAAGCGATCGTCGCGATCGATCGCCAGGGGCGCATGAACAGCGAGGCCGGCCCCTACGACGGCATGACCGACGAGGAGGCGCGGGCCGCGATCCTTCGCGACTTGGAAGACGGGGGCTTTCTTGACCACGTGGAGGACTACACCCACAGCGTGGGGCATTGCAGCCGCTGCGAGACCGTGCTCCAGCCGATCCCGAGCGAGCAGTGGTGGATCGACGTGCGCCGGGAGTACGAACCGGGCCGGTCGCTGGCGGGGGAAGCGGCGAAGGCCGTGCGAGACGGCCGCATCACGATCGTTCCCCAGCGGTTCGAGAAGGTCTACCTCAACTGGATGGACAACATCCGCGATTGGTGCATCAGCCGGCAGCTGTGGTGGGGTCACCAGATTCCCGTCTGGTATTGCGAACACGGACACAAGACGGTTCGCATCGAGGATCCCGACCGCTGCTCCGAGTGCGGGTCGGCTTCGCTGCGACAGGACGAAGATGTGCTCGACACCTGGTTCTCATCGGGGCTGGCGCCGCACGCCGATCTAGGCTGGCCGGGCGACACGGAGGACCTGAGCTACTTCTACCCGACAACCGACATGCAGATGGCCTACGACATCATGTTCTTCTGGTGCGCCCGGATGATCATGTTCGCCCTCTACAACATGCGCGATCGCGGCGCGGAAGACGAAATCCCGTTCCGCACTGTCCTGTTCCACGGTCTTGTTCGCGACGCCAACAACGAGAAGATGTCGAAGTCGCGTGGGAACGTGGTCGACCCCCTGGACTCGGCGGGGTCGTATGGGGCCGACGCAGTCCGGTTTGCCCTGTTGGTCGGCGCCGCGATGGGCGCCGACCAACGCTATCGCGACGAGCGGATGGTTTCCGCCCGGAATTTCGCCAACAAGCTCTGGAACAGCGCCCGCTACGTGCTGATGAAGCTCGGGGACCGGCGTGTCAGGCGTCCACACCCGCTCGACCGCGAAGCATTCGCGCTCGAGGATCGCTGGATCCTGTCGAAGCTGGAGGGGCTCGAAGGCGAAGTCGACCGTTTCCTCAAGTCGTACCAGTTGAACGAGGCCGGTCGCGTGATCGAGGAGTTTCTCTGGAACGACTTCTGCGACTGGTACATCGAGATGACCAAGGTCCGGCTCAACGCCGGTGACGACCGCCCTCTTGCAGTACTGGCGCACGTGCTCGACCACGGGCTGCGGCTGTTGCACCCGATGATGCCATTCGTCACCGAGGAGCTATGGCAGGCTCTACGCGAGCACATCGACGATGACATGGCGGCAGCTCTGATCGTCGCCTGGTTCCCGAAGAGCGCCGGCAACTGGCGGGACATCGCGGTCGAGGAGTCGATGGAGCATGTCATCGAGGTGAATCGCGCCATACGCAATGTCCGGGCGGAGAAGAGGGTGCCTTCCGGAGCGCGGTTGCAGGTCTACCTTCGGGCCGGCGCGCAGGCGTCCGCTCTCGCCGAGACGGCGCCCGCGACGGCCTTCACTTCGCGCGTCGAACCACACGTCGTGGCGCCCGACGCGGCGCTTCCCGGCGGCGAGTACGCCTACGCGCTCATCGCCGACACGGAGGTGGCCCTTGCGCTGCCGGAAGTCGACAACGCCGGGGAACGGGCCCGCATCGAGAGGGAAATCGCCGAGTCGTCTGCCCACATGGAACGCCTCGAGAGGCAGCTCGCGAACGAGACGTTCCGGGCGAAGGCGCCCGCCAACGTCATCGCCGGGATGGAAGCGACGCTCGGGGAAACGCGGACGAAGGTGGATGGGCTGCGGGAACGGCTGGGGAGCATTTAACACCCGGGGGCAACGGCGAGCTACCCCAGCAGTATCTCGATGAGAGCCGCGGTTTCGCTCAGGTCGGGGACAACGTGCCGGGCGCCGCTCGCCCGCAGCGCGGCCATGTCGTAGCTGCCGGTGGCGACCGCGACCGCCTTCGCGCCGGCGGCATGGGCCGCGGCCACATCGAGGGGCGTGTCGCCGACAACGATACTCGAAGCAGGATTGGGATCGACCCCGGCGGCGGTCGCCAGGTTGCTGATGGCAGCAGTCACCACCTCCGACCGGTTCGGTGTGTCGTCACCGAATCCTCCGGCCGAGAAGCGTTCCCAGAGGCCGAAGTAGCCGAGTTTCGCCATGGCTCCGCGGCGGAGGTTGCCAGTCGCAAGGCCAACCGGCACGCCCTCCGCCAACAGTGCGTCAAGCAGGTCCGCGACGCCGGGCAACACCTCGCCGCCGCGCGACACAAGGAAGCCCGGCAACATCTCCAGGTAAGCCTCGGTGGCCTGGCGGTAGACAGCCGCGGGGTCGCCGCCGGCGAGGTGGTTCAACTGGATCGCCTCCATGAAGATGGCGTAGTCGGTGCGGCCATCGAAGCTGATGCCCTCGGTCGGGTTCTCGATGCCGAACAGCCGGCGGGATGCCTCCGTCATGGCAGCGCGGCCGGCGCCGTTGGTCCGCACGAGGGTGAGGTCGATGTCGAAAAGGACGAGGCGGGGCACGTTCCCAGTGTAGGCCGGCGGGCGCTTTCGGCTCCATTGCCGTTGGAGTCTCGGCCCGCGCAGAATGGCGCGATGTCGATAGAACTCATGTGCGGCGGCGCCCGCGCCGTCATCCTGCCCGAGATGGGCGGTCGCCTGCACCAGGTCTGGGTGCCAATCGGCGATCGCGCCGAGCCACTGCTCCATTCGCCGGAGGACCCGATCGCCTACGAGGAGCGGCCGACGAGGGGAGGCTCATTCCCGATGGCGCCGTGGCCGAACCGAGTGGCCCAGGGACGCTTTCGCTGGGCGGGCCGTGACTTCGAGCTTCCGCGGGATGGCAAGCCGCATGCGATCCATGGCCGGGTCCTGGGCCAGGCGTGGGACGTCGTCGTGTCAGAGCCCGCAGTCTGCGAGCTCGTCGCGCAGTTCGATTCGGCGTGGCCCTGGCGGGGGTACGCCTGGCAGCGGTTCGAACTCACGCCCGGCGCGTTGCGCATGGCGCTGGAGGTTCGGTCCTATCGCGAGCGCTTTCCGGCGGGCTGCGGCTGGCACCCATGGTTCAGACGGGATGTGGCCGGCGCCACCGACGTGGAGTTGCTTGTGCCCGCCGCCCACCGATACGTGCTCAGGGACCAGATCCCGACGGGGAAGCGGATCGACCCTTCCGGGGAATCGGACCTCCGCCACCGCGCCCTCGTGGGCGGTCGCCGGCTCGACGACTGCTACAGCGGGCTGACCGGGGCGGTGGGCATCGGCTGGGGGCGCGTGCGGCTGGCGATCTCAATCGAATGCCGGGAGCCGCATGCGATGGTGTACACACCTCCGGAGGCGATCTGCGTTGAACCGCAGACATGTCCCCCGGATGTGTTCAACCTCGTGGAGAACGGCGTTGCCGGGACGGGCATGGGAGTGGCCGCGCCCGGAGCGCCGGTACGGATCGCGAGCACGTGGTCGTGGGCTATCGCGGCCCGATGACGGGGGCCTCAGAAGTACTTTGACTCGTCGAGCGTGACCCAGAGAAAGTCACGCTCCTGGGGCTTCAGGAATCGTGAGGGCGTGTCGGGCATGTTGTCCATGAAGCGCTCCGCCTTCACTGAGCCGTCCGCCTGCTGGAAGAACGTCCCGATGAGAACGTAGGGGTTGTTGATGTCGAGCTGCATCGCGGTGTGGGCGCCGGCAGCCCAGAGAGCCTTCGCCAGCGTCTCGGCACTGAGCGAATTGCCGGCCGCGAAGATGAGGTTGCCATCCTTCGTCAGGCCGACCGCCGAGCGCCAGGTGATGAACTCGGCGGAATTCACCTGCACGTAGCCCCAGGTATCGTTGCCTTCGGCCGTGCGGGGACTCACCTGGCCGTTGTCCACGAGGAGAACCGCGTTCTGCCGGACGGCGGCGATGTTCTCGTCCCAGGTCAGATCCTTGCCCCACTCACCCATCCTGAGGGTGCCGTCCTTCATGACAGCGAGTGAGGCGAGGCCGTTGCGGAGCGGACGGTACTCCTTGCCATCCGCGAACATGCCGAAGCCCCCGTGGGGGCCCTTGAAGCCGCCGTTGAGAGCAGCGACGAGCTTCCCCACATGGTCGCTCGGAATGGTGCCCGGGCCTTTGACGCCACGGTCGCCGCCGGGGTCGACGGTTCCGCCTGTCATGTGCAGACGGACGCGGCGCGAGTCCATGAGCAGCACGCCAACCATGGCATAGGGCCGGGACTTGTCGGGCCGGACAAATGTCCGGGCCATGAGGATGTCGTTTGGCGAGGAGCGGGGAAGTCCCACCGTGCTCCACTGGCCTTCGCCCGCTTCCGGGTTATCGCGCAGGACGCTGGTCTTCGGGAGCTGCAGCGGCGCCGGGCCAAGGGTGTCGGCGGTGAGACGCGCGCGCGGAGGGGGCTTGCCGTCGGTGCTGAGGTAGTACGGGATCGCTCGCGACTCAGGCTTCGCGACGAAGTCAACCTTGACGCTGGTGTCGGCGAACGGGTTGGTTTCTCCGCCGAAGAAGCGGTACTTGAGCTTCGTCATACGATCATCAGCCCGGAAGTACCAGCTCTCAACCCGGGCAGTGTTCTCGTCGCCGATGACCCGGCGGCTCAGGTCGGCGCCCTGGGCCGTGAATGTGTGGCGCTGGGAGTAGGCCGCGCCGCTGAGAAGAACGGCAACGACCAGGGCACAAAGCGCCACACGCCGACGACTGACCGCGCGCCGCCGCCGCGTGCCACCGGCCTGAGCAGGTTCAGCGGTCTGCGACTCCGTTGCGACGAGTTTGGTCGCATCAATCGGTGCTTCGGCGTCCCTGTCTGTTGCCCCATCCGCGGCGGCGAGTGCCGCCCGGCGCAGTATCAACGTCCTCCACAACACGACCCATAATCTAAGCAGGATGCGACGACGGTGCAATATCGAGGCAGCTTCGAGTGGCTATAGACGCAACTCGCCCGGGATGCCTCGCCCCGGGGATCGCATCCCCAGGGCGCGCCCCTCGACGGTCGCCATTCGCTCCCGGAACCCCGTTGCGCCCTTGACCGGCATGCACCGCCCCCTAGACTGCACCTTCGGAATGAGATGCTTCCGTCTTTGCGCCACGCTCATCGCAATCGCCGCTCTTGCAGCCGCCGGGACCACCTTGTCGGCGTCTGCGCTGGAAACCGGCCGCCAACAGGAGGTGGCGACGATTGAACCGGGGGCGACCCCGCAGCAGGATGGTGCGTCGGACAGTGACGCGCTGACCAGGCGGGCCCTCTGGGCGGTCGTAGGGGTGGCCATCGGGTCCACGGTCTTCGGGGGGTTCTACCTGGCGAGAAGGAGGGCCGGCCACTTCGACAACCCGACATGGACCGCCCCGATCTCGAAGATGTACAGCAAGGACTTCCCGGAGTCCTTTGGCGACGCGCCCGCCGATCCTCACGACGGCCACCACTAACCCCTCCGGGCGCGCTGGCTCCGGCCGATCTTGCCGCCGCAGGCGATGATTCGCCACACTCTTGGTGTGCCCCGACTCCTGCTGGCGACCAACAACCCCGGGAAAGTCCGCGAATTGCGCCGTCTCCTCGCAGGTTGCGGGTTCGAGATCGTGATCCCGGCCGACCTCGGGCTTGCGATCGAGCCGGCGGAGACAGGCTCGACCTACGCCGCCAACGCCTCGCTGAAGGCCCGGGCCTTCGCTGAGGCAGGCGGGTGTTTCGCGCTGGCCGACGATTCCGGCCTCGAGGTCGATGCCCTCGATGGGGAACCAGGGGTTCACTCGGCGCGCTTCGGGGGGCCGGGACTCGACGACGCCGGGCGGGTGCGGTTGCTCCTGCAGAAGCTGGCGGCCACGCCGGATGGCCTCCGCGGCGCCCGCTTCCGCGCGGTGATGGCCGTGGCCTCGCCCTCCGGGGAGATCCATCTGTTCGAGGGGATCCAGGAGGGCAGCATCGCCACCGCGCCGCGGGGTCAGCGAGGCTTCGGCTACGATCCCGTGTTTGTCGGGGCCGGGGGCAGGACGAACGGTGAGATCGGAGAGGACGCGAAGGACGCCATCAGCCACAGGGGGCAGGCGGCGCGCGCCGCAGCCTGCTACCTGCGCGGCCTGGCCTGACATGACAGGAGCGCCCACGTCGCTGAATCCCGTGCGCGCGTTCTTCGCCACTGTGGTCATGGGCATCGGCACCGCTGTCGCTGCCTGTGGCGAGGCCGACAGCGCGATGTCCGATCCGGCTCCCTGTACGGCTTCGACTTCGACGCCAGTGACGGCGGCCGGTCGCCGCGACCCGCTGCGAGCCTTCACGCAGGGGATCAACCAGGACGCCAGCCGGATGGAGAAGCTGACCGACGACTTCCGCCGGCGCTACCCGAACGGCAGGTTTTATCGCGGCAGTTTCCGGCCGGATTTTGGGCGCTATGCCGACGAGACAGTCTGCATTGCGATTGCCATGCGAGAGCTGACCCTCCCCGCAGCGTTCGCGAGCACCGAGGCGGCACTTGACAGCGCCATCGACGGGTTTATCGAACACCAGCGAGCAGGGCGCGAGGCGGTGCGCTCGCGGAACGTGAGCGGCTACAAGGACTGGAACCGTGGCATCGACATTCAGTTGGCGGCGCTGCGCGTCTCAACAGTGGTGTCGCCGTAGGCCACCCCTGGGAATCCGCACTAGCCGCGGGGGAGGCCGAGCCCTCGCTGGGCGATGATGTTGCGCTGGATCTCGGAAGTGCCGCCGCCGATCGGGCCGGAGGCGGCCAGCAGGTAGGACGTGAGCACCCGCCCCTGAAGGGGGGCCCACGTCGATCCTGGCTGCAGCCCGCCGTAGGGGCCCATGAGATTGACGCCGGCGTTTGCCACCTTGATGCCGAGCAGCGCCATCCACACCTTGCCCATGCTCGCTTCGTAGTTGGGGACTTGGCCCTGCGCCTGCAACCAGGCCGTGCGGTAGGCAAGCAGCCGTCCCACTTCGACGTCAACCACGAGCTCCGCCAGCTTCGCCCGAACCCCGGCTTTGTCCCACGGGCGCCCTCCCGGGTGCCACTCCCGCGCCCAGTGCACGAGATCGTGGACGGTGCGCCGTGCACCGCTGATGGCGGCGATGTTCGACCGCTCGAAGTCGAGTGTTGTTGTGGCCACATACCAGCCGTTGTTTTCGCCGCCGAGCAGGTCCTTGGCCGGCACGCGCACGTCTTCGAAGAACGTCTGGTTGAAATCGCGGCGATAGGCGATGTTTGGCACGCTTTGGACGGAGACGCCCGGGGTCTTCATATCGAGAATGAAGGCGCTGATGCCCTTGTGCTTGGGCACATCGGGATCGGTGCGGGCGAGCAGGATCATGCGGTCCGCAACATGACCGTTGGAGGTCCAGATCTTCTGCCCGTTGACGATGTAGTCGTCGCCGTCGCGCACGGCGCGGGTTTGCATGCTCGCGAGGTCGGAGCCGGAACCGGGCTCGCTGAAACCCTGGCAGTACCAGGTCTCGCCCGCCGCCATGCCGGGCAGGTAGCGCGCCTTCTGCTCGTCCGTCCCGTGGACGAGCATCGTCGGCCCCGTGATCCCGATGGTGAAGAGCCGCCCACCGGAAGGCGCGCGATGGTACGCGAGTTCCTCGTTCAAGATCATCTGCTCGATCGCGGTCTTGCCCATGCCGCCGTATTCCTCCGGCCAGGCGGGGGCAAACCAGCGGCGCGCGCCCAGCTTCCTGGTGAACTGGCGGGCGAAGGCCATCTGCTCTTCGTTGTCGAAGAAGTCGTCGTCGCCTTCGAAGCCGGGCGGAATTTCGGCCTTGAGGAACGCGCGCAAGTCGGCGCGCCACTGCTCGGTTTCCTGCGGGAAGGTGAACCTCATGACCCGAAGTATACCGGCGACACGCTTGCGTCGCGCCCGTGCTCAGGCGGGTTCCGGCGAGCCGTGACGCTCGAAAAACTCCTCGGCGGTCATCCCCAGCACGAAGGTGTCGAAGTGACGCCCGTTGGTGTAGATGGCACGGCGGATGCGGCCCTCGTCCTGGAAACCGAACCTCCGGTGCATGGCCAACGAGCGCGGGTTGAACTCATAGACGAAGGATGTCACCTTCTGGTAACGGCGTTCGGCGAAAAAGTACCGCAGTACCAGCCGAATGGCGTCGGACGCGTAGCCCTTCCGCCAGTGCTCCCGCACAATCATGATGCCGAACTCGAAGGTGCCCTCTCGCAGGTCGCAACCGTGGGTGTTCAGCGTGCCGACGGACGTGCCGTCCGCAGTCTCAATCACCCATCGGAAGTTGTCGTTCTCAGGCCTCGCGGTCGACGTTTCGAGGGCCCATTTTCGCGCCTCTTCGTCGCTGCGAGGGAACGTGATCCAGTACCCGTCGCGCTGGACGCCGGTATCGCGGTCGAGTGCCTGGAACAGGGGCCAGTCGCCGGGCTGCACGGCGCGCAG
>CAZCDK010000033.1:619-20239 GCA_964497285.1 uncultured Anaerolineaceae bacterium | reverse complement strand
GCGATCGAGCCCACGGCGAAACCGGCCATCACGAGGAGCGAGCGGCCCGGGTGCGTGCCCGGGAGGTCGGTCAGGGCGCCGCGCATGGCGTCCGCGACGTAGGTTGGGGGCATGACCACGGAGACGTGTTGCAGGAGTTCCGGCAACTGCTCCTTCGGGAACACCACCGGCGCGAACAGGAGCACATAGAAGATGGTGAGCTGGGTGAGCGCGTTCGTGAGCTGCGGGTAGGGCGAGAGCATCGAAATCGCCACGCCAATGCCGGCGAGCGAGAAGATTGCCAGCGGCACCACCGCGAGGAGGGTGACGCTCACGTCGAGCGATATGTCGTAGTGCCACGCCCCGAGGGCTACCGCGAACGCCGTGCCGGGAATGGTCCCCAGGGCGACGAACGCAATCTGGCTGAGGATGTAGCTCTCGCGCGGCATCGGAAGGGTGAGCAGGTAGTGGAGCTTCTCTTCGGCCTTGTCCTGCGAGAGCTTCTGGGGAAGCATGACCAGCGCCGTTGTGATGACCGTCTGGCTGGCCGCGCCCGTGGTCAGGTAGAGCGCCTGGGCGTGCGACATGTTGGGGATGAAGTAGCCGAAGCCGAGGATGAGCCCAAGCGTCATCACGAGCTGGATCAGGGCCATCATCCAGACCAGGGTCCGGCCCATGAGGAGCTCAAGGCGCAACAGGTCGACGAACTGGCGGATCGTGCTCATGCCTATCCCCTCCTGCGGATGGCGGCGGCGCTGAGCGCGATCGAAACGGCGCTGAACCCACCCATCACCCAGAGCGAGCGCGCGAGGTGCGTGCCCGGAAGGCCGGTCAGGGCGCCGCGCATGGCGTCGGCGGCGTAGGTCGGAGGCATCGCGACGGAGAAGTGGCGCAAGAGCGCCGGCAGTTGCTCTTTCGGCAGGAGCACGGGCGCGAAGAGGAGCACATAGAAAACGGTCAGGTTCGTGAGTGCATTCGTCAGTTGCGGTTCGGGCGAAAGGGTGCCGATGGCGATCCCGACGCCCGCGAGCGAGAGGACCCCGAGGACCACAACGACGATGACGATCGGGTCGTAGACGAGCGCCAGGTCGTAGTGCCAGGCCCCGAACCAGACCGCGAATGCGACCCCGGGAAACGAGGTGAGGGCGACGTAGGCCACCAGCGCCGCGAGGTAGACCTCGCGGCCAATGGGAAGCGCCAGGAAGTACTCGAGTCGGCCCTGCGCCTTGCCCCACGAGAGGATGTTCGGCAGGCTCACGAGCGCGACCATGACGACCGTGTTCGTGGCGATGCCGGTCGTGAGGTAGAGCGCCTGCAACTCGGAAATGGGCCGCATGAAGTAGCCGAAGCCGAGCACGAAGCTCACAGTGAGCGCGACCTGGATCATGCCGATGAACCAGATCTCTGTCCGGTTCATGAGCAGGTTGAGCCGCACCAGGGCGGCGAACTCCCGGAACGCCTTCATGCCACAGCCTCGGCTTCGGGTTGGGCAACAGTGACGGCGTAGATGTCATCGAGCGTCGGAGGGCCGATACGGAAGTCCAGGATCTTGCCGGCGTTGCGCTGCTCCGCGAGCCAGTGGCTCACCTCGGGGAGGTCGCGTTCGTCGAGGAAGTACGTGTCCGGACCGCCGTCGGCGATGAGCGCCGGGTGAGGAACATACGCCGCGGCCGCCGTGATCTCGATCCGCAGGCGGTCGGTGACGACGGAGCGCAGGGACGAGGGCGCGCCCTCGCGCAGGATGCGGCCGTGGTCGATGATCGCCAGCCGGTCGATGACGCGCTCGGCCTCGGCGAGGTTGTGCGTGACGAGCAGGACGGTGCTGCCTTCGGCGCCGAGTTCGTCGATCATGGCCCAGAGAAGCTGGCGGCGGACAGGGTCGATGTCGTTCGTAGGCTCGTCGAGGACGAGGAGGCGGGCCCGCGCGATGACGGACGTGGCAAACCCGGCGAGGCGCCGCACGCCGCCCGAGGCCGCATGCAACGACGTGTGGCGGAACGGGCCAAGCTCAAGCCGCTCGATGAGCTCCTCGGTCCGGCTCCGCGCCAGCGCCGACGAGAGGCCGCGTAGCTTGCCGATCAGGTAGACCAGTTCGTCGACGTGGACCGCCTGCATGTCGAACTGGCCCTGGGGGAGGAAACCGATGTTCGCCCGGGCATATCCGGGGTTCGCGATCAGGTCCACGCCATCGAGGGTGATGCTGCCACCGGTCGGCTTGAGGAGGCCCAGCACCTGGCGCACGAGGGGGGTCTTGCCGGCGCCGTTGGGGGCGCGGAGGCCGGAGATCTCTCCGGTCTCAAGCGCCACGGAGATGCGGTCGTTGGCGAGCGTGCCGTTGCGGTAACGCTTGGTGAGGTCGCGGATTTCGAGGATGCTCATGCGTTCGACTCCGGTTTCTTGAGCAGATATTAATCTCCCTCTCAAGAAAATCAAGTCCCGCCTTCATAATCGTTACTTGCCCTGGGGCGATGCCACCTCACCGCTCCTCGCCGCTCGCCAGCCGGCCGGCGGCAATGCCGATGAAGACGCCCAGCACCGTCTCGGCAATGTGCGTCAACGTGGCGCGCACGCCGGGATCGCCGCCCACCATCCCCAGGGCGACCAGTCCCCCGACCGAGAGCAGAAGGGTCACCGCCAGCACGGTCACGATCGTCGATACGAGCCGCCCGATCGGCACCTCGTCGTTGTTCATCGCCGGGCCACCCTGCCACTCGCGCGCGAAAGCGTGGCCGGGGACCCCGGCCGGACGAGACCGTGCACGAAGAGCCCGCCGGCCGCCCGGCCGATGACCAGCAGGCCGGCAACCCAGGCCGGCCAGTCCCGAAACCGCACCGCCCTCCGCATCGCCACCGCAACACCTCCTGCTTCGTGCATGCGCCCATGTTGGGCGGTCCCGGTGCGAGCGCTGAGGGCCGGGTGACAGCGGGCAAGCGATCAAGGGATGGGTGCGGGTGCGGACCGCTATTTCTTCTTCTCGCCGCCCGTGGGGAAGTAGGCCGGTTCCGAGGCGGTTTTCGGATCGCGCTTCGCGACTTCCGTTGCGACGAGCTTGTAGGCCTCGCCAAGGGCATCGAACGTCGCCTTCCCGTCACCCGCGGCATAGGCGGTGGCCAGGGCGAGCTTGCAGGCCTGGGCGTAGGCCGAGTCCGCCCCGCCTTCCCGCGTGATCACATCGACGGCGCACGCCAGGCGCAGCGCGCCCTGGCGCCCGGAGATCCCACCGATGCTGTGGCCGGGCACACCGCGGATCCAGAGCGCCACCTCGGCCCGCGTGCCCAGGATCTGCACGGCGAACTGCTGAATCGGCGTCACCGCCGGGTCGGCGCTGCAGGCGAGGACCCCCACCTCGGCGTTCGCGGCCCGGTCAGCCCCGGCCGCCGCCGACGCCTTCTTGCAGGCCTCGGTCCAGCCTGCCTGCGTCCTGGCAACGGCGAAGAAGGCATCCACCTCCTGCCACTGCGCGGGGCTGTACGGGTCGATGGGCGCGTCTGCCGTCGTCTCGCCTGTGAACCACTTCTTGAAGTCGATCTCCGGCAGCGAGATGGCGGCGGGCGTCCCGATGGCCGCCACGTACGCCGGCGCCGGCGGCGGCGCGGCCTTGCTCGCCACGAACGGAAGGCTCGCGAGGTCGGCGCCGTAGCACTTCACGGTGCCAAGCATCATCAGCGCCACCAGGAAGATCCCGGACTTGCCCACGTCGTGATCATCGGCACGCCGGGGCGAGTTGCCAGTAGCCGGTAGTCAGTTGTCAGCCACGGGGCCCGGGCGGGTCCCCTCATGCCTTCACGACAACCAGATCCACGTTCGTCCCGCCAAGGCCCAGGCAGGTCACGAGCAGGCAGTCGAGCTTCTCCGGGCGCGCCTCTTTCATGTAGGCCAACTCCAGGTCGGCCTCGGCGGCCGCGAAGCCCGCGATGGGGAACGGCTGCTGCCGCCGCATGGCCTCCAGCGCAAACACGAGCGAGAGCGGTCCGCTCGCAGCCAGCGCGTAGCCCAGGGCGCCCGCAACGGAGGTGACCCCGGCGTAGTAGGCGTGGCGCCCGAAGGTTCGCTTCAGGCCGTACCCTTCGGCGAAATCCACCGCTTCACGCCCGTCGGCGCAGGACACGACCAGGTCGACCTGGTTCTGGATGTAGCCGGCGTCCGTGAGTGCGACCTGCATCGCCCGGCCTGCTTCCGCGGCCTCGCTCGTCGCCAGGGGCTCCACGGCCGCGTCGAACGTCTCGCCCACTCCCGCGACGTGGGCGAGGGGCGTTGCCCGGCGGGCCAGCGCATGAGCCTCCGCTTCGACCACGACATAGGCCGCACCCTCCGCGGCGACGAATCCGCCATGCCGCTCGTCGAAGGGGCACGCTGCCGACCGTTTGGCGAATCCCTGCGCCCGCAGGTGCTCCACGAGTGCCTCCTGGAGGGTCTGGGCGGCGCCCGCGACCACCACGTCGGCATCGCCGCGGGCGATCATCCGCACGGCAGCGGCGATGGCCGCCATGCCGCTCGCGTCGGCGCCACCGGAAAGGCTCGCCGGTCCGCGGACGCCGAGCGTCCGTCCGACAAGGTGGCCATACGGGACAAAGAGGGTCGGCTGCCCGGGCGCGCGGTAGGAGAGCCCGTCGGCGACGCCGAAACGGCGCGCATCGCCGGCTCCGGCGCCCAATCCCGCCGAGGCAAGTGCCTGCAGGGCCGCGTCCAGCGCGATGAGCGCCCCACGGTCGAGGAAGGGCACGATGTTGCCGGGGATCGCCGGGTTGGGGCGATAGCCGCCGGGGATGGTGGCGGCGAAATACCGCCCATCGCTCCCTTCGGGTTGCCACTGGTGGCCTGCGGTGGCACCGGACGCAAGCGCGTTCCATGCCGCCGCTACGCCGCTGCCATGTGTCGTGACGGCACCATAGCCGGTGATGACGGGCCGGCGGGCAGCGGGATCGGGCGTGGGCAGCAGCTACTCCAGCTCCTCATCCAGGAATTCGTCGTCGTCTTGCCGCTTGCGCCAGAACATGAGCGCCGCACAGGCTGCGCCAAGGATCGCGAATATGCCCAGGAACTTCTTCACGGGTACCTCCAGCAGGCTTCGCCCCGCCCGGTGCAGGGGCCAACGAGCGCCTACGAAGGTAAAGCATACCCGCGCGCAGGGGTTCCCGGTAGTAATGACGTGCGCGCCCGCGACTCCGCTACCGGGGGCAGAACGGGCTCTATCGCCGCCCGGAGGTCCAACGTCGGCCGGGGCTCGTCGCGTTCGCCGCCGGTCCACCCGGCGTTTCTTCGCCCAACTGGTTTGGTGTGAGTCCGGATCGGACGACGCCCGGCGCCAGGCGATCAGTCGGCAACCGCCACCGGTATCCTGCTGCCATTCCAGACGAACCAATACCATCCCAGTGGTTCAATGTCCACAACGACCCTTGCTCCCACGATCGTGATCGACTTGACGAATGGCGATCCGGGTGAATCCTTCGTTAGAGCATCGCGTATGGTGCTCGCCTGCAATGGGTCGCCTCGATAGTCATTCACCTCCTTCTTCACCCCCAGGTATGCGGGCTGGTTTGCGGCTCGACTGTAGTCGACGAGTCCATCTACGGGATTCCCTTTGTCATCAAGCGTCCACAGGTGGCGCAATACAAAGCACTTCTCAACGCTCTCAACTCCGGCGGTCCCGGCTCGAAAGCTCGCAGACGCGCAGACCCTGACATCCTTCCCATCATAGAAGCTGGCTGGAATGCCCGCGGAAAACGCGATGATCTCAGAACCGCCCGACGGAATGCCATCGATTGCCCGGCCACTCTGCAGGTCTTCGCTGGGATCCGTCCCGTATTTCAGGTGAAGCCTGGCGCTGCCACCGCCGTCAACTGCCCTTGGGCCCTGGTTGACAATCACCCACTTGAACCCAAGCCGCGAACCGTCAACGACCGACGGCGCCTCGAATGCATCGCTGACCAGGTTCGACGCGTCGGCGCCGGGAGGGTCGTCATCGTCATCGTCATCGTCCAACTCAAGAATGACGTAGGCGATGATGCCAGCGATGGACGCCGCCCAGACGAGAACGACAATCGTCATGAGCAGGCGAAACGCCTGGGCCCGGGAGAGCTTCGGGAAGATGGCCTTCCGGACGACGTCGCGGAAGACGAGGAGAAGGACGCCAAGGGCGAGCCCGCCGAGCCCCGCGACCGGGGTGAGACCTTGAAGTCCGTCCATGAGTTGCCCTGCCCTGGCTAGCTGGCCGCATTCTACAGGCGGATGTCAGAAGGCGGCATGGGAGCGCGAATGCCTGATCCCGGCGGCTTTGGAGCAGATAGCCAGCATTCGTGGCCTCCACCCCGTGTCTATCCAGCTACCCGGCTGTCTCAGAGACATCTGAACCCGACGAGGACGTGCGCGCCGCGAACCGGCTACCGGGCCAGAGCAGGCGCTATCGCCGCCCAGAGGTCCAACGTCGGCTGGTGCTCGTCGCCCGTCTCGCCCATGGTCACAACCACCATGTCGTGGTCGGGAATCACCATGATGAGCTTGCCGCGCGCGCCCTGCGCGGTGTACACGCTCTCCGGAGCTCCCGGAATGCGCTTCCCCGCGCGGGCCACCGGTGGATTCCGGGGGTCGCGCCACTGGCCGCCGTCCTTGTTGAGCCACCAGAGATAGCCGTAGGCGTTGTTCGCCTCGGGGAACGGCGGCCTCAGAGCCGCATCGATGAACTCCGTGGCAATCAACTGCTGGCCGCGCCAGTTGCCCTTTCGCAGCCAGAGCAAGCCGAGGCGGGCGAGGTCGCGATGCGTGGAGTGCAGCACCGGCAACGGTCCACGGTTGCCTATCTGCATCCAGCCCTTCCCGTTCCGGGGCCAGTCGAGCGTGAGCCCCAGTGGCTCTGCCAGGTCCTCATCGAAGAAGCGCGCCGGTGGCTTGCCCGTCGCGAGCCAGAGGATGTTCGACAGGCTGTTGAGGATGGGGCCACTTGTATATAGGTACGTGTTCACGCCCGGTTGGCCGCCGCCGGTCATGCTCAGGATGTGTTCGATGGTGGCCCCCTCCTTGATGTGGGGGTGATGCACCGGCAGCCAGTCGCTCACCAGGTCCTTCACATCCAGGAAGCCGCGCGTCTGGGCGATTCCAACAAGCGAGGCGCCAAAGCCCTTCGTGACTGAGAAGACCGGGTGCTTCGTCGTCTGGTCGCCCAAGTAGTACGTCTCGTGGACGATCACGCCGTCCTTCACAACCAGGAAGCCGTAGCGCTTTTCGATCTTCCGGACGGCGGCTGCGGCCTGCTCCAACAGGGAGGCGTCCAGGCCGTGGCCACCCGGATCCTCGACCGTCCATTCCTCGGCCGGGAACAACTTGTCAGACACCAATACCCTCCAGAACCTCTGGTCTGCGTCATACGAGACTATACGGGCGGAGCTGCACGGGCACGGGCACGGGCGGCATCAGCCGTCGCCTCCAATCGCGTCGATGAGCACGCTGGCATCGGGAAGCGTCTCGATCGCCCAGGCCAATTCCACCACGCGCCGCGCTCCCGCCTCGCCCAGCTTCGGCGCAAGCAGCTCAACCGCCTTCTCCTCGATGTCATCATGAGACATCGGGTTGGCCGGGAACCCCCGGACATGCTCGACGAACTCCACCTCCCGCGAGCCGTCCTCGAGGTCCACCGTTATTCGCGCGGACTCGACGCGGGGTTCTGCCTCCTGTGCCGGGTCGTGGGCGACCTCGACATGGGCCATGAGTGTGCGCGCCTCCTCGTCGTCGCGCATCCGCGCGATGGACTGGGCCGCATCGAAGTCCAGCTTCTTGTCGAGCAAGATGATCGCGCAGAGGTAGGGCAGGTTGAGCGCGGGCATCTCCGCGGAAGCGAACGCCCGCGGCGAGCCAGGCATCTCGATGACTATGGTCCTCACCTCGGCGGCGGCGACCCGCCCCGCGAGCCGAAGCATCGCTTCCACCACCGGTTGCGTGGGGCCGCCAACGGGGTAGCGCTTGTAGCCCACGAGCGGCATCTCGAACCGCTCGCCGAGACCGTCCGTGAGGTAGCCGGGCTGGTAGTCCGCCCCGGCAGCGAACATCGCTGCCCTGAACCACCCGCCGGGCTGATCGAACGCCCGGGGCACGCCTGTGAATCCCGCTTCGACAAGAAGAGCGGCCTGCACGCCGTTGCGAGCGGGCATGCCCGCAAAGACGAACGACTTCTCGATATGGCGCACATCCAGGAGCCATTGCCAGGATCCGGACGCCTGCTGCGCGCAGTAGCTCAGCACGTCACCCACCTGCGCCTCGTCGAAGTGCAACAGCGATGCGGCCGTCGCCGCTGCCCCAAAGAGCGGCCCGAGCCCGTGACTGGAGATGCCAAGGGAACGGGTCTGCCTGACGCCGAGCGCCTTCGGCACCCGGCACGTCAGTTCGTAGCCGGCGATCACGGCGCGCAGGACTTCGCTGCCCGGGCGGTGCTCGCGTTCGGCGAGCGCGAGGGCCGTGCTAACCACCGCTGGCCCGGGCTGGACAAACGCCGAAGGACAGAAGTCGTTGATCTCGGCCCCGTGGCCGGTCATCGCGCTCGCGAACACGGCATCCGGCAACGACGCGCGGAGCCGCGTCCCGAGGATCGTCGCGCCCCCTGCCTGTCCGCTCTGCCGGAGTGCGAAGCCCCGCGCAACCTCCGCGGTCTCGAGGTCCCGGCAGGCGACCGTGGCCGCCAGCGTGTCGAGGATGTGCCGGCGCCCGAGTTCGAGCGTCTCCTCCGGCCAGTCCGCCCGGCGGCTTCCCGCGACGAAGCTGCTGACCGTCGCCGTGCGATCGCCGGCCGAGTCTCGCGAGGCCATGCGCCCTCCCCTTCTTCGCCCGCGCCGTGCGCTCGCAGGGCAGGAATCCGCACCCTCATCGAGGCCGCGCCCCGGCGCGCTACCCGGCCATTCTGGGGGGCGCGGCCGGTCTGGTCACCGGCCCGGACAGGGCCTCGCGCTGGAAAAGGGGATCTGTGGCGAGTAGGATCCGGCCATGCCATGAGAGTCAGCATTGTGTCCCCGAACCGGGAGCGGCTGCCGGATCCGCTCTTGCCGGTCGGTGCGGCGACGGTCGCGGCGGTCGCCCGGCAGTTGGGACACGAAGTGCGACTGCTCGACCTTTGCCACGAGACGGACCCGCTGCTTGCGGTCCGGCAGCACATCGCGACGTGGAAGCCCGAACTGGTGGGGCTCAGCATCCGCAATCTCGAAAACAACCAGATGCTGGGCAACCGCTCGCACCTGGACGAGCTGCGGGAGCTCGTTCGAACCGTGCGGGACATGTCGGCCGCGCCAATCGTTGCCGGCGGCGCCGGCTACACCCTTTTCCCGGGCGAAGTCCTCGAAGCGCTCGACCTCGACTACGGGCTGGCAGGAGAGGCCGAGGAGTCACTCGGACCGCTGCTCGATTGCATCGCGGCGGGCACGCCACCGGCGGGGATTTCCGGCGGCTGCTACCGGTCCGGCAGCCGCACCGTGGTCCAGGGACTGGCACGAGTGCGGCCCTTCAACCGCTCGCCGTTGCCCGCCTACGATCTGGTCGATATTCCCGCGTACGCGGCGTTGGGCGCGGTGATCCCGGTCGAGAGCAAGCGCGGATGCGACCTCCGCTGTTCGTTCTGCCCCGATGGCGCTGCGAACGAGAAGGCGCGCATGAAGAGGGCCTCGACCGTCGTCGACGAGATCGAGGCCCTCGTGGCCCTTGTGGGCACGAACCGGCTGCACTTCACCGATGGTGTCTTCCACCACCCGCCGCACCATGCCGAGGCCCGCTGCCGAGAAATCATCCGCCGGGAGGCCGTCGTGCGCTGGCGTTGCGGCGTGAACCCGGCCGGGCTGTCGTTGCCGTTGCTGGAGTTGATGCGTGAGGCTGGGTGCCGGGGAGTGGCGCTCGGGCTCGACGCCGTTACGGGCGGCATGCTCCGCAGCTACCGGAAGGGCTTTCGGCCGGCTGACATCGCGGCCGCCCTGGATGCGGTGCGGTCGTCCCTCCTCCCTTTCACCATCCACGTGCTCTTCGGCGGCCCCGGCGAAACGGACGAATCCGTCCGGCAGGCTCTGGATGTGCTCGACGAGCTCGCCCCGGACGACACCGTCTTCTTCGCCCTGGGCATTCGCGTCTTCGCGGGGACGCCGGTGGACGAGACCGCGCGGAAGGAGGGCCTCTTCGCCGCCGGACACAACATGCTCGATCGCACTTACTACCTCTCGCCCGCGCTGGACGACCGTCTGCCAGGGTGGCTGAAGGAGCGCTGCGCCGCTCATCGGTCCTGGTTCTCCCCTCCCTACTGAACCCGGGCGCGGGGTTCCCACAGGGCTTCACCCGCGGCCATCGCGCCGCGCCGGCAAGCCAGAGCGGCCCGGGTCAGGCCACGATTGAGGCACTGATGCGGTAATCCCGGACCGTGGGAGAGAGCAGGAAGACGCCCACGGCGATGACCGCGGCGATCGTGCACAGCACGACTGTGACCGCGGCCGGCCCCACAAGGTCGGAGCCGATCCCGGCGTAGAGTGCACCCAGCGGCGAAAGGCCCGCGTTCAAGCTCACGATGCTCGTCACGCGGCCGCGGATACCGTCCGGGATCGAAAGCTGGAGAAGCGTCTGGTTCGAGGCCAGGTAGATGAGTTCGAAGAACCCGGCGAGACCAATGATGGGGAGCGCGAGCACGAGCGTGGTCGTGAAGGCGAAGGCGATGAGCGAGAGGCTGAGGAACAGAAGGGCGGCCAGCTGCACGAGTCCCCGCCGATCGACCCGGTCCAGTGACGCCGTCACGAGCCCTCCAAACACGGCGCCGACGCCCACGGCGGAGAGCAGCAGCCCGAGAACGACCGGGCCGCCGTGGAAGACGTCCTTGGCGTAGATGGGCGGCAGGGCCGTGAACACCGGAATGATCAACAGCGGCAAGACCCAGCCCATGCACAGGAAGGCGCGCGTGGTGGCGCTGTGGCGGACATAGCGGATGCCCTCCCCGAGGTCGGCGAAGAACGAACTCCGGCCTGCGGGCGGTTGCCGCGCCGGGAAGGCGATGCGGAGGCCGTTTAGCAGGATGAGGCCATAGAGAGCAGCCTGGAGCAGGAAGTTGCCCCCGGGGCCGAGCTTCCAGATGAGCAACCCCCCGATCGCCGGGCCGACCGAGCGCATCACGCCCCACCCGGTCTGCATCACGGCCACCGCGTTCGGAGCGACGGATCGCGGGACGAGCATGAACACAGCGGCCTGCCGCAGCGGCTGATCGACGGAAGTCGCCAGGCCACTGAGGAAGGAGAACGCGAACAGGTAAAGCAAGGCCCGCTCGCCACCGATGAGTGTGAAGCCAAGGATCCCGCAGATCGCCATGAGCCAGAGGTTGATGACTACAATGAGCGTCCTTGGCGCAACGCGGTCGACGACGAGGCCCGAGACCGGCACGCAGCCCACGGTAGCGGTCGCCCGGGCGAGGTTCACCGCCCCAAGCGTGGCGCCCGACCCCGTGATGTCGTAGGCGAGCCAGCTGACTGTGATCTGCTGCACCCACTGGGCGCCGTTCGAGAGGATTGTGCCGAACAGGAGAAGGCGGAACTGTGCGTACCGGAGCGAGGCGAAGGTCCCGCGAGGAGTTGGTTCGGGCGCCGCTCGCTCCGTCTCCCTGGTCACCGCGGTTCGACTGGCCAATCATCCTCCGGGAGCGCAGCTCGTTGTGCTGGCGTGGCCGAAGGGCCGGATACCCGGGCGGGATCCGCGCCCTCATGTTCCGGCCAGGGAACCGCGCCTGCGGATCGTTCCCCGGCGGTCATGTCCGGTCAAGCACGCGGGGAGGTGGCGCAATCCGGGGAGGGGCTGAAGTCAGGCGCGCATCCGCGTCCTGTCGCTACCTGTCAGTCATCCTGGGAGAAGACCAACACGGAGTACGGCCCGCACTCGACATCCCCGCTCGCCGGCTGCCCATCGTAGCCGGGTGCCCCGGCCACCACGTGGCCTGCGAGCGGCGGGCCGAAGTCCTCGCCATAGCGCCGGTCGTCGCTGTTGAAGCGCAGCTTCCATTCGCCTTCGCGCGCGAAACCCACGCGATAGTTCGTCCTGCGCTCGTTCGCGAAGTTCATCACCACGACGACGTCGTCCCGTGGTCCCGATTGGTGCCAGCGGTGGTACGCGATCACCTTGTCTGCGTCGTTCAGGTGATTGACGTTGATCCCCTGGCCAGACAGGCCGCGGCTAACGCCGCCGCGATCCAGGCGCAGGGCGACGAGGTCCTCATACAACCGGAGAGTCCCGGCGTGCCTGTCCACAAGGCCCCAATCAACCGCGACGGTGTCCTGGAACCACCCGCTGGAAAGGAACTCCTGCCCCTGGAACAGCATCGGGATGCCCGGAGCAGTCAGCACCAGGGCCGCACCCTGCGCTGACCGCTTGCGCGCGGCCCACGCCCCGGCATCTCCCGGCGCGATCTCCTCCGGGATGCGGGCGCGCCCGTTCGCTACTTCATCGTGGGACTCCGTGTAGATGACTCGCTGGAAGACATCATCGTTGTATTGGTGCAACAAGGCGTCGCGCACCGCGAACATCGAGCGCTCTTCGTCTCTCGGGGTTGTGAGCATGCCGCGAATGGGGTGAACGAAGCCGGCATCCCACTGGGATCCGAAGCCGCCGCCGTGGGGGTGTGTGAGGGCCGGATCGTTCTGCATGTCTTCCGCGATGAGCAGCTTGTGTGGAAAGGAAGCGCGCAGTTCGCGGGTGACATCGCCGAGCAGGCGCCAACCGTCGGGAAGGTCCTGGCTCGAATCGGCATGGACGGAACGGATGAAAGCGGTCTGGTCCCAGCGGAGCCCGTCGAGATGGTAGTCGCGAAGCCACATCAGCGCGTTGTCACGAATGAACGCCCTCACCTCGGGCCGGCCGTAGTCGGGCCGCGTCTCGCCCCAGGGAGTGTGATTGCGCCAGTCGTTGTAGAAGTAGATCCCGCCCTGATCGAACTCGTGCCATCCCCCGAATTGCCAGAGATCAAGATCGCCCGGCCCGAAGTGGTTGTACACAACATCCAGGATGACAGCGAAGCCGCGACGGTGGGCTTCCTTCACTAACAGCCGCAGTGCGGCCGGCCCGCCATAGCTGGATTCAACGGCAAAGATGTGCGACGGGTTGTAGCCCCACGAGCGGTCACCGGCGAATTCGGCCACAGGCATGATCTGGATGGCATTAATGCCGAGGCACTGGAGATGAGCGAACTTCGCGGCGATGCCCGCGAACAGGCCGTTGGCGTTGCCCGGTTCCCGGAAGAACGTGCCTACGTGCAGTTCGTAGATCACCAGTTCGTTCCACGCGGCAATCTGGAACTGGTCGCCCTCCCAATCGAACGGCGCATCGCCGACGATGGCATTCCCGACGGAGTTAGAGACCCCGGTCGCGTAGGGATCGACGTGGTCGTGGTCACTGCCGCCCTGTGTCACACGGTAGCTGTATTCGTCGGCCACGCGCGCCGCGGGAACGTCGGCGTACCAATTGCCGCCAGGTTCGCCCTTCATCGGATGCCCAACCGCAGCCCAGGCATTGAACGAACCCCGAACGGCGACGTTGGTAGCCTGTGGTGCCCAGAGCCTGAAGGCGACGCCGTTGGGATGCGGCAGGGCGCCCATCCCATGGTGCGTCACTGCGCCGGGGAGAATCGTCAAAGCGCGGAGGCCGGCGCCGGGAGGCTCACACTCGGGACCAGCGGCAGCACTGCCCCGGGGGACACCGCTGCCAATACCGGATCTGCGTCGCCCCGCAGCCCGTCGCAACCGGCACAGGGACGCCTGCTGATGCGATGAGTGGCCATGTCCACCACCCATTCGTGGCGCGCGTGATCGATCGAGAGCACGGCATCTATGAGCGCCATGATGTCCCTGCTCTCGGGCTGGCCCGCCAGCAGTCGGTTCGCAGAATGCGATCGCGATCGCCCCCCCAGGCATTCCGGAAGGCACGCGCAGTGCCACACAAACAGCTCCCGGCCGAATCCGGTCCGCTCTGTTCGTCGATCCGCCAATGGTGGACATGGATCGACGACGGCGCATCCGGGTGGGACGAATCATCGAGACGGAGCGGCGGGTACGATGGCAATCTGGACCTCCAGGGAGTGGATGGCGCGGCCACAAGGCAAGGCGGGCTGAAAGGCCCCGGACCGGTTGGACAGCGGGAACCAGGACGCTACGCGGGCCGGCGTGCCCCGCCTCTGTGCGCAGCGCGCGAGCGCTGCTGGTCATAGCAGGATGTGCAGTAGGGGCGAGACTGGGAGACGACCATTGCGCGCCGTCCGCAGCCAGTCGCACAACGCCGGTGAACGTTGTAGTTGCCTCGGGGAGTCGTTCGGGACGGGGGGACGTTCAATCGGAGCCGCCCACGGCTCGACCGGTGATTGGTGCCATGAGTTAACCATATCACGGTTCGCGTTCTGGTTCCATTCCAATACGGTATGTTCGAAGACAATCTCGCACGTGGTCGACTCGCGTCGCAGTCATCCCGGCTGTACGTTTCACCGTGATAGCTCCACATGATGCGTCTCAGATACGGGCGGCCGTTCAAGTCCGCGAGCCGGACGCGGCCCGCGGTTGCGGGGGTTGCGCTCGCGGCGGCGCTCCTGCTGGCTTCGCGCCCGGCCGGCCCGGGCCTCGCCTCCGGAGATCGGCCTGGCTTTGGCGATGTGCTCCTTCACCTGCTCGTTCCCGCTGATGACGGCTACGAGGAACTGGACGCCATCGTTCCCCAGATCGCGCGCAACCAATGACGGGCATGGAGGAGCCTCGGCTCGCGGGAGGAATCGTCACCGTCGGGCCCGAGATGCCCGGCGAAGAGGCCGCCATCAGCGCCGTCCACGCCGAGGCTTTTTCCGATGGCGGCAAGCGCTCCAGCGAGGGCGAAGTGCGGTTGGTGGAGTAGCTTCGCACCAGCAACGCCTGGGTGCCAGCGCTGTCGCTCGTCGCACGCCTCGATGGCCAGGTGATCGGCCACCTGCTCTTCTCTCGCGCCGCGATCGAGACGGCCGAGGGCGATGTCGAAGTCCTCGCCCTCGCGCCAGTCGGCGTCCTTCCCGGTTACGAATCCACCTTCGCCGGGACACGGCTCATGCGCGCGGGGCTGGCCGAGGCGCGGCGGCTGGGGTTCCGGGCGGTCATCGTGTTGGGCCACCCGAAGTACTACCGGCGCTTCGGCTTCCGTCCCGCCGGGGCGATTGGCATCCGCGCGCCCTTCCCCGTCCCCGCTGCCGCGTGGATGGCGCTCGAACTCGCCCCCGGCGGCCTGCGGGGCGTCGCAGGGACGGTCCGCTACCCGCCCGCCTTCGCGGCGGTTGAGGGGTGATGGCGAGGCACTGAGGGCCGAGGACTGAGCTCTTGCCCAGCCAACCCCATCGCTCATTGCTCGCCACGCATTGCCCACCACAGGCAACGACCCTTACGTGGTGGAGCGTATACTCCCGAACTAGAGGCGAGCTATGACGCAGGATCAGCCCGGCGAAGTCGAGATCTTCTTTGAGAAGAGTCCTCAATACCGAGTGATACATGCTGACGGCGCATGGGGCGGCCTGACCGCGCAACTCGGTCTTCACCTTGCGTTCTATGCCGAGTTTCGTCAGCCGCCCGAGTCGATCGTCTATCACATAGTGAACAACCAGGCGGCCGAAGAGCGCCGGTCAGGCCAAGAAAGCATCGTGCGGCACATTGAGGTGGAGGTTGCCTTCAACCTGCAAACCGCGCGATCTCTGCGGGATTGGCTCGACACCAAACTGCAGGAAGCGGAGAGGGCCGCGAAAGAAGCCGGAGTCTCCATCGGCCAACCAGGTGCTTTATGACAATCCCGATTGCTCACCCCCGGACGGCTGGCACCCCTTTCCGCTGCAAGAGCCGGGAAGTCACTGGTGGGCTCCCGAGCGACAGCAGCGGGCTGCAGTTCTGGCTGCGCCGTACGTCGCAGGCGGCAGCGCCCTTGGACGTGGCTCTGGAGTTCAAGGTCCTGGCGGAACGGTGGCATGACCAGGCAGATGGTCTCTCCTCACCAAATCAAATCGCGGGAACCCAGAGTTATCTGGACATCATCGCCCTCGGGCGCGCCGTCATCCCCTACATCTTGCGAGACCTCCAAACTCGTGGGGGCTTCTGGTATCCTGCCCTGCTCTCACTCACAAAGGAATGGCCCGTGCCAGAGGAAGCGAACGGGATTCCGCGATTGATGAAATCAGCGTGGCTTGAGTGGGGGCGCCAGCGCGGGTACGTGAGCTAGGTGCCCCTTCGCCCGGCCCTCGAAGCGAGGTACATACGGCGGGAGTCGGTGAATGACTACCGCGTGACCAGCCCCGCCACGGATGACTACAACTGCATTGCCTGGGCCGCTGGGAGGGACGATGTGTGGGCATGGCCGGGACACGAGCCATATCACTGGTGGCCGCCTGACTTGCCCCGCATTCCAACCCTTGTGGGTATCAGGGCATGGTTCCACTCGCTGGGTTATGAGCCAACCGATTCCCTGGCGCACGAAGCGGGTTACGAGCGGGTTGTCATCTACTCCAGCGCAGACGGTGCGCCCACTCACGCAGCGCGACAACTGGCCGATGGTTCTTGGACCAGCAAGCTTGGTGCGGCGGAAGATGTCAACCATCTAGACCCTGCCGTATTGGAAACGGAATCTGGGTATGGTCAGGCGAGATGGAGCTTTCGGCGGGCGATGGCTGATGGATAGACACGACTTCACAGACACAATCTGTCGCCATCTCCGCGTTCCGCCACACAAGCCGGAGGAAGAGGAGCGCCAGCACCCGGACGCGCTGCAGGAGAAGCGCCAGCGTCACGACCGTCCGTCCTGGGCATCTTTCGCATTGCGCCCCAGGCTTGGCACGGCCCTGCTGGCGCGCCAAGCAGGATCCTGCCCCAGCAGCGAACATGGTCGCCCCTTTCAGCGGCGGCGGGCGGCACTCATCCCTCGTTGCTCGTCGCTCGTTCCTCTACACTCCGTTCACACTCTCGCGGGAGACTCGCAATGGCACGACTGGATGGCAAGGTCGCCGTGGTCACGGGCGGCGCAAGCGGCATCGGCGAGGGCACCGTGCGCCTTTTCGCTGCCGAGGGCGCGCGCGTCGTCATCGCCGACATCCAGGACAGCCGCGGCCAGCACCTCGCCGAAGAGCTCGGCCCCACGACCGCCTACCTCCACACCGATGTCTCCCAGGAGGACGACATTCGGACCGCCATCGAGCACGCCGTCAAGAAGTGGGGGCGGCTCGATTGCATGGTCAACAACGCCGGCTTCGGCGGCGTTTCCGGCCCCATCGAACTCACCGACATGGCCGGCTACGACGCCACCACTGCCGTCCTCCTGCGTGCGGTTGTGGCCGGGATGAAGCACGCTGCGGCGGTCATGAAGCCCCAGGGCAGCGGCAGCATCATCAGCACCGCCAGCGTCGCGGGCATGGAGGCCGGGTACGGGCCACACGTCTACAGCGCCGCGAAGGCCGCCGTCATCAACCTCACGCGCTCTGTCGCGTGGGAGCTCGGCGAGTTTGGCGTGCGCGTCAACGCTATCTGCCCGGGCTACGTCGCCACGCACATCTTCACCACCCCGTTTGGGCTCTCCGCCGAAGCGGCGGAGGCCGCTCTGCCCCGGATCTCTGCTGCCTTCGCCGACTGGCCGGCGCTCAAGCGCGCGGGCACGCCCGAGGATATCGCCCAGGCCGCCGCCTGGCTCGCGAGCGACCAGTCGAGCTACATCACGGGCCAGGCGATCGTCGTCGACGGTGGATTGACGGCCGGCCGGAGCACGGTCGACTACGTCCAGCGGCTGGGTGCGGCCTACGGCCTCGACCTGACGGCCATGCAGCGGCCGCCCCAGTAGCCCGCCGGCCGTGTTCCTTCGCCGCCGCCAGCCCGAGCCGCGCCCGCCGGTCGCAGGGCCGTTCACGCTGCACGCCATCGGGCATGTGCGCAACGCCGTGGCGCGGCCCCGACCGCGCGGCTGGGGAAGGGTCGAAAGCGCCATCGAAGTCCTGCCCGAACACGCCGGCCGCCTGCACGGCCTCGGCGGCTACAGCCACATCATCGTCTTGTTCTACATGGACCTCGCCGAAGCCGCCCCGGAGAAGCCGGAGTCGCTCACGCTCGCCAGCGGCAACGCCTACGGCATCTTCGCCACGCGCAGCCAGTTGCGGCCGAACCACCTGGGCGTGTCGGTTGTCCGGCTCCTGGGGGTCGAGGGTGCGACCCTGCGCGTCCGGGGGCTCGACGCAATCGACGGCACGGCCGTCCTCGACCTCAAGCCCTACCTGCCGGACTACGACTCCGTCCCCGGCGCGACGATCCCGGAGGGGTAAGGGTCCAACCTTCTTGACGGGGCCGATCGCCGCAGGGAATCAGATTACGCTCGAATGTCTGCGCTATACTTTCTTACTCCAACCGCGCGGGCCGCGGGATTCTTTTGCAGGAGGAGCGACCGTGCAAGGCATCACCCCCTTCCTCTGGTTCGACGACAATGCCGAAGAGGCGGCCAACTTCTACACTTCCGTCTTCGAAGACTCGCAGATCCTGAACCTCGTGCGCTACGGCGAAGCGGGGCCGGGACCGGCCGGTTCGGTGATGGTGGTCTCCTTTCAGCTCCACAGCCAACAGTTCGACGCGGTCAACGGCGGGCCCGTCTACTCGTTCACGCCCGCGACATCGTTTTTCGTGAGCTGCGCCTCAACCAGAGAAGTCGATGCGTTGTGGGCGCAACTCCTGGCGGGCGGAACGGCCTTGATGGAACTGGGCGCCTATCCGTTCAGCCCGCGTTTCGGCTGGTTGCAGGACAAGTTCGGGATTTCGTGGCAGATCGGCCTGGAAGAACGGAAGCAGAAGATCGCGCCATTCCTCATGTTCACCGGGAAGCAGCACGGGCGAGCCGAGGAGGCGATCCGGTATTACACGTCACTGATCGACCGTTCTACGATCGAAGAGATCGTCCGCAATGGGCCCGGCGAGGAGGAGCCCGAGGGAACGGTGAAGCGCGCCGTCTTCACTCTCGACGGCCTGGAGATGATGGCGATGGATAGCGCCTATCCACATGGCTTCACCTTCACGCCGGCCGTGTCGTTCGTCGCGAACTGCGATTCGCAAGCCGAAATCGACGAGCTCTGGGACACGCTCGGGGATGGCGGCGAAATACAGCAGTGCGGCTGGCTGACGGACAGGTTCGGCGTCACCTGGCAGATCGTGCCGGTGATCCTGGCGACGCTGATGCAGGACCCGGACCCCGCCCGTGCCCGGCGAGTCACCGAGGCGATGCTCCAGATGGTGAAACTCGACATCGCGGCGCTGGAGAACGCGTAGACGTTGGGCCGGCACGAAGAAGGGGCCGGTCTCCCGGCCCCTTCCCCTTACATGTAGATTGAGACAGTGCGAGCGGCAAGCCGCTGTTACATCGCCTCGATGATCGTGCTGATGCCCATGCCGGCGCCGATGCACTGCGTGCCGAGGCCGTACTTCGTGCCGCTGCGGCGCAGTTCGTGGGCGACGGTGAGGACGAGCCGGCAGCCGGTCGAGCCGAGCGGGTGGCCGAGAGCGATCGAGCCGCCGTTCACGTTCACCTTGTCGAGCGCGATGCCCAGGTCGTTGCAGGACGGGATGACCTGCGCGGCGAACGCCTCGTTGAACTCGACCCGGTCGATGGCGGCCGCTTCTAGTCCCGCGTGGCGCAGGG
>CAZCDK010000033.1:0-579 GCA_964497285.1 uncultured Anaerolineaceae bacterium | reverse complement strand
TCTTCTCGCTCATCATGATGACAGCGCTGATGCCTTCGTTCGTCGGGCAGCTGTTACCAGCGGTTATGCGAACATCCTCGCCGCGCGGGCTCATGACGCCCTTGATCGGCGGGAGGTTCGCCAACGTCTCCATGTTGGTGCCGGGGCGAATACCCTCGTCGCGATCGAAGACGATCGTCTTGCCCTTCTCGGCCTCGACCCAGTTCCCTTCGGCATCGAAGACCGGCTCTTCGACTTCGAGGGGAATAATCTCCCGCTTGTAGAACCCGGCCGCGTAGGCGGCGACGGCCTTCTGGTGGCATTCCATGGAGAACCGGTCCAACTGCTCCCGCGTTATGCCGTACACCTCGGCCGCGTTCTGGGCCGTCTGAGGCATCGAAACGATGGGCGAGTAGTCGAGGATCTCGTCCTGGAACGGCACGCTGTAGATCTGGTCATGATCCCAGGCCATGTTGCGCTGGACTTCGTTCATCTGCAGGCGCTTCTTGTTGAACTCGGTGATTCGAGTCGTGGCGCGACCGCCGCCGCCGCCGCCAAGCTGCCGGCCCATGCGCTCGATGCCCATGGCGATGCCGCACT
>CAZCDK010000032.1:0-20287 GCA_964497285.1 uncultured Anaerolineaceae bacterium | reverse complement strand
GTCCGGCTCGACCACCGGCTCCACCCGGTCGAGGGGGCTTTCGGTTTCGAGGCGGGCCAGGATCTCGTCCTCGCTGTCCTCGTTGGGATAGCCCATCTCAAGCCGCACGAGGAAGCGGTCCAGTTGTGCCTCGGGCAACGGGAATGTCCCCTCCAGCTCCACCGGGTTCTGAGTCGCCATCACGAGGAACGGGCGCGGCAGAATGCTCGTCGTCCCTTCGATCGTTATCTGCCGCTCTTCCATCGCCTCGAGCAGCGCAGCCTGGGTCCGCGGCGTCGCGCGGTTGATCTCGTCCGCCAGGACCACCTGCGCGAACAGCGGCCCCTCGCGAAACTGGAACTCGCCCACCTTCTGGTTGTAGAAGTTGATTCCCGTTATGTCCGATGGCATCAGGTCCGGCGTGAACTGGATCCGCCGGAACGTACAGTCGAGCGACCGGGCCAGCGCCTTCGCCAGCGTCGTCTTCCCAACGCCGGGCACGTCTTCGAGGAGGATGTGCCCCTCGCAAAGGATCGCCACCAGCGCCAGCCGGACGACCTCCGTCTTGCCGACGATGACGGCCTCGACGCTCGCCTGCAGCCGTTCCGCAATGGCGCGAATAGTCACGACGTCGGCGGGCGAAAGCCGGCCGGCGGGTTCGGTCATGATGCAGTCCCTCCACCGCGGATGGTACGCGGCCCGCTCGGGCGGCGCGACTCGCTCCGTTGAGTTCGACGTCGACTCGCGGACCTTCAGGTAGTCGCGTGCCCATGGGCCGGATACTCCTCGCTATCCGGCCCACATCTCCCTCTCAGGTCCCTCCGGGCTCCGTGCTGTAGCCCCCAGCACCAATTGGCTCGTGGGTTTGTTCAAGCGATAGACTCGCCACGTGCCGCACGTCACCCGCATCCCGCTCGGCTACAACAGCGCGTACCTTGTCGAAGCCTCGGGCGGCCGCCTGCTGATCGACACCGGCCCGGACTTTCGCGGCGCCGCTGAGGCAATCGACGCCGCCCTCGCTGGCGATCTCCCCGATCTGGTGCTCGCCACCCACGGTCACCTCGACCATGCCGGGCTTGCGCGCCACTGGCAGGTACGCGGTGTGCCCGTTGCTCTCGGTGCCGAAGACCTGCACCTGGCGAACCACCCGGCCCTCTCCGACCCCGCGGAGTCTCGTGGATTCCAGCAGTTCATTGAATCCTCGGGAGCGCCGCCGGAACTCCAGGGCGAGATGCTCGCCGGCATCGAGCAGCGCCGCGAGTGGGCCTTGCGCGCTGCGGCTAACACGTCTCACCCTCCGCCACCCCCAGACCGGCGCTGGCCCTCGGGCCTCCGCTATCGCTCCTTCGAGCCCGACGTGCTGATCACCACCGACGGACCGGCACTCGACGGGCTTCCCGCGCTCGTCCTTCGCGCCCCGGGGCACACGCCGGGCAACCTCGTCGTCGCGGTTCCCGAAGAAGGCTGGGTCTTCGCTGGCGACCAGCTTCTCCCGGGAATCACGCCAACGCCCGCCATTCAGCGCCGCCCAAGTATCACCAACGACCTCGATTGGCGCTTCCACAGCCTGCCGGCGTTTGTCACTTCACTCCGGCGGCTGGAGGCCATGGGCTTTCAGCGCTGCTTCCCCGGTCACGGAGAGCCTTTCAACAACGCCGCAGATGTCATCCGTGCCAACCTGGACCAGACCGAACAGCGCGCCGAGCGAGTCCTGGGCGTCCTTCGCGCGAGGGGTCCCTCGACGGTATTCGCCTCATGCGAGGCACTCTATCCCCGCGCCGTCCAGCGGCGGGCCTGGCAGATCGTCGCGACCGTCCAGGGCCACCTCGACCTCCTTGAAGCCGAGGGGCGCGCAACTCGGATCAACGGCCGCTACTCCGCCGTCAAATGAGCCCGCCTACGCCGCGCGCGCCAACCGCCTTGTTCGCCGCGCGGCCTGTGGGAAGAGCCGCTCCGGGTCGATCCAGAGAACCAGTTGGCCACGATGCTGCACCACCCCCACCAGGTACTTCAGTTCCCCCGTCTTGCCGGGAAGCTCGACCGTTTGCACGGCGGTCGTGTCGATCGACGCAACCTCGTCAACGCCATCGACCGGCAACGCGATCGTGTCGCCTTTGACCTTCACCAGGACCATGCGGGAGTCGGGCGTCGATTGCCGCTGATACACGCCGAACCGCGCGTGGAGGTCGTAGACGGGCACGACTCGGCTACGGACATCGACCACGCCGGTCATCCCCCTCGGCGCACGCGGAAGCCGCGCCACCTCTCTCTCCGGGAGGATCTCCTCGACCGCATCGATGGCGATCCCGTAACACGTGACGCCAACTCGGAACACAACCAGCAGTCCCGCCACGGTTGTCTCATCCTTCCTCTCGCCGCGTGACGCGCGGACGACCATCGTGATCATCGGCTTCCCTCCGCGGATCAGAAGCGGCACTCCTATTGCCCGGAACCCCCAAGAACTCGCTCGTTCCACTCGCACCCCTCCATTTCGCCAGGTTCCACCCGACTGGCCGGCACTTCCGATCTCCGGCTCTAGCGAGCGAACTCGGCGGGCGATCAGCGTATGATCGGCTCGGAGGTCTAGATGAGCTGTCCCCGGTGTGGCCACGAACTCCCCGAAGAAGCACGCTTCTGCACCCGCTGCGGTACGACCATCGCTGCCGCCGCGGCCGCTGGTTCCGCCGCCGTTGCCGGGGGGGTCCCCAGCTCCTCCACTCCACCAACCGACCTCGGCTCCGCGGCAACCCACATCGTCGACCTCTCCCCGGGTGGCGCCGCAACCTCGGTCGAACCTGTCGCCGGGGCTGGCGCCTTCGAGCCGCCTCCTCCGACCGATATCGGCGGTACGCCAACCCACATCGCTGGCCCCCCTCCCCCACCTCCGTCCCCGCCTCCGCCTCCGCCTCCACCCGTGGCGGGCACACCCGGGGTCCCGCCCGGGGCGTTCTGCCCCTCCTGTGGCTCTCCGCTCGCACCTGGCGCGCTCTTCTGCGAGGTCTGTGGTGCGTCGCTCATGGGGGGCGGCGGCGGCACTGGAACCGACGGGAAAGGATGTCTGCCCGGCGCCTGGAAGCAGTTGGTGGCCCTTGGCGCCGTGGCCGCGGTCGCAGCCATCGCCGTCGGTGCCTGCGTGGTCCTAACGCGCGGCGAGGACTCCCCAAAACGCTCCGACTCCGGCGCATCGCCGTCCGCTTCCGTCACTCCGCGTCCATCCCCCAGTCCCTCTCCGAGCCCGTCGCCCAGTCCCTCCCCGAGCCCGTCACCGTCACCCTCTCCCTCTCCCAGCCCGTCGCCAGGTGCTTCCCCGCCGCCGACGGCCACACCTTCCGGCCCCACCAACACCCCGGTTCCCGGAGCCACGGCCACTTTCACACCCACCCGCACTTCGACGCCGACAGCGACAGCGACGCCGACAGCGACTTCGACCTCAACCTCCACTCCAACGTTCACGCCGACCCGGACTGCGACCCCGACCGCAACCCCAACCCGGACCCCAACGGCGACGCCGACACGCGTGACCACCTACTACTTCGATGCGTGGCTCTACAGCACCCACTATCACGTCGGCGATCACGTTGGGTTCTGCTACACGCTCGATCCGGAGGACGTGCCCTTCACCGTCAGGCTCAGCCAGACAGCGCCGAAGGCGAACGCGGGTTTCATCGCCCAATGGAATGACACTGGCGGTGGCGATTGCCTGACCAGTTCGCTAACCGTCGATGCCAACGATGCCGCCGCCGAAGGGTTCACTCTCGTCTTCGAGGCCTTTGTCGGCGGCACGCGCGTCGGGGTCGCGACCGTCTCCGCCTCGGCCGGGTTCTGAGTCGCAGGCCTCCGTCAGTTAGGAGTCCTGCGCAGCGTTATCGTGCAGCTGGGCGATGTGTATTCTTCCGTCAGCTCGGCCGAACCGATCGTGGCCGCATCGGCGAATGTCGTCCTCAGGGTTGCCTCTCCCAGCGTCCCGTCTGAGGCCTTCACCGGGTAAGTGAAGACGAAATCCTGGAACCTGAACGTGTACGTCCCGAGTGGCGGCACGCTGGGCTGACCCGTGCTCACCGACACCCGCTCTCCATCCCGGATCACGTTGGCATCGCCTGTCGCCGGCTTGAACCGGAACGACGCCGCGTAGAACCCACCAACCGGGGCGCCGAACGAGCAGGTATTGCCGGTGACTCGGAAGTTGTAGTCCCAGCTGTCGAGCACCTTGATCGAAGGAGCCGCTGCCGCGGTGTTGGTCGGGGTCGTGGTGGTCACGGCCGTGGCCGCAGTCGTCGTCACGGTCGTCCCTTCCGCACCCTCCTTCGAAGACCCACCCCCGAGCAGAGCGATTGCCACGACGACCCCCGCGATTGCCGCCGCTCCGCCACCGCCGATCAGGAGCCAATTTGGTCCCCCTTTGCTCGTCCGCGCGGCGCCCGCGGGCACGACCGTGACGTTCACGAACCCGGCCCGCGAACCATCGTCCCGGTTCGCCGCTATCTGGAACTGCAATGCTCGCGCCACTCCCGCCGCGGGTCGAACCTGTCGCACTTCAACCGGCAAGCGCTGCGTCTCTCCTCCGCGCAATGTGACCGGGGACGGAACCGCGACCGTAAGCGCACCTGTCGGCTCGATCCCCGTGAGCGCGTAGCGCGCCGGGATCGTGCCCCGGCTCGTGATCGTAAGCTCGTAACGCGAGACTCCCGGCGGACCGTCCCCCGTGAGCGTCGCCGCCATGGTGACCCCGGCCAGCGCTCCCTGCGGCGCTCCCTGCACCACCCGCGTGGCACCCGATCCAGGAGGCGGACCGGGCGGCGCCACCCGCGTGGCAAGGTCGCCGGCTCCGGCAGCCGGGGGCGGGACGGGGACCGAGGGTCGTGGCGCCGTCGCCGGCGCCTGCCGCGCCCCGGATGCCGTCTTCCCTGATTGCAGGTATGTCGCCAGCGCCCGTTCCAGCGCTCCGGCCAGCTCCGTCGCATTCTGATATCGGTCGCGAGGGTCCTTCTCCATGCATCGGCGCAGGGGGTTCCCGATCGAGTCGGGGAGTTGCGCCAGCGGCTCCATCGAGAGCTGCGCCGTTTGGTGCTCCCTGAGCAACTCCCACACCGTCTTCCCATGGAACGGCGGCTGTCCCGTCAGCATGCAATACAACGTCGCGCCCAGCGAGTAGATGTCGGAGCGATGGTCCGCTTCCCCGACGGCCTGCTCCGGGGCCGCATACTCCGGCGTTCCCACGAATCGCCCCGCGGATGTAAGCCCCGTGCCGCCTTCCTGCCGTGCGATCCCGAAGTCCGTCAGCTTCACCCGGCCATCGGGCGTGAGCAGGATGTTGTCCGGCTTGATGTCTCGATGCACCACACCCCGGGCCGATGCTTCCTCCAGAGCCCGCGCGACGTCGATTGCGATCCGCAGGGCGCGGACGGGCTCAAGCGGTCCCTTTTCGAGCTCCTTGCCGACGTTGGTTCCTTCCACGAACTCCATCACGAGGAAGTACGTGCCGTCGACAACCCCGAAGTCGAGCAGCCGCACCGAGTACGGTGAGCGAAGCAGGGCTGCGATGTGCGCTTCGCGCTCGAATCGATCGCGGAACGACGGATCCTCCGCCGCCAACCACGGATGCAACAGCTTGACCGCAACGCGGCCACCGTCGCGGCTGTCGATTGCCTCGTACACCGCGCCCATGCCGCCCCGCCCCAGTTCCCGCACAAACTGGTACTGCTTCACCTGGGTCAGGACATGAGGGTCGAGTGGCTCTGTCATCGGTGGGCTCTGATTATAGACACAGCTCGTGCCTCGGTGGTGGACCGGCCGCCGCTCAAGCCGATGCCGCCAGGGCCTGACATGCCCCCGCCCGGTGCGTATCATAGCCTCCCGCACCAACTCGCCGACCTCGGCCCGGAGGAACACCTGGTGGACTTGCGATGTCTGGCCTGTGGCGGCGTCAATACCGATCCGGGAGCCGCGTTTTGCGCGTTCTGCGGCGAGCCCCTTTCTGGCTCGTCCCCCGAGCCCGGCGATCTCGGCCTCAACTGCCCGGCGTGCGAGGCCGCCAATCCCTCTGACGCCCGCTTCTGCATCAATTGCGGCCAACCCATGCCCGAAGAGCCTCCAGAGCGAAAGGGCGCGGCGGGCCTCCTCCCGTTCGGTGCCGCCGGCGGTCTCGGTGGGGCGGCTGGCGGTCTGGGCGCTAGCGCCGCCGGGATGTCGGCTGGGGGCGCCGGTGCTGCCGTCACGGGCGCAGGTGCCGCCTCCGGCGCCTCGGCACTGACTGGAGCCGGCGCCGGTTCCGCCGCGTCCGCTGTCACCGGCGCTGGCGCTGCCTCCGGCGCCTCGGCCGTCTCCGGAGCAGGAGCCTCGTCCGAGGCCGCCGCCGTGTCTGGCGCCGGCGCGGTCGTCCCGCCGCCGCCACCACCGCCACCACCTCCACCACCGCCACCACCGCCACCACCGCCACCACCGCCACCACCTCCACCTCCTCCACCGCCGCCTCCACCCGCACCCGCGCCGCCGGCGCCAGCGCCCACGCCACCTCCAGCACCACCCCTCGCCGGGGGCGGGCCCCTCGGTGGCCTGACCAACGTCCTCGGCACGATGATCAAGGTTCTCGGCGGCCTCGCCGGGGCTGGAGCCGGGCTCGCCATCCTCGCGGGCATTCTCGTTGCCACTGGCGACCCAAAGCCCTGCGTCGACCGCAAGAGCACCCCCAGTGGCGCTGCCGCCCAATCCATGCAGACCCGGTGGGACGCGTTCAAGCTCGCCCCCCCGGGCGCCTCGATAAGCCTCACCGAGGAGGAAGTCACTTCCCGCGCGATTGACTACGTCAACGAGCGCGATGTCCCGATCAAGGACCTCCAGGTCTACTTCTGCCCCGACGGCAAGGCTGAAGCCAAAGGAACCGCCAACTACCTCGGAAGGGACATCAACATCCTGTTTCGTGGTTCGCTCGACGTCTCGGGCGGCAAGAACACCATCGTTGTTGATTCGGTCGACGCCGGGAACCTCCCGTCCGTCATCGGCAAGCAGATCGTCGATCAGCTTCTCAACCGCAACAACGTCCGCGACCTCCCTCTGGGCATCGTCCTCACATCAAGTGTTTCCCAGGATGGGATTCACAACTTGAAGCACTAGGGCGCCCGCATGATCGAACCCGTCTCGCCATCTCGAAACAACGTCCGGCTCCGTCCGTGAACATCAGGTTCGCCGCGCTCACGGCACCAGGCAGGGTTCGTCCATCCAACCAGGACAGCGTCCTCGCCCTCGACGGACCCCGGAAGGGCGACTACGTCTTCGCCGTCGCCGACGGCGTCGGCGGTCTCACTGGTGGCGCCGAAGCCAGCCGTTCAGTTGTCGATGACCTCGCCGCCGCCGCCGCCGCGTGCGACGCCTCGCTCGCGTCTTGCCTTGAAGCCCGGCTCGCCGCAACAAACGCTCAGCTGTACGAAAAGGGGGCGCAATCGGGCCAGCCCAGCGGGACCACCATTGTCGCTGTCGTCGTCGATGACGGCAGCTTCGAAGTCCTCCACGCCGGCGATTCCCGCGCCTACGTCTTCCGCTCGAACCGCCTCAATCGGCTGACCGAAGACCACGCCTGGGTAGCAGAACAGGTTCGCGCCGGCGCCCTCACCGAGGCCCAGGCCGCCGAGAGCCCTCATCGCAACATCATCACCCGCTGCGTGGGAATCGAGCCCTTGCTCGAAATCGAACGCCGCCCGCCCGAGCCATGCTTCCCCGGGGACCTGTTCCTCCTCTCGTCCGACGGCCTCCACGGGCTCGTTCGCGACGACGAGCTTGCCGAGATCCTCGGTGGCAACGATCCGGTGAGCGATCTCACGCGCCGTCTCGTCGAACTGGCGAACGACCGTGGCGGCACCGACAACATCTCCGTCGTGCTCGCTCGCGTGGAGGACTAGCCAGCACACGGTGCCAGCGTCATGGGGACTTCCCGTGCCCGCAGCAGCGTTCTAACCTTGTGCCGGACATCCTCGCTCCTCGCACCGGTCGCGAGCAGCAAACAGATGGACACCCATGCTCCACGTCGTCGTCCGTTCTGAGGGCCGGGAGCAGGTCTTCGATCACTCCGATGGCCCGCTGGAGTTTGGTCGCGGGCCTACTCGCGATGTCCCCCGCTGTGTGCTCACCGACCCGTTCGCCTCGCGCGACCACCTCCGCGTCGAACTCCAAGAGGATGGACGCCTGCGCATCGAGAACCTCAGCCGTACTTCCGCCGTGCGCCTGGCCGGCGCTCTGGAGGTCGCCATTGGTGAGACCACCTCCGTCGACCTCCCGGCGAGACTCACCCTCGGCACGACTCCCGTGGACATCGCCGCCGCGCTCGACTCCGGGGCTCCCCCTCAGGCTGGCCGGGCCGAAACCGTCAGCGCCACGCCCGCCACGAACGTGCCCCTCCCACCCGGAATCGAGACTGTCGTCCAACCGGCGGCTATCTCCAACCCGCCCATCGCTCTCCATGATCTCGGCAGCGCACCCAACGCCGAGACCCTTGCCCACTGGTTCGAGACACTCGTCCTCGTACAGCAGGCCGCTGCGACCTCGGAAGCCTTCCTCGATGCCACCGCCCGCGCGGTGGTGGAGCTTGTTGGACTCGACAGCGGCATGGTGTTGCTCCGCCAGGCCGCCGGGTGGCAGGTTGGAGCATCCTTCCCGGCCCTCCCCGAAGGTGGCTCCCAATTCAGTTCGACCGTCCTCAACGAGGTCCTCCGCCTGCAACGCACCGTCTTTCGAAACCTGGACTCGGGCAGCCAGAGCACCAGCCTCGTCGGCATCGACATCGTCGTCGCCGCTCCGGTCCTCGATGGCCAGCGCGAGGTGGTCGGCGTTGTCTACGGCACGCGGGCGCTTCGCCCCAACCGCCCGCCACCCCGCATCTCTCCCCTCGAGGCTCTCGTTGTCCAGGTCCTCGCAGCCGCTGTCGGTGCCGGGCTCGGACGCGAGCAGCAGCGCGAAAAGGCCATGCGCAGCCAGTTGCAGTTCGAGCAGTTCTTCTCCCCCCAGCTCGCCCGCGAGTTGGCCGCCGACGCTTCGCTGCTTTCCGGCCGCGAACGCGACGTGACAATCCTCTTCAGCGACGTCCGCAACTTCTCCCGCATCTCCGAACGCCTCGGCGCCCAGCGCACATTCGCCATGATGCAGGAGCTCATGGAGGTCCAGACAGCCCGCATCCGGGAGACTGATGGCGTCGTCGTCGACTACGTCGGCGACGGCCTTCTCGCCATGTGGAACGCTCCCACCGACCAGCCCGACCACGCCGCCCGCGCCTGCTCCGCCGCCGTCGCGTTTCTGGGCGACCTTCCCGGCCTGTCCCGCGACTGGCTTGCCGAGGCCGGCGAACCTCTGCACCTCGGCGTCGGCATACACTCCGGCCCCGCACTCGTTGGCAACACCGGCAGCCAGATCAAGTTCAAGTACGGCCCCATGGGTCCGGCTGTCAACCTCGCCAGCCGGATGGAAAACTCCACGAAGCTGCTCGGTGTGCCCGCCATCGTGAGCCGGGCGACGCGCGATCTGCTCCCTCCCAGCTTCGGCACCCGGCGCCTCGGTGGACTCCGCGTCCAGGGCTTCGCCGACCCCATCGACGTCTTCGAGCTCTACCCCGGCGACCCTCCTCCCGAGTGGTGCCACCGCCGCGACGGCTTCGAAGAGGCCCTCGACCATTTCGAAGCCGGCCGCTGGTCCGAAGCATGCCGCCTCCTTGCCACCCTGCTCACCTCCGATGGCGACTACGACGTCCCGAGCCTCCAGCTCCTTTCCCGCTCGGTCGAATGCTTGCGCTCGAGCCCCGCATCCTTCGACCCCTCCCTGATCGTCCAGAAGCAGGCGTGAACCCGCCAGGAGAGGTCTCCCATGTTCGAAAGCGCCCAGCTTGGCCGCAAAGTCTCCCGGGAAGCGTTCGCCGCCAGGGAACCCCAACTCCGCGAGGCATTGCTTGATGCGCAGTTCCGGCTGCGGACGGCCGGGTTCTCCGTCATCATCGTCATCGCCGGGGCCGAAGGTGCCGGCAAGGGCGAGACCGTCAACCTCCTCCTCAGCTGGCTCGACGCCCGCGGCGTCGAGATCCACGCCCTCGGCGAGCCCTCGGAAGAGGAGCGCACGCGCCCCGAGTACTTCCGCTTCTGGCGATTCCTTCCCAGCAAGGGACACATCAGCATCTTCTTCGGCTCGTGGTACACCCGCCCCATCACCATGCGTTCCCTCGGAAAACTCCCTGAAGCAGGCATGGAGGACAGCCTTCGCCGGATCGTCGAGTTCGAGCAGATGCTGGCCGAGGAAGATGTCCTCGTCCTCAAGTTCTGGCTCCACATCACCAAAGACCAGCAGCGCAAACGCTTCAAGACGCTTGCCAGCAATCCAGAAACAGCCTGGCGCGTGACAAAGCGCGACTGGCGCTTTCATCGCACCTACGACGCCTTCGTCGATGCCGCCGGCCGGGCCATCCGCAGGACCGACTCGGGCGCTGCCCCCTGGCACGTCATCGAGGCCTGGGACGAACGCTACCGGCACCTCACCATCGCCGAGACGCTCCTCGCCGCCATCGAGCGCCGCCTCGCTCAGCCGGCCACCGGCACGCCCGCACTGCAATCGCTCCCTGTTCCCACCCCGGTCAACATGATCTCCAGTCTCGACCTGTCGCGAGCCGTTTCCAAAGCCGAGTACCGCACCCGCATCGACCGGCTCCAGCTCTCCGTGGGCCGGCTGGCTCGCGACCTGGAGACCCACCGCCGCTCGGTCGTCATGGTCTTCGAAGGTTCTGATGCCGCCGGCAAAGGCGGCTGCATCAGGCGTGTCACGCAGGCTCTCGATGCCCGCTTCTACAACGTTGTACCGATCGCCGCCCCCACAGATGAAGAGCGCGCGCGGCCCTACCTCTGGCGTTTCTGGCGCAACCTCCCCCGATGGGGCCGCTTCACCATCTATGACCGATCCTGGTACGGTCGCGTGCTTGTTGAGCGCCTCGAAGGCCTGTGTGCCCCCGAGGACTGGCAGCGCGCCTACAAGGAGATCAACGCCTTCGAAGAACAACTCGCCCTTGCCGGCGTCGTGGTCCTCAAGTTCTGGCTCGCCATCAGCAACGAAGAACAGCTTCGTCGCTTCTCCGAACGCGAGGCCACAGGCTTCAAGCGCTACAAGATTACCCCTGAGGACTGGCGAAACCGCGACAAGTGGGACGCCTACCAGGCGGCCTGCTGCGAGATGGTCGAGAAGACCAGTTCCGTGCTTGCGCCATGGTTCCTCGTTGAAGCCGAAGACAAGTACCACGCCCGGCTCAAGGTGCTCCCGGTGCTCGAGTCAGGCCTCTCCGCCGCCGTCCGCCGCCGCCACCACTCCCGGCAATAGCCCCCCCGTCAATTGCTGCCCGCGGCCTGCCCGGCTACAACGTGTCCTTCCGACGTTGCAGGAAGTACAACGCGACGCCCAGAACCACCAGGATCGTGGCCATACCCGCCCAGCAGCTGAAGACGCTCCAGTTGAAGACATCCCCGAACTGTGCATCCAGTCCCTTGAAAGCCAGTTGCCGCTCCGGCGCCGAAGCCAGCCCCGGTATCCCTGGGATGTCGCAATTCGTCATTTCTCCGACGCACCCGTCCGTGGTCACTCCCGCCGCCGCGGTGATGCCGCGAAATGCCCACGCTGTGCTGTTCACGCCGCTCAGCACAGGGCCCGCCGGGCCGATGTCCGACATCGGCACCACACCGCCCGAGAAGACGACCTGGAGGATGATGATGCCGATGCTCAGCATCATCGCCTGCTCTTCCCGCCGAGTCAGGGTCGAGATTAGAAGCCCCGACATCACCCCGGAAATCACCGCCAGCGCGATGGTGATGTACATCTCAATGAACCCGGTGAGATCAAGGCCGCCGAACCTGAGCGCTTTCACCGTCACGAGCACCAGTCCGTGGTACATCGCGAAGAGCGACAGGATCCAGATCTTTGATCCCAGGTATGGCCAAACCCCCAGCCCGACTGCCCGCTCCCGCGAATAGATGGGCGTCTCCTTCACTATCTCGCGCACGGACGTCAACGAACCGATCAGGAACGGAATCAGTGCCGCCAGGAAGAACATCGTCATCGACCGGTTGCCGACCCCGCGCTGAAGGTCAAGCACGTTCCCCGGGAACGCCACCAGGTCGATCAACGAAAGGACCGGGGCGATCAGGAACAGCAACCCGAATGTGACCTTGTCGCGCCGCACCAGGTCCAGGTACCGCATCGATAGCACCCGAAGCTGCCTCATCGACGACGACGTACGACTCGCAGTCGGCGATGAGGCTCGGACCGCCGGGGCCGCGAATCCCGGGGGTTGGAACGCCACGGAGCCACTCAACCGGCCCGCGACGAACTCCTGGTACTGCGCCGATCCCACGTACTTCGCCGCCCACTCCTGCGGTGACTTCTCCAGCTCGATCTTGTCGTAGATGCCATCGAAGTCCTCGACTTCGAAGTACTTCAGCGCCTGGTCTGGCGGGCCGAAATACGCAAGGAACCCGCCCTTCGCCAGGAACAACACCTGGTCGCAGCGCATCACGTTCTTTGTCGCGTGGGTGATGAGCACGATTGTGTGGCCATCATCGGCAAGCCGCCGCAGCAGCTGCATCAGCCTCCCCTCGGTACCGGGATCGAGTCCCGACGTCGCCTCATCGAGGAAGAACAACCCCGGCTGCGTCAGCAATTCCGCCCCGATCGACACGCGTTTTCGCTGGCCGCCGCTGAGCGCCCCCACCGCCGTCCCCTTGCGCTCTTCGAGCTCGAGCGTCTTGATCACCCCGTTCACACGCTCGTTTCGCTCCGCCTCCGAGGTGTCGTCCGGCAGGCGGAGCTCCGCAGCGTACGCCAGGGCGCGCGCCACGGGCAGGTCCTTGTGCAGGATGTCGTCCTGCGGCACATAGCCCAACGTCGTCCGGAATGCGTCGAAGTGCTCGTAGAGCGAAGTGTCGTTGAGCAGCACATTCCCGTCAGTGGCGGGCCGCAATCCGCTGAGCGCCCCAAGCAGCGTCGACTTCCCCGAACCGCTCACTCCGACTACCGCCACGAACTCCTGAGGCTCAATCACGACCGAGATGTCCTGTAGCAGGTTCAGCCGATCGTTGATTCGCTGGTTCAGCCGGACCGCCGTCAGTCTGATGTCAAGGTTCTCCCGCCGGATGCCACGATCACCAAGGTGCAGCCGCACCGATCCCACCTGGATCACGTCCCCGGGGGTCAGTGCTCGCCGCTCACCCCGTCCGAGCGGCACCCCGTTCACGAACGTCCCATTCGTCGAGCCGAGGTCTTCGATGAGGCGCTGGTTGCCCTCCGGCGAGATCCGCGCATGGTGTAGCGAAACGGTCGGGTGTGCCAATCGCAGGTCGCAGCCTTCCGCGCGCCCCACCGTGAGCACTTTCCGCCGGTCAAGCGCCAACTCCTGGTCCTGCACGAGTTCCGGTGCCGCCGCCAGCAGGAGAAAACGAATAGCCACCTGTCCGGCGATGTCCATGACATCGCCGTCGCGCAGCACGTGCGTCGTGATCGGCACGCCCCCGATGCGCACCGCGTTCGTCGCGCCGAGATCCTGGGCGGTGTACGTCGTCCCCGATCGCCGCAGCACCAGGTGACGCCGCGAAACCACTTCTGCGTTCACCACGATCTGGTTCCCCGGATCTCGACCGAGCGTAATCTCGTTTCCTTCCAGCTTCACCTCGCGCGTGCCCGCCGTCGTGACAATCTCCAGCCGCGGGTTCATGGCCGCGAAGACCGTCGCCTGCGGTCCACGTCCCCCGGGAAGTCCCGCTGGCGCCACCACCGTCGCCATCCCGGCCCCTGTGCCCGGTCGTGTGGCGGCAGCCGCGGACGCTGCCCCGTCGGTCACTTCGAGCCTGCAGTCCGCGACCATGATCGTGTCGCCCGGCCTCACCGGCGTCGGAACTCGCGGTTCGACCTCTCGCCCGTTCACCGTCGACCCGTTCGCGCTCCCCAGATCGATGAAGACCAGCCCAAGCGGACCCGCCGCCAGCGACGCATGGTGGCGCGACACGTCGATGCCCTCAAGCACGACATCGTTGTCCGGGGCCCGTCCGATCGCGAGCGTCCCGGCAACGGGAAACGTCCGGGGGCCGCCCGGCGTCTGTACGGAAAGCGTTGCTGCCATGCGCCACGCCTCAGGTGAGCTTCCCGGAGCCTAGCCCATCCCGGCCAAAACAGCCAACGGCCGTCTTCCGTTTGCCTCTCTCGCTGGACCGGACGGCCCTCCCTCCTGTACAACCAGTCAGGCAGAGCCGGACAACTCTTGGGCCAGGATAGCCAAATGACCTCGCGTCCGCCGGACGACTCCCCTCAATCCGACCCGTCACCCACGCCACCCCAGGTTGGAAGGCCCATTGATCCACCGCCTCCCGTCGAGGCTGGCCCCCAGCCCGCGGGCCGCGGCTGCCTCCCCACGGCGTGGAAGCAGCTCGCCGCACTCGTGATCGTTGCCGCCGTCGCGGCGGGCCTCCTCGGCTGGTGCGTGCTGGCCCAGGGCGACGACGACTCTGGCAAGTCTCCAGGCGACGGCTCGCCTTCGCCTTCCGCCTCCACCAGCCCCGGCAGCTCCCCCTCAGCTCCTGTCGCCAGCTCCCCGTCCGTTCGCCCGTCGGTCAGCCCTTCCGCCAGCGCTTCCGCCAGCCCGGCCGCCGCTTCGCCCTCGGCCACGACCGCGGGATCCACACCCGGCCAGGCTACCGCCACCAAAGCCCCCCCGACCAACACCCCACCACCCGGTTCCACCGCCACTCCCGTGACACCCACCGCAACGGCAACGCCGGTGACTCCCACCTCCACCCCAACTCCGTCGCCCACACCGACAACCGCGTTCACCAATTGGACTGGCAATTGGCACAGCAGCTACGAATGCAACAGCGATGGTCCGCAGTTCCGGTGGAGCGTGTCCCTCACCCAGGACGGCGCGGGGTACGTCTCTGGTTCGATCATCTTCCACAAGTGCCCCGGCGGAGGCCAGGCCGGGTACACGGTCACCGGGAGAGCGACCGGCGCCTCCACGATCCAGCTCCTGGGTACCAAGGGCCCGCCCCAGGCCGGCGCTCTTGGTAATGGCGCCCCGGCAACCCAGACCTTCACGTTCGCGAAGGGCGGGCCGCCGAATCCTGACTACAGCTACGTTCCGTAGACCCACTTCGCCGATCAGCCACCCGGTCGTCGGCCGAGCGTCTCCGCAAACCAGTCCGCCAGCAACCGGCGCACCTCTTCGCGCCGCTGGCGCAGGCTGTGCGTCGCCCCTTCCAGCAGCACCAGCCGCTTCGGCTCGCCTGCCAGCCGGTACAACAGCCGCGAGCACTCTGGCGTGAGCCGAACGTCGGCCAACCCGTGCACCAGCAGGATTGGCCGCGGCGCCAGCTCTGCCACGCGCTGGGCCCCTGCCGTCTGTGTTGCCAGCGTTGCCACCGAGGCGACGCTCTTGTCATCCGCCGCCGCCTCGATCATCACCGCCCCGCCGAAGGAGTGCCCGAGCAGTCCGATCTGCCGGTAGCCTTCCCCGGTCAGGAACCGCACTCCCTCCCGCACATCGTGAACCGCCTCTTCGATGTCGCCCGGAAACCGGTGAATCCGGAAGTCCAGCCGCAACGCGCCAGTGCCCCAACCCTGGAGATCCTGTGCTAGATCCGGGTACAGCTTCTCCGCGGGACCGTCCAGGCCCCCGTCACCACCACCCACCATGATCACCGCTGACTCGGGCCCGGTCGCCAGGTCGTACATGCATCGGATCTGGCCCCGGCCCGATGGGAGCGCCACTGCCCGCGTCGCAGGCAGCGAATCGTCTCGCTTCGCGGCGCCCGCATCGTTTCCCACGTCAGCGGACCTCTCCGAGTAGCTGACGCAACCGCTCCCGTGCTGCCGGATCGGCGGGACCATCCAACCGGAGTAGCTCGCGACCAAGCAACCGGTACAGGTCCTCCAGCGACGGCTCAGCAGCCAGCGAACCAAGATGCGCCTCGACCGTCCGCACGTCGCCTCGTGCCACCGGCCCCGTGAGCGCCTCTCCCAGCTCCATCCGGGCGACGTTTCCGACCACCGACGCGAGGAGCGGCGCCAGAGCCTCGCGAGCCAGCCCCGCCGGCAGCCCGGCCAGCGCCCACGTCCGCCCGGCCGCTCCCACGAGCGCGATCGCGTAGTTGCTCGCGAACACTGCCGCCGCGTGGTAGAGCGGCCGGTTCACTCCCTCCAGCCGAAACGCGCGCGCCCCAACCCTTGTGACTATCTCCGCCAGCAGGCTCCCGAGCGGCTCGTGCCCCTCGATTCCGCACGCGATGCCCTGGACCAGCTCTGGTTCAGGTTCGAGCGAAGGAAACGACTGCAACGGATGCAGGCAACCGGTGGTCGCCCCGGCCGCCGCCGCTGGTTCGAGCGCATCGAGCCCGACGGCGCCGCTGCAGTGGACAACGAAGTGCCGCTTCTCCCAAGACACGCCCGCAGCCACCTCCGCAATCGCGCTGTCCTGCACCGCGAGGAAGACTAGGTCCGAAGCCTTGGCCACCTCCGCCGGCGACCCAACCGGACGTGCGGTGTCGCCCAATCGCCCTGCAAGCCTCCTCGCAGCGTCGCCGTCCCGGTCGGCAACAGCCTCCACGGTGTAGCCCGCCTGCCCCAGAGCCATCGAGAGCGACGCCGCCAACCGGCCACACCCCACGAATCCGATCCGAACGCCACCATCGGATCTCATGCCGTCCGGATCGCGCCGCTTTCCTTCAATCGCTCAATCTCCGGCCACGTGTACCCGGCCGCCAGGAGCACCTCCTCCGTGTGCATCCCCAGGATCGGACCCGCCCCTTGCACCCGCGGCGGCGTCGCGCTCATGTGGATCGGCGGCCCCGGCACTCGCATCCGCCCCAGGTGCGGCGTGTCGATCTCCACGAGGTAGTCGTTCGCCCAGTACTGCGGGAGTTCCGCCATGCCCGCATAGTCAAGCACCGGTGCGTGCGGAACATCCGCCCGCGCTAGCGGTTCCAGCCACGCCTCCATCGGTCGCGTCTTGAAGATCCGCTCCAGTTCCTCGACCAACTCGCCCTTGTGGCGCGCCCGGCCCCACGGATTCGCAAACCGCGGGTCCAACTCCAACGCCGGCGCATCCAGCGCCTCGCACATGCGCACCCAGAACTCCTGTGAATTCGCCGCGATCGCGATGTGCTTCCCGTCGGCGCACTCATAGTTGGTGTAGGTGGCCGCTCGCCGGCGTTGGAACCCGCTCTGCTTCCCCGTGCGCAGGAACTCGACCAACTGCTTTGATTGCATCGCCACCATGCCACCGATGAGCGACCCGTCGATGTGCTGGCCGATCCCCTCACGTTCGCGCACCACCAGCGCCGCCGCGACGCCGAACGCCAGCAGCATCGCCCCAATCTGGTCCGCAAACCCGCCGATCAGCGCCTGCGGTTCGCCTCCCGGACCTTCCCCCTGCTCGTACATCACGCCGCTCAGTGCCTGGGCAACATGGTCGTAGCCCGGCCTGCCCGCCCATGGCCCTTCCCGTCCCCATGCCGACGCGGACGCGTAGACGAGGTCCGGCTTCAGCGGCTTCAACTGCTCGTACCCGAGGCCAAGCCGCTCCATTGCCCCCGGGCGGAAGTTCTCAACGACAACGTCGGTCGCCGGCACGAGCCGTCGCACGACCTCGATCGCTTCCGGCTTCTTCAGGTCGAGCGTCATGCTCTTCTTGCCCCGGTTGTGGCCCTCGAAGTACGAAGAGAAGCCATCGGGCCCCAACCCGGTGGCCCTGCCCATCTCGCCCCCGGGAGGCTCGATCTTAATCACCTCCGCGCCCATGTCCGCCAGCAAGAGCGTGGCAAACGGCCCCTGCTGCGCCACCGTGAAATCGAGGACGCGCATCCCCGTGAACGCCGATCGCCGTGGCTCCAGCTCCCCATTCGACATGCACCCGAGTCTACACCACCATTCCCCACCCGTTCCGCCCCCAATCCGAGGCAGGCCCATTGGCAAGCGCCCGGCGTCCGAACTACTTCGAGCCAAGCCCTTTGGCCATTCGTTTCTCCTCCCCTCCTCCCTCCTCCCTCCTCCCTCTCTGCGCGCTATGCTGATGCCCGTCCGCCCGGGCACCACCCAGGAGTACCTCAGTGGCCATCGTCGAGACCGAAATCAAGAACGGCGTCGTCGTCTGCCGCCTGAACCGCCCCGAGCTCGGCTACGCCCTCGGTGGAGAACTCCGCGTCGCCCTTGCGCAGGCGTGGTGTGCGTTCCGGGACAGTAGCGGCCTCGAAGTGGCCATCCTCACCGGTACCGGGCGCGCCTTCTGCGCCGGCGAAGACATGAAGGAATCGCTCGGACGCGGTGCGCCCGGCCTTTCCTCCCTCTCGCTGGACGACCCCTACAACGCTGGCACCATCGACAAGCCCGTCATCGCCGCCATCAACGGCTACGCCATGGGCGGCGGGTTCATGCTCGCTGAGCGCGCCGACCTCCGCCTCGCGGTTCCCTCCGCCGTGTTCGAAATGTCCGAGGCCAAGCGCTGGCTGCTGGGCGGCTACCAGCACGGCCACACCGGCGGCTTGCCACACACCGTGGCGACCGAAATGGCGTTCGCCCACCGCTTCCCGGCCCAGCGGCTCTACGAACTCGGGTTCCTGAACCGGCTCGTCGAACCGGACGAACTCATGCCCGCCGCGCACGAAATGGCCGCCCACCTGCTCACCCTCCCCCCGGCCTCCCGCGTCAACACCCTCGTCATGATGCGGGCCATGCGCCCCCGTGTCCCCGAAGAACTCGAACGCCTCGCCTCCCGCTTGCGCGACCACGGCGCCAAAGAGGACCTGATGGAGTCGCGTCGCGCCTTCGCCGAGAAGCGCCCACCGAGGTTCAAGGGCTGGAACGACCCCGCTGACCGTCAGCGCACGCCCACTCTCGACACAATCCGCCGCGAAACCGCGGGCGATTCCGGCAATCCCCCGGATGCCTCCTAACCTGCGCCCCACTTCTCCCGCCTCCGGGAATGTTTCCTCGCGACTAGATGCGGTGACTTCTCACCCCTCCCTTGCGGCAATGCCGCACCGCCTTGCGATTGTCGCTGCTCGCCGAGGAGGCTGGTCGCCATCACCGGCCGCCGAACATCGCCAATCTCGCTGGACATCCCGGTAGGCGGATGAGTCTCGCGGATCGGGAGGGTCAACGTGGTCCTGGTGCCATCGGCGTTCTCGCGGGCCAGGGACGCGTGCTCGCGCGCTCGCACCAATTCGAATCCCGGGCGTTCGAGCGCACGCATCCCGCCTCGGTGCATCGGCGGGAATTCGCTCACGGAATGCCCAGCGTCCCCTCGGCCACGAAGACCTCGATCACCGACTGACTGTGGACAGCCGTGGCGCCAAGACTCTCGAGGTGGAACGCCAGCGCCGAGCGCACGTCCGCCAGCGCCTCCTCGTACGTTTCGCCCTGGCCGACCACGCCGCCCTCGATGCCGAGCGGGTAGGCGACGTAGCCGTCCGCATGGTTTTCGACCACAACCTTGCCGGTTTTCATGTCCCGGCCTCCAACGCCTTCGTCATTGCGCCACCAAGCGAAGCCAGGCCGGCTTCCACTTCGCCTTCGAACGCCATCGGCTCGATCCCGCTCGCTATCACTGCCGCCATGCTGTTTGCCCTTGCTTGCTCCGCCCCGTCATCATCGCTCGCCGCCCGGGGGTAGCCCGAAGTGTTTAGGACTCGCGCGATCGCTTGACAGGCTGTCGTAGCATACGCCCGATGGGCCTGTTACCACAGTTTATTCAGTGGTAGTCGGTTTCAATCCGCACAAACCGCAGGGACGCCGCTGACGGCGAGAAAGGGAGTTTGACAATGGCAGATCCGACCGCAATCGCACGAGACTTCGTTGAGTCTTGGAACCGACGTGACTGGCCACACATCCGCGAACTGATGCACAAGGACTACTCGTATACGGGTGGCGACGGGAAGGTGCAGCCGGGCATCGACGCCGGGATGGCCATCGCGCAGATGTTCGCCAGCGCTTTCCCGGACGGCCGCATGGACCTGAAGAACGTCTACGCCTGCGGCGCGAATATGTCGATCTTCGAGTTCACGGGCCGCGGAACCCACAAGGGCGAACTGATGGGCATGGCCCCCACGGGGCGCCAGGTCAACATCCCTGTCTGCAACGTCATCGAGGTTCGCGACGGCAAGATCGTCGCCGAACGCGAGTACTTCGACATGATGACGATGCTCCAGCAACTCGGGCTCGCGCCCACGGCAGCCGGGGCGAGCGCAAAGGCCTGATTCCCGCCGGAGGCTGGCGGCGACCCCCGGGGTGCGCCAGCCTCCATTACCGCACGTTGCTCTGC
>CAZCDK010000031.1:0-20317 GCA_964497285.1 uncultured Anaerolineaceae bacterium | reverse complement strand
AGCGCGCTGTCGATTCGGGGCTGCCTGCTGTTGTCAACATCGAGATCGCGCCCGACATCGTCCACCCCGTCATGGGCTTCATGGCGGGGCCTTCGTCCGTCCCGGGAGAAGCCGTCATTCCCTACTACGAGAACATCCCGCCGCCGCCCGGCGATGAGCCGTGAGGAGCGATCCCATGAACCTTCCGTTTGACCTCCAGGGCGATGAGTCGGTGCTGCTGTTCTGCCGGCGTCACTGGCTGTACCTCTGGTCGAAGGTCGTTGCCGCCGGTCTCGCTGGTCTCGTGCCAATCCTGCTGCTGGTCGTACTCGTGGGGAGGATCGCCGGTCTCGGCGGGGCAAGCGGCCGGATAGCCCTGGTTCTGGCCGTGCTGTGGGGCGGGTACTGGCTCGTTCGGGGCTACTTCACCTGGTACCGCTACAACCACGACATCTGGGTCGTCTCGAATCAGCGGATCATCGATTCTCTCAGGCGCCACTGGTTCCACCACCGCATGGCCTCGGCCGACCTTGTCGACATCGAGGACATCGCCGTGGTGCGGGAAGGGATCCTGCAGACAGCGTTCGACTTCGGAGACCTGCGCTGCCAGACGGCCGGCGAGCAGCCGAATTTCATCCTCGCGGGCATCCCTGGTCCTGCCAGGGTGCTGGGGGTGGTGGACGCGGCGCGCGACGCCGGCCGGCGTCAGCTCGGTCGTCCGAGCTCACGAGCCGACGCACAGTGGCACTCATGCGGTATCTGGCCCTCGGGGATTCCTACACCATCGGCACTGGCGTCCTGGAGAACGAGCGCTGGCCGTCCCAACTCGTCCAGTTGTTGCTCACGAACATGGTCAATGTCGCTGCGCCGGAGTATGTGGCCCGGGACGGGTGGACGACAGATGAACTGCTGACTGCCATCCGGGAGGCGGCCCCCCGAGGACCGTATGGCCTCGTCTCTCTCCTCGTCGGGGTGAACAACCAGTATCGGGGCCTCTCTCCGGAGGCATACAGGGGCGAGTTCCGCGGCCTCCTCGACCTCGCGGTGGGGTTCGCGGGTGGCGACAGTCGCCGGGTCATCGTGCTTTCCATCCCCGATTGGAGCGTGACGCCGTTCGCGGAAGGCCGGGAGCAGTCTCGCATATCGCTGGAGATCGGCGCATTCAACGCCGCGAACCACGACGAGGCTGCCCGCGCAGGGGCAAGGTACGTCGATGTCACACCTGAGTCGCGCATGGCGGGAAGCGACTCAGCATTGCTCGCGGGCGATGGGCTCCACCCGTCCGGGGCGATGTATGAGCGATGGGCCAGGCTGGCTCTCCCCGAGGCTCTGCTGGCATTGAGCAACGAGCCCGAATCGAGGATCTGAGCATCCCTGCCAGACTCTCGCCTGTCGGTCACGCCCCGAGCTTGCCACCGCATTCACCGCAAAACTTCGCGCCCGGGGCCGACTTTGCTCCGCACTGGCCGCAGAAGGCCGCTGCCGCAACGGCGGCAGGCGTGCCACACGAAGGACAAAACTTCTTTCCCTGGGTGGGGTTTCCACAATTCGAGCACTTCGCAGCCACCTCCTTCCCTTTCGCGCTCATGCGGATGTTCTCTTCGAGGAAGGTATCGTTGTTTACCTGGGTCTCGACGAACTGGGCGCGGACGCGTGTCTCGACTTCCTCAGCGATTGGCGCGCATGCCTTGCACATCTTCGCATTGCCGTTCCAGCAGATCTCTTTGCACATCCAGTCGCCACAGTTCCGACACTGGAGGAAGAGCGGCTTGATCTCGTCGACCGCCTTGCGCAGGGCACCGTCGTGCTGCTTGCCGCCGACGGCGCGCTGGACTTCGTAGGCCGAGTCCGCGCCGGTCCCGAGCGCACCTCCCAGGAATCCGGATGCGCTGCGCAGGAAGCCACCTGCCATGCCGATCTTGTTCGCCTGGAAGCTGCTCATGAAACCGCTTCCGCATCGTTCGCAGTTGAACTTGAACTGGAAACCCATGTCGGTCGAGAGGTCCTCGAAGTTCCCGGTGAATTCAATGGCGGTTGTCATTGGCGTCTCCTCGCGGACCCTGTTGGTTGGAATGATACGCACGGTCGAACTTGAGGCCACACGGCAAGCTGGGACCGGCCGTCTCGGATGGTGTCGTGCGTAAAGTAAGAGGAAGGCTCCAGGGAGGACATCGACGATCCCGCAGCCGATAGCCTACTGTGAGAGGTGACGCAGCGATGCCAGACAGAGTAGAACGCGAAATCGAAGAGATCCTCGCAAAGCTCGACACCGAGCTCCCGCCCGAGGCTGAGAACAAGCCGATCTCCATCCTGTCTCGCAAGAAGACGAAGCGGCACCAGCCGCCAAGACCGTCGCGCTCGCGGGGGCGATCACGGGGCGGTATCAGTTCTACGAGCGTCATGTTCGCGGGTGCCGGGTTGGTGGTGGGCGGTCTCGTGCTGGCAAGTGCTGCCTCACCCCTGATCTGGGTTTCATTCGCGGGCGTCGTGCTGTTCCTCGGGGCGTTCCTGTCCTCGTTCTTTCGGCAGGCTCCCACCAGGACGGCGGCGCCAAGGGGTGCGTTCTGGCGCGACCGTTACATCGAATACGATCCGGTGAGCCCGGGCCTCCTGGAACGATTCAAGCGGGTCTTCCGGCGCTAGCGAGCTACGCGCTCTTGCGCGGCAAAGGGGCGGTCATCGGCATGCGAATCATCACTCTCACTCTCGGCACCACCCTGGTGGTCGTCGCAGGAGCGCTCGCAGCTTCGTGTGCAGGCGGAGCGGACAGCACCACTTCGCTGTTCACGCCGCCCTCGCCCACCCGTACCGCGCCAGCCGCGACAACGCAGACACGGGCAACGACGGCCACCTCCACCGCCGCCCCATCTCCGACCGCCGGCGCAACCACAGCGCAACCGCCAACTGGCGCTGCGACGCCAGCGGCAACTGCCGGGCCACCGCCGACACCCACAGCGACCGACTCCTCGTCGGGGCTCGGCCCCGCTTCGCACGAGGGCGCCAGAACGCTGACGCACATCCAGTTCCTCGCCGACACCATCGGGCCGCGGGTCTCGGGCTCGGCAGCGGAGCAGGCAGCCATCAACTACATCCGTGGACAGCTGGAGGCGTATGGGTACGCCGTGGAACTGCAGGGGTTTGACTTCGAAGGTGATCGTTTCCAGCCCGCAACCGTTGTCTACGGCGGCTCCCAGATCGCCGCGTTCTCGTTGGCCGGAAGCGCCGGGGGAGAAGTCAGCGGCCGGGCGGTCTACGTCGGGCTCGCCGACCTGGCGGGCATCGGCGGCCGGTCGCTCGCAGGCGCCATCGCCATTGCTGATCGCGGCTTGCTTCGCTTTGCAGAGAAGTACGACAACGTGCGCGCGGCCGGCGCTGTAGGTCTCGTGGTCGCGAACAACGACGACGGCACGTTCAGCGGGGATCTCCAGAAGCCCGCTGTCTTCCCCGTGGTCGGAGTGTCGCAACTCGACGGCGTTACCCTGAAGCTGGCCGCCAAGGCGGGCGCCCAGATCGGGATCGACTCGCCGGTCACAAAGAGCACCCACTCATCCAACCTCATCGCGCGTCCAGCGGCGGGTTCGACATGCAACGTTCTTGTTGGCGGTCATCACGACACCGTTGCCGGCGCACCCGGGGCGAACGACAACGCCAGCGGTTCCGCGACAGTGCTGGAGTTGGCGCGCGCGTTCGCAGCCGACGGACTCGACGCGGGACTGTGTTTTGCTACCTTCGGCGGCGAGGAATCGGGTCTCTACGGCAGTCACGCACTGGTCGAACAGATGAAGAAAGCGGGCACGTTACCGCGGGTGATGGTGAACCTCGACGTGACCGGGATAGGCGCGGGTGTCGCCGTCATCGGTTCGCCGGATCCCGTTCAGCGGGCCGTGAGGCTGGCGACCCAACTCGGTATCCCGGCACTCGCCGCGGAGCTCCCAGCGAACGCCGGGAGCGATCACCAGTCGTTCCGCGACGCAGGCGTTTCCGTCGTCTTCTTCACTTCCGGCGAATTCGCGAACATCCACTCGCCCAGGGATGTTGCGGCGTCGATCGATGTCGTCGAGCTGGACCGAGTCGGCGATCTCGCCTACGCCACGATCCGGGACTTGCTCGGTGCTGTTGCCCAACGCTAGGCACGCTCCTAGCATGAAGAGGATGAACCGGCGTCCGTGGATCATGCTTGGTGCCGTCGTTGTCGTCGGCGCGCTGTTGCTTGCGGCGTGCGGCGGCGGGTCGGGCGACAAGAACGCCGGAAAGGGACAGCGAATCACGGACCCTGCCAAGGTTCCAAGTTCGACCCCCATTGGTAACACGCTCACCTACCAGATTCGGAACGACGTAATCATCGCGCCCGGGCTGACACCCGGCTCTGTGACGGGAAGCGGAACGCCCGCCTCTGGGTCAGGCAGCTACACGGTGAAGCCAAACGACACTTGCGGCAGCATCGCCGCGCAATACGGCATAACTGCGGCTGCCCTGATGACGGCCAATCGCACAATCGATGCGAATTGCTCGAACCTCCACGCTGGGGATGTGCTGCGCATCCCAAGCGGGTCGACAGGAGGCTCGGGGACGACAAGCGGGGGATCGGCCACGGCGACGGCCAAACCGAGCGGCAAGACCTACAAAGTGCAGTCCGGGGACACCTGCGACGAAATCGCGAAGGCCTACGGCGTGGACCTGAATAAGCTCATCGCCCTGAACGGGCTTGATCCGAGCTGCAGAAACCTCCAGCCCGGTCAGGTCGTCTCCATTCCGTAGGCAGACATCGAAGCAAGCGGGCCCTGTCCGTGGATTAGCTCAACCTCCGGATCTCGCAGCAGAGTCTCGACTAGCCGCTCAGCAGGGACTCCAAGCATCCGGGCTGCATCGCAGAGCCGGTACTCCAGGTGATCACGCGTCAGGCCAGCTTCCTGAAGGCGCACCAGCGCGTCGGGCCTGCCGCGAAGCGCCTCGTAGATGGAGGCATTCAGCGGGTAGCGGACGGCAGTCGTCATAGCCATGTCTCCTTGCTCCCGCCGGTGCGAGACGGCGAGCCCTGTCGCTTGCCAGCGGCGCGGGTCAGGGTACTACCAATCTGGCACAGGCAACCACTACTTGTGCCAAGATTCACACTTCTCAGGGGCACCTCTACGGGATGGTCTCCACCGATTCGGCGGCCATCGCCATCAGTGCAGTTCGGCGAGAACCTCGGCCGTGTGCTCTCCCAGCTTCGGTGCGGGCCGCCGGAGCTCCCACGGAGTAGCACTGAAGACGTAGGGCGGCCCGGGCATGGCAGCCTCGCCGTCAAGGCCCTCGCCAGTCGTGAGGACGAAGAAGCCACGGTCCCAGAGGTGCGGATCATCGAGTGTTTCGTCGGGAGAGCGGACCGTGCCCCAGGCCTGACCGAGCCCCTGTCCGCCCCGATAGATGTAGTCGGAGTCGTGCACGGCGATGAACCGCTCCGTCTCGGCCATGATCTCCTCGGCTTCCTGGTTGCCCCGGCCGGCCTGGCGACGCCGGGGATCGTCGAACCGCGGATCATCGAACTGCAGGCCGAATCCCCTCGATTGATACCACTGCTTCAGCTTCGCCCAGCTTTCGTTGTCGCGACCGACACCGAAGAGAATCAGGTCACGACCATCCCTTGCTTTATAGAGCCAACGTTCGGTGCGGCGTGCAGCAGCAGCCCGTCCTGTCTGGCGAACGACGTCGATGCGCTTGTAGAACCAGTAGGGCATGCCAACCTCAACTGTGCAGCTCAACGCCTCGTGCATCGAGCAGTCGATGAACTGGCCTTCGCCGGTGGTGTCACGATGGAGGAGCGCGGCGAGGATGCCCATCGTCGCGAAGTGGCAGGCAGTGTTGTACCCCTGGTCACCATGACCACGAATCGGCGGGGCGCCGTCTGCGTCCTCCGGATCGTATCCGTTCATGCGCATGGGCCCTCCGAGCGCGAGGGCGACGAGATCAGACGTCTTCCAACCGGCCCACGGGCCGTCCTGACCAAACGGGGTGATGGCGCACATGATGACGTCGGGGCGCAGGGCCCGGAGCTCGTCGTGCCCCAGACCCAAAGACGCGAGATACCCCGGAGCGTTCGATTCGATCACCAGATCCGCGGTGGCGACGAGGCGCCGGAGCGCTTCGCGGTCTGGTTCGGACTGGAGGTCGAGGACAACAGAGCGCTTGTTGGTGTTGTGGTACCAGAAGTTGAGCGAGCGGTTTGGGCCCGGGATGTCCTTCACGAACGGGCCGATGGCGCGGGCCGTTGAGCCTTCCGGGGGCTCGACCTTGATGACGTCCGCGCCCATGTCGGCAAGGAGCTTGCCAGCGAGTTGGCCGAGCTCGTCGCAAAGCTCGACGACCCTGATGCCGATGAGCGGACCGGTCACATGAAGACCCCGGCTGCTTCGTGGCGGTCTATCTCGGCTTCAGACATGCCAAGGACCATCCGCATCACATCCTGCGTGTGCTCGCCGAGCAGGGGCGACGCAGCGCGGAGGGAGCCGGGCGTGGCGGAGAGCTTCGGGACAACCCCGTCGTATTCGGACTCGCCGAGTTCGGCGTGAGGAAGGGTGTGCCACCAATTGCGAGCCGCGAGTTGGGGGTCTCGCGTCGCCCGGTCGCTCGGAGCCTGGCAGACGCCGGCCCGGACGCCAGCCGCGCGGAGGATTTCCATGGCTTCGTAGTCCTCGAGTTCGCTTGTCCAGGCCTCGATTCGGGCATCGAGTTCGTCCTGGTTCGCGAGGCGGCCAGCATTCGAGGCAAACCGCGGTTCGGCCGCCCACTCCGGTTCGTCCATGGCACGGACCAGGCCTTGCCATTCCGCTTCGTTCACTACGGCGACCGCAATCCAGCGATCATCGCCGGTGCAGGCATAGGTGTTGTGTGGAGCGAACGCGGGTTCCCAGGCGCGGTTCCCGGGGGGCATTCCGGCGCGACGCCACGAGCGGCCGTTCACAGTCCTGTCGAGGATGGCTGGGCCGCCGAGCACAATGCCCGCTTCAACCTGGGAGAGGTCGACGTGTTGGCCTTCGCCCGTCCGGCGGCGATGGTGAAGCGCCATCATGATGCCAATGGCCGCGTAGTATCCCGCCGTGTGGTCCATGTAGCTATAGCCCCATCCTGCCGGGGGCTTTCCCGGCAGGCCCGACATGAATGTGAGGCCGCTGAGAGCTTGGGCGGTTGGACCCCACGTGATGAAGCCCTTGTCGCGGCCACTGTGGCCGAAGCCGGAGACCGAGCAGTAGATGATGTCCTCGCGGATCTCGCGAAGCTGCGGGTAGTCGAGTCCCCACGAGCTCATCACACGACTGGAGAAGTTTTCGATCACCACGTCGCTGGCGGCGATGAGGCGCTTCAGGATCTCCATCCCGTCCGGGTGACGCACATTCAGGAGGATGCTCTTCTTGTTCCGGTTGAAGTAGTTGAAGAAGCCGGAGTTGTTGAGCGTAGGGTGATCACCCCCGAGCGGACGACTGAAGCGGATGGCGTCGACCGCCTGCCCGTGTTCGACGCGGATGACCTCCGCACCGAAGTCGGCGAGGAAGCGAGTCGCCGTGGGACCTGCAACGATCCAGGTCAGGTCGCACACGCGTATGCCTTCGAGCGGGAGCCGTGTCACGGGGCAGGATTCTACGCGGTTCGCCGCAAAGGGGCAGATGCCCACACCTGCGAGACCCAGCACTGGCGCCCGGTCCGGCGCCTTCGGGAGGAGAGACGCGACCGCAAGGGCACAGTGACAGTGCCATCTGCCTCTACCTGGCGGGTTTCAAACTGCATGGGCCCCGGAACTAGTCGAAGGCGATGACGCTGCGGTTGACCTCGCCCTTCTTGAGTGCGTCGTAGGCTTCGTTGATCTGTCCGAGGGTGTAGCGTCGTGTGATGAGTTCGTCGATCTTCAGGCGCTTCTGGCGGTAGAGTTCCATCAGCCATGGCATATCGTGGGTCTGCCGCGTGGAGCCATAGAAGCTGCCGACAATGCCCTTTTCGCGTAGGAACATCGCGCCCGGAACGGAGACCATCTGCGTCACCGGGATCATGCCGACGACCACGGCTCGTCCGCCTGCCTTCGTCATGTTGAAGCACTGCTCCGCGGTCTTCGCCAAACCGATGGCCTCAAAGGCGAAATCGACCCCACCCCCGGTCATACCCAACACCTTCCCGACCGGGTCATCCTTGGTAGCGTCGACAACGTCGGTGGCACCAAACTCCTGTGCAGCAGCCAACTTGTTTTCGAAGACGTCGATGGCGATGATTCGCGCAGCCCCCGCCAGAACCGCACCTTGGATGACGTTCAGCCCCACGCCACCGCAGCCGACCACGGCGACGGTCGAGCCCACCGGCACTTTCGCGGTGTTCGACACGGCCCCGACGCCGGTCATCACGCTGCAACCGACGAGGCAGGCGACTTCCATTGGCACGCCATCGGGAACCTGGACACACGCGTTCTCGCTGACAAGCTGATACTCCGCGAATGCGGACATGTTCGCGAACTGGGCGATTGGATTGCCGCCGAGCTTCAGGCGATCGCCGCGGCCGAGCTTCCCGCTGCCCGAGCAGAGGAATGGCCTCCCAGTCACGCAGAAGTCGCAGTTCCCGCAAGAGGTCACAAATGCGATGACCACGCGGTCGCCCGGCTTGGCGCGCGTCACGCCCGGGCCAACCTTCTCGACGACGCCCGCTGATTCGTGACCGAGAATGATGGGTAGAGCAGTCGGATACGAACCCTCCATGAAGTGGAGGTCCGAGTGACACACGCCGCTCGCACTGGTCCTGACGAGGACTTCGCCCGCTCGGGGCTCGTCCACCTGAACGTCCTCAATCACAAGGGGCTGCCCGACTCCATACATTACTGCAGCTTTCAAGAGAGACTCCTCCAGCCAGATTCGCCAACGGATTGTTTCCGCTGGGCAATCGCCTGTCAAACGCCGGAAGCATCAGAGGGGTGGCGGACGACGGTGGCGCAGGCGCCGCCGGACGGACTCGTGGACCGGAACTCGCCTGCGATCAGACCCCGGCTATCTCGACAAGCTCAACGTCCAGCGTGAGCGCCTGTCCGGCGAGCGGGTGGTTGCCATCGACAACCACGAATGACCCTGTGACTTCCACCAGAGAGACAGGTCTGTTGTCGACCCGCAGGAGGTCGCCGACCTCGGCTTCGGCCGGGATCCGATCGCGCTCAATCTCCATCACCAGTCGTTCATCTCGGGGTCCGAAGGCACGCTCGGGTTCCACGAAGACAGTGCGCGATTCGCCCGGGGCGAGCCCGATCACCGCATCTTCGAGGCCCCTAACAACGGCGTGCCTGCCAACAACAAAGGACAGCGGCTGTCCAGCATCGCGCGTCGCGTCGATCACTTCCCCACTGCTCGCGAGTCGTGCCACCAGGTGGAGCGTGACCGAATCGCCATCCCGGACTCTGCGCATTGACTCCCCCGAGGGTCGCGTGCTGACCGCACGCGGTCTCTTGTGCCCATCCCAGATCGGCGACCCGCCCTGGCCCGGCGTTCAGGCTAGCATGCGGCTGAGAGCCGCCACAACGGACAGCAACACAGCCGGAGCGTCAAGATCCTCAGCGTGCAGTCCGGAGCGCTAAACTCGTGAGCGTCGCCCGGACAAGACTAGCCGGGAGACGTAGACTCAATCGGTACCGCAAGCGGCCGTTGATCGTGCGCGTTGCTGCGACTTCGGTTCCGCAAAGCGGCCGACAAGGATGTGACCCATGGCTCACGGTTCCAGCGGGGAGGGACCGCTCGGTCCGCTACCGCCCGGCCTTCGGTTTCCGTTTGGCAGGGATCTCGACAAGGGCCCGACGAGGAAGTGGCTGAAGGCCGGGCTCGCAGTCGCGGGAACCGTCGCCTTTCTCGTCGTGATGGATGTTGGCAAGGACATCGCCGAGAACGTGCTCTGGTTCCAGGGCGTCGGCTACGAATCGGTCTACCTCACGCGGATCACGACGCAGGTCTGGTTGTTCGCGGCCGGTGCCGCCGCCTCGCTCGGGGTGATCGGCGCCAACCTGGTCTTGGCGCGCCGGCTGGCGCCTGCGGCAGACGATCCGGCATTCGAGGTCAGCCCCGAGCTGCAGGGGCTGTTCGACGCCATGCAGTCAAAGACGGCGCGGCGCGCACTGACGACCATCGCCGCTGTGTCGGCCATCGTGGCGGCAGTCAGCTTTGGCACGACGGCGGCCGCCCACTGGCAGGACATCCTTCTCTTCACGAATTCGCAATCGTTCGGCAGACAGGACCCCCAGTTTCACCGCGATCTTGGCTTCTACGTATTCCGCCTGCCCGTCTACAGATTCGTTCTGGACTGGCTGTTGGCCGTCCTTGCCGTCACGACGGTGGCCACCGTCGCGGTCTACGCCCTGCGGGCAGTCCTCTATGGCTTTCGCATCGACGCGCCGCGGCCCATCATGCGCCACCTGTTCGACATCAAGGCACCCCGCTGGATCAAGCTCCACGCGTCCGGGCTCGTCCTCCTTTTTCTCGCGGTCTTCATCGGTCGCTACTACTTCGACCGGTTCGGACTTGTCTACTCAACCAGGGGTCCCGATGTGGGCGCCTTCTACACGGACCTGCACGCGACGTTGCCCATGCTCTACTTCCGGATGGCGGTTGCAGCCGCGGCTGCCTGCCTGGTCGCCATCGGGCTTTGGCGCGGCGGCGTCGTGCTTCCGGCCGGGGCAATCGCTATCTGGGTCGTCGCTTCGGTCGTGAGCACGGTCTACCCGTCGTTCATTCAGCGCTTCATCGTGCAACCCAACGAGCTGTCGCGCGAGGAGCGGTACCTTGGACGCAACATCGAGATGACTCGCTACGCATACGGACTCGACAGGGTGACGGAAACGGAATTCCCTGCCGCGCCCCAGGCGACCGAACAGGAAGTCGCGGCCAACCAGGAGACCATCGCCAACACGCGGCTCTGGGACCCGGAACCGCTCCGTGCCGGCCTCAGTCAGCTCCAGACGATCCGCCCGCTCTTCGAGTTCCGGGACGTCGACGTGGATCGGTACACCATTGACGGCCGATACCGACAGGTTATGTTGAGTGCTCGGGAGCTCAATCCCGATCGCTTGCCTGGAGACGCCCAGACCTGGGTCAACCGCACCCTCCAGTTTACCCATGGCTATGGCTTTGCCGTGGCAGCTGTGAACGAGAACCAGCCCGACGGATCGCCCACTTTCATCGTCAAGGACATTCCGCTCCAGGGACCATTGACGACCGACCGGCCGGAGATCTACTTCGGTGAGCGGCCCGACAGCTACATCATCGTTGACGGAAAGGAGTCGGAGTTCACACCCCTCGCCGGCGGGGCGAACGTTCAGACCCGTTTCCAGGGCGCCGGGGGAGTGAAGCTCAGCAGCATCTGGCGGCGCGCGCTCTATGCGTGGGCGTTCCTTGACCCCAACATCCTCATCTCAGGAGCACTGACAGGGGACAGCCGGATCATCTACCGCCGCAACATCCAGCAGCGGATCAACGAGATCGCCCCGTTTCTCAAGCTAGACGCGGACCCCTATGCCGTCGTTGACAGAGACAACGTCTACTGGATTCAGGATGCCTATACAACGACCGATCGCGTCCCATACTCCCACAGTACGCAGGGACTGAACTACATCCGAAACAGCGTGAAAGTCGTGGTCAACGCCTACTCCGGGCAAACGGACTTCTATGCGATGGAGACGGAAGAGCCGCTGCTCAGGGCATACGCGGCCGTGTTCCCGGACCTCCTCAAGCCGCAATCCGAGATGCCTGAATCGCTCCGAAGCCACATTCGCTATCCAGAGGACCTCTTCCGCCTGCAGACCCAGGCCTACTTGCGCTACCACATTCGCGATGCGCGCGAGTTCTATCAGAAGGAGGACCAATGGGACTTCCCCACGGAGGTCCTCGGCACCAGCGAACAGGCCGTGCGCCCGTACTACATCATCGCGCGTCTTCCGGGCGAGACCCGGGAGGAGTTCGTGCTCATTTTGCCCTTCGTCCCACGAAACCGGACAAACGCTATCGCCTGGATTGCCGCCCGATCTGACGGTGACCACTACGGTGAGCTGTCGGTGTTCCGGTTCCCTGCCACGGAGAGCGTCCCCGGTCCAACGCAGGTCGAGCGGCGCATCGACTCCGACGGCCGCGTTTCTCAACAGCTGACCCTGTGGAACCAATCAGGCTCGAAGGTCATCCGCGGCAATCTGCTCATGGTTCCCATCGGAAACGCGAACCTTTTCTTTGAACCACTCTACCTGGCGGCAACTGCAGGCACGAACGAAATCCCTCAGCTCAAGCGCGTTGTGGTCGTGAACGGCGAGAGCGTGGCCATGGAGCCAACGCTTTCGCGAGCGATAGACGTGCTGTTCGGTCGGGTGCAGCCGTCGGGTCTGGACAGCAGTGGGACCCCTTCTGCCTTCCCCCAGACGACTCCGGCGCCTGCATCGACTCCTGCTTCTCAGCCGGTTCTGAGCGTCACGCCGGGGCCGGGCCAAACACCGTCACCGGGGGGCGCCCTCGCCTCGCTCGTGGCGCAGGCCCAGGCCGCCTACGCCCGGGCGCAGGCGGCACTCCGGTCTGGAGATTTCGCGGCTTACGGAGCCGAAATCGACCGACTGAAGCAGACACTCGACCGCATCCAGGTCCTCACGGGCACGCCTGTTCCGGGACCTTGATCGGGCCTTGGATGCGGCGCGCGAAGAGCGGGAAGTCGCCAAGATCCCACCACCAAACCGCGGGGCTGGCCGAGGAACATGACCAGCCCCGCAGCGGCGGCCCAACGGAAGCGGACTCTGGAATAGTGCGCCTCTTGCCCGCAACCACATTCTGCGCCCGGCCGCGAACACCGGCATCCGGGCAACTACGCGGCACGAGACCGTGAAATCACCTGTCGGAGCGTAGGTCACTGTGCCCCGTGGGAGTCTTCCGCCTCCCGGTGCGAACGCACCACAACGGGCGCGTCAGTCGTGTGGCGCTGCAGGTCTCACCGCTGAATGAGCTGGGTCAGGACTCCGCCGGTGACCGAGGGATGGATGAAGACCTGGCCTTTCACCGGGTTTCCGGGCCCGGGATCACCGACCAGGCGAATTCCCTTAGCGCGCAGGTCTGCCAGGGTCTTGTCGATGTCGTCCACCCTCATCGCGACGAGATGCACTCCCTCGCCAACGTCGGCGAGCCGCTTCGCGATTGGTCCCTGGTCCCCGACTGCCGAAACAAGCTCGATGTAGGAGTCACCAAAGCGGAAGAAAGCCATCTTCATGCCCGCGGCGGGAGCCTCGGCCCGGTCGTTGGGGGCGGCGCCGTAGATGCTCTCGTAGCGCCCGATGGCAACATCGAGATCCTTCACGGCGATGACAACGTGATCGACACCCTGGAACATGTGCGGCCTCACAGCGGATTGGTTTGTCGGTCACGGTACGCGAGGACGGCTCTCGCGACAATTCGGGCGCTTGAGGCGCCTCACGGGGCGGCCGACCAGCGCAACACCGGGTGGCGAGCCGCGCCGGCCTCGTCCAATCGGCCGATAGGGGCGGTGGCCGGAGCATGTCGGAGTGCCTCTGGGTCGGTCCTCGCCTCTTGGGCAATCGCAACCATCGCCGCGACAAACCGGTCGAGATCCTCACGTGCTTCGCACTCAGTGGGTTCGATCATCAACGCCTCGTCGACGATGAGCGGAAAGTAGACCGTTGGTGGATGAATTCCGTAGTCGATGAGCCTCTTGGCGATGTCGTAGGTACGGATGCCGTGCTCGCGTCGCTGACGGGTTCCCGAGAAGACCACTTCGTGGAGCACCGTCCGGTCGTATGGCAGGTCGAAGTGGTCGCGGAGTCGCATCCGGAGGTAGTTGGCGTTCAGAACCGCGTTCTCGGAAGCGGCCCTCAGGCCCTCGACTCCGAGCGAGCGAATGTAGGCATAGGCACGAAGGAGGACTCCCGCGCTGCCGTGGAATTGCTGCATGCGGCCGATGCTGTGGTCCGGGCGCGCGAGCGCCAACGTCCCGTCGGGAGCGCGCCGCACCACGGGCGTGGGCAGAAACGGCGCAAGCTCCGCTACGGCACAGACAGGGCCTGCACCAGGCCCGCCACCTCCATGCGGAGTGCCGAAGGTCTTGTGCAGGTTCAGATGCACCACATCGAAACCGATGTCGCCGAAGCGGATTTGGCCGAGAATCGCGTTCAGGTTGGCCCCGTCGCCATAGAGAAGGGCCCCGGCGCGATGAACGAGTTCGGCCACCTGGTCGATCCCTTGTTCCCAGAGACCAAGCGTGTTCGGGACGGTCACCATGAGCGCCGCAACGCTGTCGTCGAGTTCGGCAACGAGACGGGCGCGATCCATCGACCCGTCGGCTGCGGTTGGAACTTGCTTCACCGTGAACCCGGCCATGGCGGCCGTCGCCGGGTTGGTGCCGTGCGCGCTGTCGGGCACAAGGACGGTCTGGCGCCGAGCGCCGTCACCGCGCGATTCGAGCGCCTTCTTGATCATCAGAACGCCGGCGAGTTCGCCCTGTGCACCAGCCGCAGGAGCAAGGCTCACCGCGGCAAGACCCGTGATCGATGCAAGCGCATCCTGCAGTTCGTGGAACACGGACAGCGTTCCCTGCAACGCCTCTGCCCCGTCAAGCGGGTGAGCCTCGGCGAACCCCGCGAGTGCCGCGACAGCGTCGTTCACTTTCGGGTTGTATTTCATCGTGCACGAGCCCAGAGGATAGGTCCCCGAATCAACGCCAAAGTTGCGCCTCGACAAGCCGGTGTAGTACCGGACGAGCGCCCCCTGACTCATCTCCGGAAGCCGCAACGAGGCGCGGACGAGGTGGTCGGGCGGTAGTGGCGTTCGCTCACCCTTCCAATCGGGCACGGTCACAGCCCGGCGGCCGGGAACGCTGCGATCGAAGGCGACTCTGGAGCCGAAGTCCTGTTCTCCAGGGCTGTTCATCACTCTCGTCCCATAGCTGCGAGCGCCTCGATGAGGAGATCAACGTGCTCGGTTGGAGTCATCTCGGTGACACAGAAGAGGAGGGCATCGTTAGCCTCCGGTTCCGCCCTGCTTGACACGTCGAATCCGGGCACGATGTGGCGCTCTCGGAGTCGTCGCGCGAGCTCGGGAGCGGGCAGAGGCCCTCGAACGAGGAACTCCTGGAACCATGGGCTGTCGTTCGTCACCGCGAACCCGGGGACGGCGGCGACCCGCCGCGCCGCATCATGCGACTTCTGGTAGCAGAGTTCGGCAGCCTCCCGCAGCCCACGCGGCCCCAACGACTGGAGCGCGATCGTGAATCCGAGTGCCACCAGCGATTGGCCCGTCGAGAAGTTGGAAGTCGCACGTTCGCGGCGAATGAACTGCTCGCGAGCCTGGAGCGTGAGCACGTATCCGGTCCTGGGTCTCCCTTCTGAGCCATCCGCATGCCTGGGGCCACGCAACTCGGTTGTGCGCCCAACGATTCGGCCCGGCATCTGGCGCAGCAGATCCTGCCTTGCCGCGAAGATGCCCAGAGACGGTCCGCCGAAGGCAATTGGGCCGGCCTGATCGCGTCCTTCGCCCGTCACGATGTCCGCTCCGGCATCTCCCGGTGGACGCAGCATGCCAAGAGCAAACGGGTCGGCCACCACGACACAGAGCGCACCGACCCCGTGTGCAGCCAGAGCGACCTCCTCCGGGTCCCGGATTGTGCCGAGGAAATCGGGCTGTTGAACGACGAGGCAGGCGTGTTCAGCCGTGACCTCACCTGCGGCCGCGACAAGGTCGACGCGAAGGCCAGCCCCAAAGCAGTAGGTGCGGACCACATCGGCCGTGTTTGGGTGAAGCGGTTCGAGGAGGGCCACTGCCCGGCGGCTCTTGACGCGAGCCGCGAGCAGGCACGCCTCGCCTGTGGCGCTGCCCACGTCATAGAGGCCCGTGTTCGAGACGTCCATTCCTGTCAGCTCGCAGACGGTCGACTGGTACTCGAATGCCGTCTGCAGGGTTCCCTGGCTGACTTCTGGCTGGTAGGGCGTGTAGGCTGTCGCGAATTCCGAACGGGAGACAAGGTGGGAAACCACCGCCGGCACGAACCGACGATACGCTCCTGCTCCCAGGAACGACGGGTCTTCCAGGTGGTTCGCTGCAGCCCGGGCCTGCATGAGCCGGACCAGATCCATCTCCGCCAGCGCCGGTGGAAGCGCGATCCGTGGGTCCCGAAAACGGACTGGCAGGTCTGCAAAAAGGTCAGCCATGCTCGCGACGCCGATGGCTGCGAGCATCTCAGACCGGTCGTCTGCTGTGTCGGGGATGTACGGCGTCGGACAACCGGAACCTTGCCGATCCACCGTCACTCCCCCGGCAGGGCCGCCCTGTAGGCTGCGGCATCCATCAGTCCGTCTAGCTCCGCCGGGTCGTTGAGTCGAAGCCGAATCATCCACCCATCACCGTACGGTGATTGGTTCACAGCCTCGGGCGCATCAAAGAGCGCCTCGTTTCGCGCCACCACCTCGCCGCTGGCCGGGGCAAAGAGATCGTAGACCGCCTTCACCGACTCAATGACGCCAAAGGCCGCGCTCTTGCTCAGAATCAAACCGACGTTCGGCAGTTCAATGAAGACGATGTCGCCGAGCTGGTCGCGGGCAAACTGGGTGATTCCGATTGTCGCCTCGCCGTCCTGTTGCCTGATCCACTCGTGGTCCGCCGTGTATCGCAGGTCTTCCGGGCAGTCCATGGGCGCTAGTTGCTCCTCTGATAGAAGGGCCTCGGCGCGACCGCCGCGGGGACCGCCCGCCCACGGATCTGGACCGCCAGGGGCGTGCCCGGAACACAGAGCCCCGGCGGAACATAGGCCATTCCGATTCCCTTCCGTACCGTGGGGCCGAAGGCGCCGCTGGTCAAGATTCCCACGACCTCCCCACTCGCAGGTTCGATCACGGAGTAGCCGGCGCGCGGAACCGCCCTCTCAGCGGTCACAAGACACGCAAGGCTTCGGGAGAGCACCGCTCCCTTGAGATTCAACAGCGCATCTCGTCCCGGAAAGGAAACGCCATCGGAAAGCGAGACGGCCCAGCCCAACCCGGCCTCGTAGGGATTCGTCGAGGAATCAATGTCCTGGCCATGCAGCAGCAACGCAGCTTCCAGTCGCAGGGTGTCGCGAGCGCCGAGTCCGGCAGGCTGCGCCCCAGCTCCTACGACGGCGTCCCAAAGGGCCCCGGCGTCGCCAACATCTACGACGCACTCGGCCCCATCCTCGCCAGTGTAGCCAGTTCGCGCGAGCACGACGGTTCCGCCGCGCCACTCAAGCTCTCGACATTGCCGCTTGGGCAATGAAGCCACGTCGAATCGTAGGACATCCGTCAGCAATCGCGAAGCCGCAGGCCCTTGCACGGCGAGCATGACGGTGGTGTCAGTGGTCTCGGTCGCCGAGTTGCCGGCCACCTGAGCCACCCGACGGAAGTCGGAGGCGGCATTCGCGGCGTTGTGTACAACCAGCCAGCGTTCTTTCGAAACGTGATAGACGAACACGTCATCATCGATTCCGCCCCCGGAATTGCAGTAGAGCGAATAGTGAGCGAGGCCCGGCGGCATGCGCCCGACGTCGTAGGTGGTCACGGAGCGCAACAGCTCCGCCGCGCGCGGCCCTTCTATCAGACAGCGTCCAAGATGTGAGACATCGAAGATCCCCGCCCGCGTTCGCACTGCCGCGTGCTCGGCGACTATTCCCGCATACTGGAGCGGCATCTCCCAGCCTGCGAAGGGAACCAGCCGGGCGCCGAACGCGATGTGCCGGTCGCGCAACGCGAGCCGCCGCAGTCCTCCTGGCACTCCAGGGTCCTGAGCTTGAGCACCGGTCACAGAGCGCACTATAGCGCGTCAACGGGCCTCTGCCTTGGCCCATCGCCTCGGTGCCGCTAGAGTCGTCTGACAAACTGTCGACACTCGGAGAGACTCTCAATGAACCAGCAAACCGTTGGCTCTATCCTTGGCCGCGCCCGCGACGAGCATCGTGCCAACCTCAGCGCAGCCGAGGCTGCTCAGGTCTGCCGTGCCTACACGATTCCGGTTGCGGTTGATCGCACCGCGGTTGACGCCGACGGGGCCGTCACTGCAGCCAACGGGATCGGTTATCCGGTAGCCCTTAAGGTCCTTTCGCCGGACATCAGCCACAAGTCGGATGCCGGCGGAATCAGGCTCGGCCTTGCGAACGAAATCCAGGTTCGTGAAGCGTTCGCTGACATCGTGGCGAATGCTCGCCGCTATGACCCGCACGCTCGCTTCGAGGGCGTTCTTGTCCAGGCCATGGCCTCGGGTGGCAGCGAGGTGATCATCGGGGCGAGCACCGACCCGGTCTTCGGCAAGGTAGTCATGTTCGGACTTGGCGGCATCTTCGCCGAGGTGCTCGACGATGTAACCTTCGCGCTCGCACCTGTGACTATCGATCGCGCGCACGCAATGCTGAGGGAGATCAAGGGCCACCCAGTGCTCGCTGGCGCGCGCGGCGCCGCCGCGATCGACTTTGACGCGCTCGCCGGGATCATCGCGCGCGTCTCACAACTTGTGACCGACTTCCCCGAGATTGCTGAGCTCGACCTGAACCCGGTCTTCGCGGGCTCCACGGGAGCGATCGCCGTCGACGCGCGCGTGGCAGTCGGCGACGTGCCCGCCGCCCGGTACCGGCCCGATCAACAGTCCATTCTTGCGGCCATGCGGCGAACGATGAATCCGAATGCGGTGGCAGTCATCGGCGCTTCGGCAGAAGAGGGCAAGATCGGCTATTCGGTCGTGCGCAACCTCATCGATGGCGGCTACTCGGGCGCGATCTACCCGGTCAACCCGCGCGCTGCGGAGATCCAGGGGCTGAAGGCCTACCCAAGCATCGGCGACATCCCCGGGCAGGTCGATGTCGCCGTCTTCGCGATTCCCGCACGCCTCGTGGCCGGTGCCGTTGAAGAGGCGGGGAAGAAGGGTGTTGCTGCGGCCATTCTCATTCCGTCGGGGTTCGCCGAAGTGGGCGAGAAGCAGCTGCAGGATGACATGATTGACGTCGCCCGGCGCAACGACATCCGGGTCATGGGACCGAACATCTACGGCTACTACTACACGCCGGCCCGGCTCTGCGCGACGTTCTGCACGCCCTACAGCGAGCGCGGCTCCATCGCCCTTTCGTCACAGAGCGGAGGCGTCGGAATGGCGATCATTGGCTTCAGCCGATCTCACAAGATGGGCGTTTCCGCAATCGTCGGACTCGGCAACAAGTCGGACATCGATGAGGACGACCTGCTCGAGTTCTACGCTCAGGATCCGAACACATCAGTCATCGCCATGCATGTCGAGGACATCAAGGACGGTCGTTCCTTCATCGATGCTGCCAGGCGCGTTTCGAAGGAGAAGCCAGTCGTCGTGCTCAAGGCCGGGCGCACGACCCAGGGAGCTCGCGCCGCCGCTTCTCACACAGGGGCGCTGGCGGGCGTCGATCGAATCTATGACGCCGCCTTCCGGGAAGCGGGCGTTATCCGCGCCCGCACGCTGGAGGACCTCCTCGACTGGTCGCGAGCCCTTTCGATGCTCCCCACGCCGAAGGGCGAGAACGTCCTGATTGTCACGGGCGCGGGCGGTTCGGGCGTTCTCCTTTCCGACTCGTGCGCCGACTACGGGCTCCACCTGATGTCGGTCCCGCCAGACCTCGACGCCGCGTTCAAGGAGCTCATTCCGCCTTTTGGCGCGTCCGGGAACCCAATCGACATCACGGGCGGCGAGCCGCCCGAGACGTACCGGCGAGCGATTCGTCTCGCACTCAACGATGACCGCGTCCATGCTCTGGTTCTCGGCTACTGGCACACCATCATCACACCACCGATGGTGTTCGCGCGCCTCGTGGTCGAAGTCGTGGACGAGGCCAGGGCAGCCGGCAAGGTGAAGCCGGTTGTTGCCTCGCTGGTGGGCGACGTCGAAGTCGAGGAGGCCTGCCGCTACCTCGATGATCGCGGGATCCCCGCCTACGCTTACGCCGCCGAGCGACCAGTCGCGGCCCTCGCGGCCAAGTACCGGTGGGCCCGGCACGCAGAGAAGATCGGAAGCTGAACCAGGCAAGGCGCGAGTCCAGACTGGACCGGGGAGGGAACTCGCGGCCAGGACCGGGAGGTACCGGCGCTACTGCCCGGAGCCAGAAACCGGTTCGCCACCGACCGGGGGGGGGGAGGCATCGAGAGCCGGTGGGCGATGACGATGGCTGTTCGTCCCGGCATCAGCTGCGCGACGCCCTTCCGCAGGAGCACTTCTGTCTGGGTGTCGTTGCCAGCGGTGGCTTCGTCCAGCATGAGGATCCGGGGCGACGCGAGCATCGCACGGGCAAAGCTAACTAGCTGGCGTAGGCCAAGGCACAGGTTGGCGCCGCATGGCAACACACGCGTCTG
>CAZCDK010000030.1:0-20415 GCA_964497285.1 uncultured Anaerolineaceae bacterium | reverse complement strand
CAACGAGCAACGAGTCTCGCCGCCCCGGCCGCCATCGAAACAGAACCGCGACCGTGAGGGAGCGGACGGGGCGGAGGGCGGAGGAGCACGGACCGCTGACCACGGACTACCGACAACTGGCAACTGGCAACTGGCAACTGGCTACTGGCCGCTCGCCACCGCCCCTGCCGTCTCCGGGACGGGCGCCGGCGCCAGCCGGTCCTTCGCCACCGAGGGCTGCCGGGCCATGAGCAACTGCAGCGTGGACACCCCCACGAACACGACCGCCCCCATCAGGACCAGCGTCTCCTGGATGCCGATGTGGTCCGCGAGGATACCGATCGGCAGGGCAACCAGCCCGAACAGGCTCCAGCTAAGCATCGAGATCCCCTGCACGCGGCCAACATACTGCTGGTCGCTCAGCGACATGGTGAGGGAGCTGTTGAGCGACTGGAAGGCGCTCGCCAGGGCTCCCACGAGCACCATTGCGCAGAGCCCGGTGTAGAAGCTCGGCGCCGCGCCCAGCGCTGCGACCGAGAGCCCGAAGCCGAGTGCCAGGAGCGGTTGGAAGTACCACGCGCGCCGGTGCCCCGCATACATCGCCACCAGCACGGTGGCAGCGACCGCGCCCACGGCTCCCGCGGACGAGAGCGAACCCAGGCGTCCCGGCCCAACGTGGTAGACGTCCTTGGCAATCGACGGCAGGAACGATTGGTAAGGGAAACCGATCATCACGACGATGAACGAGGTGAGGATGAGGAGTGCCACGGAAGGCCGGCGGCGTACATAGCGGAGGCCATCGATGAGTTCCGTGAGGGGGTTCGGGCGGTCGGTCATCGGTGCCGGGCGTCCCGGCGGCAGGCGCATCATTGTGGCCCCGGCGATGATGAACCCCGCGGTCGTCATAAAGTAGACGCCGCCGATGCCGATGAAGTGGATGGCGATGAACGCGCCCGCCAACGACGGCCCCACCACGCGCGTGCTGTTCATGCTCAGCTGTTGCAGGACCACGGCGTTGCCGATCGCCTCTTTGCCCACAAGGTCGCTGATGAACGCCTGGCGTGCCGGCCCGATGAAGGCGAACCCGGCCCCCTGGATCACGCCCGCGGCGATGAGCATCCAGAACTCGACCGCCCCGGTGGCGATCATGAACGCCATCCAGGCGGAGTTGGCCGCGACGATGCCCTGGGCGATCACGATCAGGTTGCGCTTCGGCAGCCGATCGGCGAGCACGCCGCCCCAGAGGGTGAGCAGAAGCTGCGGTACGCCAAATGCCAGCATCACGCCGCCCAGGGCGCTGTTCCTGTGTGTCAGGTCGTATGCCAGGTAGCCGCGGGCGATGACCTGCATCTGCATGCCGAGAAACGAGAACAGCGTTCCCAGCCAGAGAGTCCGGAACTGGGGGTTCTCGAGCGCGAAGAACGTCCGGCGAAAGTACCCGCCCAGGACATTACCCTCACGTAAAGGTTGGCGGCTTCGCCCAGACTACCAGAAACCCGGGGAAGGAGTGGCGAGCCAATCGACCCCGTGACCCGGCCCGAGTGGCGGCCCCTCATTGCGCATCGCCCCCGGGCAATCCCGTGCCGTCGATCATCACCGGCACGAACAGGAATGAGGCGACCCCCAATTCTGTGAGATCGACAAGGAGGATGGCCGATTCGTTCGAGGGGTTGTCCCAGCCGTCGAAGACGAAGTTGCCCAGGCTGTAGACGATCAGTCCGCTCCCGTACCACTCGGCCGGCTGGAGCACGTGGGGATGGTGCCCGATGACGAGTGCGGCCCCCGCGTCGATCGCCGCCCGGGCCTGGAACCGCTGGGCGTCGCTCGGGGCGAACTCGTTTTCGAAGCCGAAGTGCATGAGCACTACCACAAGCTCGGCAACGGCCCGGGCGGCGCGCACGTCCGCCTCCACGTGGTCGACGTTGAGCCAGGCCACGCCGGGGGTGTCTGCCGTGGCCTCCCACTGCCGCGTGTCGAACCCGCCCCACTCGACCGGCACATCCACATAGGAAAGGAAGGCGATGCGCAGCCCGTTGCGGGTGACGACCGCCGGGGCGCGGGCGGCAGCCGCGCTGGCACCCGCCCCGGCGTGGGCGATGCCGCGTGCCTCGAGCGCCGCTCCCGTGTCGGCGAGGGCCGCCGGGCCGTAGTCGAAGGTGTGGTTATTGGCCAGGCTGACCACGTCGATCCCACCCGAACCAAGCGCATCGGCGGCGGCAGGCGGCGCCCGGAAGGTGAACCCCTTGGCCGCCGGTTCGCCCCGACCGCTGATTGCGCATTCGAGGTTGGCCACCGCAATGTCCGCGCCCAGCAGGATCCCGGCCACCCCCGCGAACGGGACACCCGGCCCATCCGCCACGATGCGGTCGCCCACGGAGCGCGCCAGCATGACGTCGCCCACGGCTGCCAGCGTCACGCTCCGGGGCAGGTCCCGGGTAACCGCGGGAACGACGAGACGGTAGACGACGGGCGTGGCGGATGGGCCGGGGGAGGGCGTGGCTGTCGCCGGACCGCCGGCTACCGTTCCGGCGGCGGCCAAGAGCACCATCGGCAGCAGAGCGGAGAATGGAAGGAGCCGAAGCAGGGGGCGCATGGTCGCCATGATAGATGGGCGGAAGGCGCGAGACTCGCCATGGGCGCACGGCGGTTGCGGGTTGTACTTTCAGGTAGGAATTCCTATTCTGAATTCATGAAAGCCGTCGTATCCGAAAAGGGGCAGGTCACCATCCCCAAGCGACTTCGGGATCGACTCGGGATCCGGCCGGGCGAAGTGATCGACTTCGAAGTGGAGGGTGGCCGCCTGGTCGGGGCGAAGGCCGGACCGTCGGCTGATAAAATCGCCGGTCTCTGGGGGATGCTCGGGCATGGCGGCGACAGCGACGCACTCATCGAGGAGATGCGGGGGCCGGTCGACGCGCGGTGATCACCGCGATCGACACGAGCGTCCTTGTGGACATCCTCTGGGCGAGCCCGAGCTACGGGCGCGAATCTCTCGCGGCTGTCACGCGCGCAAGCCGGGAGGGCCGGTTGGTGGTGTGCGAAGTTGTGTTCGCCGAGCTCGCGGGCCAGTTCGGGAGCGCCGAACGGCTCGACGAAGTGCTTTCGGGCGTCGACGTGGCGTTTGACGCGATGGGTGAGGCCGCAGCTGCCACTGCCGGCCTGCTCTGGCGGGAGTACCGGCGCCGCGGTGGTCCGCGGGAGAGGATGGTCGCCGACTTCCTCATTGGCGCGCACGCGGTCCACCAGGCCGACCGCCTGCTCAGTCGCGACCGCGGATTCCATCGCAGCTACCTCCCGGACCTGAAACTGATGGTCCCGGGCGGTGCGTAGCGCGTGCGGTCAGCGAGCGCTGGAGGGCAAGAGACGGCCGATCGGTCGTCGCATCCGGTACCGATTCGCCGTGAGCGCGAGGTTCCCGCTGGTGCAGGCTGGTCGCGTTCTTTCGTGGCAGGAGGCCGGCCATGGCACGAAGACAGCGCATCGCCAGGACCGCCGCCATGGTCCTCGTCGGACCTGTGCTCATCGTGCTGGGCGGCATCCTCTATGAGCGGGACGCGCCCCGGATTCTTGTTGGCGTTCTGCAGATGGCCGGCTGGGTTGGCGGCCCCGTGCTCATCGCCTGGGCGGTGGTCCTCCTCGTGCGCGAGGAGAGGCGCACGCACCCGGAGATGCGTTCGCGCCGTGTCGGATTGCCCTCCACCCGGTCAGGCTGGATCTCTGCGGCACTTCTCGGCGGATTGGCCGCGTTCATGCTGATCTTCTTCGCTGCCATCGTCCTCGGCGGCCAGCGGGGTGGAGACACGTTCTTCTCCAACCTCTACCTCACCGTTCCCTTCCTGCTGGCCGCCGCCTGCGGTGTGCTCGCAGGAGCGGTGGCTGTCTACGCGGTTGCGTTCCGCCACGAACGCTCGATCGCCACATTGATGGTGCTCGCCGCCGGTATGCTGGTCCTCGTGTTCGGCCTGGGCGAGATCGGCGGGCACGAGGAACCAGGGTCCGGACGCCGGAGCGGGGCGACGGCCACCCCGGGGGTACGGTCCGCGCCCAACAGCCACGACAACGCCACCGCGGTCCCGGTTTCAGCTACGGAAGTCCGCGTCAGCTTCGACTACAGCTACAACCAGGACCCGACCGGCCGCCCGATCACGGCGATCACGGTCACTGCGCTCGGGCCGGACGGGAGGCAGATCGCGGGCCACACTCCCGTCGTCACCCCGATCACCCGCGGAAGCGGCCACCTCGACGTGTCCGTCGCCTTCTCGCCCGGCCAACTGGCGTCCGTCACCGGGTTCACGGTCTGCTTCACCGCCCCGGGCAACCCCGACCTCGGCTGCGCGAGGATCGCGTACCCGCCACGCTGACCTCGCGGCGGACGCTTCCGCCCAACGTGGCCGCCTACCCCGTGGCCCGGTACAGCCGCACGGCCTCCGGGATGCCCTTCATGAACACCGGGCCGATCTCGTCGAAGACGACGCCCGGGAGGCCTGTGCCGACCTGTGCCACCGTCGCTTCCGAGACGACTACCTCGCCCGGGCCGGCCACGTTCACCACGCGTGAGGCGAGGTTCACGTCGTGGCCGACGATGTCGCCGCGCCGCAGCGTCTGGTGGCCCCAGTGGATGCCGATGCGCACCCAGAGGGGCGCTTCCATCTCGTTCGAAGCGGCCTCGAACCGCCGCTGCAGGCGCAGCGAGGTCGCCACCGCCGCACAGGCGTCGGCGAACCAGAGGAGCATGCCGTCGCCGAGTTCCTTCACCACGCGCGCCGCGGCCGGCAGTTCCTGGCGCACGAGTTCCTCCTGCACGGCGAGCAGGCGCAGCGCCTCATGGTCGCCGCGCAGGGCCGTCAGCTCCGTAAACCCGACGATGTCCGTAAAGACCGTGGTCCCCGTCACCGATTCAACCGCCGCCGCCGTGGCCATCAGTCCGGTACCAGGTCGATCGATCCGCTCAGCGTCCTGATCGCGACGCAGCAGTCGGACCCTTCCTCGCAGCCGGACTGCCGGTTACCCGACATGCTCTTGAGCCTCGCCTCCGGCCGTACGCCGGGCGGCACCCGGACCGTGACCTTGCCCGAGAGCGTCTCCACGGCGACATCGTTCTTGCCGGTGGTCCGGATCTCGATGCTGCCGCTGGCCGACCTCGCCCGGACGCCGCCGGCGGCTCCCGCCAGCGAGATCGCACCCGAAACGGTCGTTACCTCGGCGGCGCCCGATGGCCCGATGACCGCCTTGCCGCTGCCCGTGCTCACGCGGCACCGCTCGCCGCAGGCCGCGATCTCGACGTCCCCCGAATCGCTGCGGAGATCGACGAAATCGGCGCGGTCGAGGCCGATCTTCCCGCTCTGCGTGGTGACGCTCACCCGGCCAAACTCCCCGCTGAGACCCACGTCCCCCGACTGCGTTCCGATAACGACGTCGGTCCCGAGCGGGCAGCGGATGTCGATGTCACGCGACGGCCGGTCGAGCAGGGGCGTCAGGTACCCCGAGCTGTCCGTATGTATGTCCTCTATGCAGGGTTTGCGCGTCTCGAAGAGAAAGTCGGGCCGCTCCTCGGCCGTCACGGTAACGCGGCCGGAGTGCGTGGCCACTCGCAGCCGGGGATGCCCGGCGGGGCCGGCGGTCGCCTGCTGGACTGCCATGCGTCTCACCTCAGACCGGGATGATAGCAAGTCGCGAGCGGCACCGGCAGCCGGGCGCATGCTCTTCGCGCTGCCGGGGGAATCACAACGCGACGATGAATTGGCCAGGGTCTGTATTACCCCGCATGAGCTTGTAGGACTCCGGCGGCCAACCTCTACTCCGCTTCGACCCGCTTCGCCACGTTGCGCGCTTCCGCTTCCTCCTCGGCTCGCGTCAGGGCCGCTTCGAAACGTTCGCGGGGGATAGCCACGATGAGCACGCCCACCGTGATCAGCACAACGGCCACGTCGTCGAGCTGCCCGGCAATCGGGATGAAGTCGGGGATGAGGTCGAACGGCAGGGCGAGGTAGCCGATCAGGAGCAGGAGCGCCACCTTGGCCGCGAGCGGCACCCGTGCGTCTTCCAGCAGCAACCGGCCAAAGCGGATCTTGGCCCGCGTCGAAAGAGCCATGAAGCGCCGCCCGCGCTGGCTCGCACGCAGCATGCGGAACGCGATCGCCGAAACGGCAACGAAACCCCCCACCGCCAGCAGCAGCCAGCCGTACCACGCCATGCCGCGAGCGTACACGGAAGCCTTTGGAAAGGTGTAACCCGGTCGGCCTCGCCGCTAGACCTGGCGCGCGAGCGCGGTGACCGCGGCCGCCACCACCACGACCGCGAGCACGGGCGCCCGGCAGGCCGCCGCGATGGCCGCCGCCGCGAGGCCGAACGCGCGCTCGTCTAGTTCCAGGCGCCGGTCGCCGCCGAAGGCCTGCACGACGACGAGGGCCGCCAGAAGCGCGGGCGCGAGCAGCGCAATCACGCCTGCGAGCCGCTCGGGGAGTTCGCGTCCCCCCAGCGCGACCGGCCCCGCGGCCTTGATCGCGATCGTGGCAGCGCTGACGATGAGCACGGTCGCCCAGGCTGCGCTCATCGCCTTCGGAACCCCAGCAGGCAGGCGGCCGCCGCCGCGATGACGGGTATGCCGGCGCGTGCAAAGGGCACCAGGGCCAGCGCGATCGCCGCTCCCAGCACGGCCGCCGCCAGCGGACGGCGCTCGCGTATCTGCGGGGCGAGCAGGGCGACGAAGAGCGCCGGGAATGCCGCGTCGAGGCCGAGGGCAGCCGGGTCGCCAAGCAGGTCGCCGGCGAGAATGCCGATGGCGGTGCCTCCCACCCAGGCCGCGTAGAGCGCCGCGCCCGCGCCGACCAGCACGCGCCGATCAAACTGTCCGCCTCCCTGATTGGCCAGCGCCCACGATTCATCCACCACCAGCTGCGCCTGCAACAGGCGCAGCCCGGCGTTCCCCCTGATGACTGGCGCGACGGAAAGAGCAATGGGCCCGTACCGGGCATTCAACAGTACCGCCGCCACGACCGCCGCTCCGACGCCACCGCCGTTGGCCAGGATCGAGATCGCCGCAAACTGCGCCGACCCGGCGAACGTCAACCCGGACATCGCCAGCGCCGCGAGCGCGCCAAAGCCCGCATCGCCGGCCAGCACGCCCCAGGACACGCCGAATGTGCCGACCACCACGGCGAAGGGCACAGCCGCACGAACGCCATCGCGGCAGCTCCCGGGAGAGCCGCCGGTTCCGCGCTGCGATTGTTCGCCGGGTCCGTTCATCGCCCGCCGCGCCGGGCATTGCCCGATCGCATCTCAGTATCCACAATGCAGCCACTTCCCGCAGGAGACGCTCACCATGATCCGCAGGCAGGATTTGGCCGAAGGCATCCGTTTCGCGGGCCAGCGGGCGGCGGCCGCTGCCACCTACACCAAGAACTGGGACCACCAGCTTGCCCACAAGTGGACCAGCCGCGACGCCTTCGTCCACCTTGCGAACACAGCCGGGAGCGCCCCGAGGCTGGCGCCGATGCTCGCTGGCGGCGCGCTCGGGAACGTGACCGTCGACCAGGTTGCGGGGATGAACGCCCAGAGCATCTCCCAGATGGCGGACAAGTCCCGCGAGGAGATCATCCAGGCGATCGTCGACGGGCACAACGCCTCGGCCACGTTCGTGGAGTCCTTCGACGAAGCCGCCCTGGCGAAAACGGTCCAGCTTGGCGGCTACGAGATGCCCCTCGCCGAGATCGTCGCCCAGATCTGGATCCACCACGCCCTCGCCCACGCCTACGAAGCGAGCGCCCGCTGGCCGATCCAGTAGGCACGGGAGCCGCCCTTGCGCCGGGTCTCCCGGGGGCTCACCGGCGGGGTCACGGCGTGCCTGGCGCCAGGCCGCCCGGGTGCCTCTCGACGCCCCCTGTAGTGTGAGCGCGGCCGCTACGCCTACTCGCCGAAGACGATCACCGCGGCGGCGGCAAGTGCGGCTTCGAGCAGGGCCACCGCTTCCGTGCCTTTGGCGCGCTTGTTGACTGAGCCGTCCTGCTCGCCAGCGGCCTTGCCGGTCGAACGCCCCGACCGCACCGCCCCCATGGCTTCGCGATAGCGCGCGTAGGCGCCCCGGCGGTCGAGAGCGGCGGAGGCAATTGTGCCCTTGCGGACCGCTTCCTCGATGCGCTTGGCGGCGGCGTCGATCTTCCCGGTCATCTGCTGGGCGGCCTGCAGACGCTCGCGCTCCAGCTCACTGTCGAAACGCCTGTCACCGAGGGCCTCGCGGGCTTCGTCGAGGGCGTCAGAGGCCTGGATCACGGCGTCTGCGGCATCCGAGAGTCGCTTGCTCTGTTCGTCGTTCAAGGCAACACCTCCAGGGAAGAGGGCGGGAACGTGTTGTGCGGATTGTACCCACCCACGCCCGGCCTTTCACGGCCTGACTGGCGACTGCCGGCTGACTACCCCAGACCCCGCTTGATTGCCTCGAACTCGTCCTGCGTGATCTCGCCCCCGGCGAAGCGGCGTCGGGCGATGTCGAGCGGCGACTCGAGTCCGGCCGCCCGTGGGCCACGGTGCGAGAACGCATGGATCGCCCACGCGCCAAGGCCGAGCAGGCCCATCCAGAAGACCGACATCATCACGGCCATCACGATCCAGCCGCCGTCGCCCCAGTCCATGTGGTCGCCGCGCCCGTATTGGGGCGCCACGCTGTGCGCCACGCCCGTATTCAACTCTGCCAAAGCCGGCCGCACGTCGATTGTCGGCCAGTCGAACCCGTTCACGCTGATGCCCGATGCCATGAGAGACCTCCGTGTCCCCGACGGTACGCGCGGCTGTAGTAAGAAGCCGGAAAAGGCGCCCGGAACCCCTGTTGTCGCGTGATCAACGATAGCCTCCGTCGACCGGATGCGGCATACTTAACCTTCCACCGGCTGGTGGCGCGCGAAGGGAATAGCAGGAATTGGAAGCCACGACCAGGGCTGCTAACACGGCCGCACCGTCTGGCCGCGTCGTGCGAGTCATCCTCCTTGCTTCAGGGACCCTTCTTGCTGGTATCGGCGTCCTCGGGATCTTCCTGCCCTTGCTGCCGACGACGGTGTTCTTGCTCATGGCGGCGGCCTGCTACGCGCGAAGCTCTCCCGGGGCCTACCGCCGGCTGACGACCAACCGGCTCTTCGGCCGGTACCTCCGCCAATATCGGGAAGAGCACGGCGCCACCCTGGGGACAAAGGCGTTCTCGATCGGCTCACTCTGGATTGGGATCGGCGCCAGCACGTTCTTCATCGCGCCGGCCCTCTGGGTCGACGGCATCTTGCTTCTCATCGGCCTGGGCGTGACCGCCCACCTCGTGACCCTCCGGACCATCCGGTCCCGGCCGCCCGGCGCGTGACTCCCGGGCTCAACTTGCCCCGGTCTGCGACCGGTGGTAGCTTTTGTGGGCCAAATCACAATCCCCGAAGCGCCCGCCCCAGGGGGCTCCGGAATGGAGTGCGGCCGCTTCATGTTCGACAGAGCCACGTCGCGATCCTGCGAACCGAGGCTCTGTTTTTTCATGTCCGATGCTAATGTGAGGCCTTGCGAGTGAGCTTCTACGACACCTGGTCGGCCGTGATGATCAGCGCCTTCGCCGGGCTCGTCCTGGTTGGCGCGGCACTCGCGGTGCCAAGGCTCCTGGCCCCCTTTGCCCGCGAACGCGGCAAGGACACTTCCTACGAGTGTGGCATGCCCACCATCGGCGGTAAGAACTGGACCCAGGTGCATGTGCGCTACTACCTGGTCGCCATCCTCTTCCTCATCTTCGACGTGGAGACGGTGTTCATCTTCCCCTGGGCCGTGACCTTCATCGACCTGCCGAAGTTCGTCTTCTACGAGATGCTCGTCTTCGTTGGCGTCCTCGCGGCGGGCCTTGTCTACGCCTGGCGCCGGGGCGTGCTGGAGTGGCGATGAGCCAGGAGAACGCGCCCGGAACGGTCTTCCCGGTCCCGCTCTACGTGCCCGACTTCGGGGGCGAGGCAGAGCGCCTGAAGCCCGTCGATCCGCCAGACCTGCATGCGGCCTACCGCATGGTCCTCCCCGGCGTGATGCAGACGGGCATGGACACCATCTTCGCCCTCAGCCGCAAGAGCTCGCTCTGGCCGATGACCTTCGGTCTTGCCTGCTGCGCGATCGAGATGATTGGCTCGTACCTGGCGAACCACGACATGGACCGCTTCGGAATCGTCCCCTTCCCGAGCCCCCGCCAGTCGGACGTGATGATCGTCTCCGGAACGGTGACAAAGAAGATGGCGCCCGCGATCAAGCTGCTCTACGAGCAGATGCCGAATCCGAAGTTCGTCATCTCCATGGGCGCTTGCGCCACCAACGGCGGCCCCTACACGGCCTATGACCGCGTACTCCAGGGCGTCGACAAGATCATCCCCGTGGACGTCTACGTCCCCGGTTGCCCTCCCCGCCCCGAGGCGCTCATCGAGGGGATGATGGCCCTTCAGCGGAAGATCATGGAATCAAAGAAGATGATCGGATGAGCCAGGAACAGGCTGCGCCCGCCTATCCCGGCGTCGCCGCAACGGTGCATGTGGCCCTGCCCGGCGTGCCCTTTGCGGCCAGCGAGACGAAGACCGACGTGGACCTGCGCGTCGAGCCCGCGAACCTCCCGGCACTTGTGCAGGGGTTGAAGGACCACCCCGACCTGGCGTTCGACTACCTCCGAAACATGGTCGGGCTCGACATGACCGACGACGGCCTCTGGGTGAAGTACCAGTTCTATTCATTCCGGCACGGCCACGCCCTCCAGGTGACAGTCCCGACTCCGCCCGGCCACCCTCACGTCCCCACCCTCACGGGCCTCTACGCCGGCGCCGACTGGCACGAGCGCGAGGCGGCAGAGATGTTCGGTCTCGTCTTCGATGGTCACCCGGACTTGAAGAACCTGCTCCTCGAAGACGATCTCCGCATCCACCCGCTGCTCAAGGCACACCCGCTGCAGCCCATCGAGATCGTCCAGGGCATTGAGGAAGGCAAAGCGGGGTTTGAGTTCTGATGACCGTCTGGCCTGAAACCCAAGCAGAACACGTCGACTCCGAGGGCTTCCACACCGTCGACATGACCATCAACGTGGGGCCTCAGCACCCCGCCACGCACGGTGTCTTCCGCATGGTCCTCACCGTCGATGGAGAAGTGGTCACCGGCTGTGTTCCCTATATCGGCTACCTCCACCGCGGACTCGAAAAGCTCAGCGAAGCCAACGACTACCGCCAGGCCATGGGCTTCTGGGATCGCACAGACTACCTCGCCGGTCTGCTTTGCGAGCAGGCCTATTGCATGGCTGTGGAGAAGCTGGCGAACATCGAAGTCCCCGAGCGCGCGGAGTACATCCGCGTCATGCTCTCGGAGCTCTCGCGGATCAGCTCGCACCTCATGTTCCTGGGGGCGTTCGGCGCCGACGTAGGCTCGTTCGGCACAAGCTTCGTCTACGCCTTCCGCGAGCGCGAGCGCATCTACGACCTCTTCGAAGAGGTTTCGGGCGACCGCATGTTCCCGACCTACCTCCGTCCCGGCGGTGTGGCCATGGACCTCCCGGAAAACTTCGAGCAGCGCTGCCGCGAAGTCGTCGCAAACATCTACCAGGGGCTCGAAGACCTCGATGGCCTCCTCACGGGAAACGAGGTCTTCGTCGAGCGCTGCCGCCGCCTTGCCCCGATGACGACCGAGCGAGCGATCAACTGGGGCGTCACCGGGCCTGTCCTGCGGGCGACCGGGCTCGCCTGGGATATCCGCAAGGCCGAGCCCTACAGCATCTATCCACAGGTGAAGTTCGACATCCCGACCGGCGTCGAAGGCGACATCTTCGACCGCTTCTTCGTGCGCCTCGCCGAAGCCTACCAGAGCGCCAGGATCGTCGAGCAGTGCCTTGACCAGATCCCTGCCGGGCCGGTGCTCAATCCCAACCTGCCGAAGAACCTCCGCATCGACAACGCGGAAGCGTATGCCCGGATCGAGGGCTCCAAGGGCGAATACGGGGTCTATGCTATGGCGCGCGGCGGCAACAAGGCTTATCGCATGAAGCTGCGCTCGCCCTCGTTCTGCAACCTCTCGGCCCTGCCGGAGATGATCGTCGGCCACTATGTCGCGGACGCCGTCCTCATCCTCGGGTCGCTCGATATTGTGCTGGGCGAGGTGGACAAATAGTGGACGGTTCTAGCCTCCTGCCCTTCGGCGACCCCTTCTTCGGCCAGCCGTGGCTCGACGCCATCATTCGCGTGCTCGCCGTCATCACCCTCGTCATGCTCGTCGTGATCTACCTCACCTACGGCGAGCGCAAGGTCGTTGCGCGCTTCCAGCAGCGCATCGGCCCGAACCGCGTCGGCCCGTGGGGGCTCCTGCAGGGCTTCGCCGATACGGTGAAGCTGATGCTGAAAGAGGATCTTCGCCCTGCCAACGCCGACCGCTGGGTCTTCGCCCTGGCGCCCTTCCTGACGTTCACTCCGGTTCTCGTCGTCCTCTGTGCGCTGCCCTTCGCGCGCGATTGGGGCGTGCGCAATCTGACACTGGGGTTGTTCTTCGTGAACGCCGTCCTGGGCCTGAATATCGTCGGGATCATGATGGCAGGGCTCGGGTCCGGCAATAAGTACGCGCTCCTGGGCGGCGTGCGTGCCGCGGCCCAGATGATCAGCTACGAGATCCCCCTGGTCATCAGCCTCATCTGCGTCGCCATGGTGGCGCAAACGCTGGACCTCAACGCCATCACGTTGCTCCAGGAAGACAGGCCGTTCATCGTCCTCCAGCCGCTGGCCTTCCTCATCTTCTTCCTCGCGATGCTCTCGGAACTCCACCGCGCGCCGTTCGACATTCCCGTGGCCGAATCCGAGATCGTCGGCGGGTACTTCGTGGAGTACTCGGGCATGCGCTGGAGCATGTTCCAGCTCACCGAGTACGCCTCGATGTTCGCCTTCAGCATCTTCGGGAGCGTCGTCTTCCTGGGCGGCTGGGAGTTCCCCTTTGGCAGCGACGCCGGCTGGGGCTGGCAACTGGCACTCACCGGCATCAAGAGCGTTGCCTGGATCCTCGCCATCATGTGGGTTCGCACCACGGTACCGCGCCTCCGCGTCGACCAATTGATGGCGTTCTGCTGGAAAGTGCTCTTGCCCATGAGCCTCGTCCAGTTCTTGATGAACGGCTTCGTCCTCGTCTACGGCTGGCCGCAGGAACTGCTCACAGTGACGAGCGGCATCGGCGCGGCCGCGCTCATCGCCTACATTCTCAGGCGCGCGGCCCGGCGCCCGAAGGTCCCCGGCCTTGTGGGGACGTACAAGCGAGTGGGGGCATCAGCCCAATGAAGGGCGTACTGAAGGGCCTCAGCGTCACCCTCTCGACCGCGCTTCGCCGGCCGGTCACCGTCCAGTATCCCGAGAAGAAGCACGATCTCCCCCCGCGCGGGCGCAGCTTCCCGGTGCTTCTCTGGGACTTCGACCATGATGAGCCGTACTGCACCGGCTGCATGCTCTGCGTACGCAACTGCCCGGTCGAGTGCATGACCGCCGTCATGCGCGACAACCCCAACTACGCGCTCGGCCTGAGCAACCGCCGCAAGGGCATAGAGAAGTTCTGGATCGACTACGGCCGCTGCATGCGCTGCAACATCTGTGTCGAAGTCTGCAACTTCGAAGCGATTGCGATGGACAACACCTGGGATGGCCATTCGCACTCGACCTATGACCGCCGTGACCTGCACCTGGACCTCGACGACCTCACCCGGGCCAGCCGCGAAGGCCGCTTGCCGAACCCCTATAACCCCGCCGACGACATGGCCGCCACGGTTGCCCGCCTCCAGGGCAAGGAGATCCCCGCGCCGAGCATGAAGGGCGCCCGGCCGCAGGCCCGCCAGGCGCAGATGGAGCGCCTCGCCCGCGGTGAGGGCGCGGCCATTCGCGAGCGCGAGCCCGATCCGGCCGTCCTCGCAGCGGCCGCGGCCGCTGCTGCGCCAGCCGGCGGCGACGATGAGCTTGCGGGCCTCTCCGAGAAGAAGCTCCGGGCCAGGCGCATGCGCGCGGAAAAGGAAGCCCGCGACAAGGCCATCGCCGAGGGGACGGATCCGGAAGCCGCCGCGGCCGCCGTGCGCACCGAATTCGACGCCATGGCCGGGGGCACAGCCGCACCGAAGGCCGCCACTCCCGAGGCCGCCGTTGGCGTCAAGGGCGAGCCCAACTCGCCGGCCAAGATCCGCGCCCGCCGCATGCGAGCGGAACGCGAAGCCCGCGAGAAGGCCATTGCCGAAGGCCGCGACCCGGATGCCGCCGCGGCCGAAGCCGCCGCCGCCTTCGATGCCAGCCTTGGGGGAGGGGCGCCGCCCGCCGCTGCACCCGCCCCGCCCGCGGCCGCGCCGCCGGCCCCCGTCGCCCCAGCTGCCGCCGTGGAGGGCGACATCACTTCCAACAAGGCGCGCGCACGGCGCATGCGCGAAGAGAAGGAAGCCCGCGAGAAGGCGCTCGCTGAGGGCACCGATCCCGACGCCGCGGTCGCCGAAGTCCGCCGCAAGTGGGGGGTACAGTAGTGGCCACCGAAGTCCTCTGGTGGATCTTCGCCGTCGCCATCGTTGTCGCTGGTCTGGGGGTGGTGTTCTCCAGATCGGTCATCCACTCCGCCATCTTTCTCATCCTCAGCCTCGCCGGTGTCGGGGTGATGTACGTGCTCCTCACGGTCGAGTTCCTCGCCCTTGTGCAGTTCCTTATATACGGGGGCGCGGTCACCGTGCTCATCTTGCTCGCGCTCATGGTAACCCGGATGGTCTCCGGCGAGAGGGTCAACGGCGCCCAGGCGCCCATTGGCGCGGCGGTCGCCGTCGCGCTGGCGGCGGTGCTCATCTCCGTCGCGGTGCGAACGAGCTGGCCCGGGAACGTCTCCGACAGGCCCGCCAACATCGGCATCGACACCATCAGCGAGAAGCTCTTTCTCGACTTCGGAGCGCCTTTTGTGATCGCCTCCGTGTTGCTGCTCGTCGCCCTGGTCGGCGCCATCATCCTTGCCCGCCAGGAGGACGACTAGGCGATGGTGCCGCTAGAAAACTACCTCGTCCTGAGCGCGATCCTCTTCTCCATCGGCGTCTACGGCGTGCTGGCCCGGCGCAACGCCGTCGTCATCCTCATGAGCGTCGAGCTCATGCTGAATGCCGTCAGCCTGAACTTCATCGCCTTCTCCGCCTATCTCGACCCGGATCGCATCATCGGCGCCATCTTCGCCGTGTTCGTCATCACCGTCGCCGCCGCAGAAGTGGGGCTGGCGCTGGCCATTGTCATCCGCCTGTTCCGCAATCGCGCCACGAGCAATGTGGACGAAGCGGCAACCATGAAATGGTAGAAGGGGCAGTCGCGAACCATGGGAGCTGAACAGGCATGGCTGCTGCCCGCAGTGCCGGCGGCCGTCTTCATTGTGCTTGCCCTATTCGGGCGCTACCTGCCCCGGCAGGGCGATGTCGTTGGCGTCGCCGCCATCGGGACGTCGTTCATCCTCTTCTTCTTCGTCGTCGCTGACTACCTGGGCATTGGCGAAGGCACCGGCCTCGTCCTCAAGAGCTGGGCATGGAGCGACGTGGGCGACTTCAGCCTCCGCTTCGGCATTGCCGTCGATCCCATCACCATCGTCATGCTCGGCGTCGTCACGAGCGTGGCGCTGATGGTGAACATCTTCTCCATCGGCTACATGAAGGGCGAGGCGCGTTACTACTGGTTCTTCGCCGTCCTGCAGCTCTTCGCCGCATCGATGCTGATGCTGGTCCTGGCCGACAACCTCCTGCTTCTCTACGCCTCGTGGGAGCTCGTCGGCGTCTGTTCCTTCCTCCTCATCGGCTTCTACTGGGAGAAGCGCAGCGCCACCGAGGCGGCGAAGAAGGCGTTCATCACCACCCGTATCGGCGATGTCGGCCTCCTCATCGGCATCATCCTGCTCTGGAAGGAATCCGGCACCTTCAACATCGAGGAGATCATCCACTTCGCCGAGCACGGCGGTTTCAGCTCCACCTACCTCACCGTGGCGATGCTGTTCGTGTTCCTCGGCGCCATGGGCAAGAGCGCCCAGTTCCCGTTCCACGTCTGGCTCCCCGACGCGATGGAAGGCCCCACGCCGGTCAGCGCCCTCATTCACGCGGCGACCATGGTGGTCGCCGGCGTCTACCTTGTGGCCCGGCTGCTCCCGGTATTCGAAGTCGCCGACGATACGATGCTCGTGATCACGCTGGTCGGCCTCGTCACGGCGGTGCTCACCGGGTTCATGGCGTTCGCCCAGACGGACATAAAGAAGGTGCTCGCCTACTCGACGGTGGGCCAGCTCGGCTTCATGTTCGTCGCGCTTGGCTCCGGCGCCCCCGCGGCGGCCATGTTCCACCTCATGACGCACGCCTTCTTCAAGGCTCTCCTCTTCCTCGGAAGCGGCTCGGTGATTGTCGCCACGCACCACAACCAGGACATGTCGAAGCTCGGCGGCATGTGGAAGAAGCTGCCGATCACGGGCACGACCTTCCTCATCGGATCGGCCGCGCTGGCGGGCGTGGTGCCGCTCGCCGGTTTCTGGAGCAAGGACGAAGTGCTGAACTCGGCGAACCACCACTGGGGCCTCTGGGCGCTCGCCATCGCTGGTGGCGCCGCCGTGATGACTGCCTTCTACACCACCCGCCTCTTCATCCGCACCTTCCTCGGCGCCCCGCGTGACCAGCATGTCTACGAGCACACGAAAGAACCGTCATGGACAATGACCGGACCCCTGGTCTTCCTCGCCGCTCTCGCCGCCGTGTCGGGCTTCTTCGTCTTCAACGGCTTCAGCAAGGTGCTGGGCTTCCCGGGCGGCATCACCGAGTTCGTCTTCCTCGAAGAGCCGGAGAAGTACTCGATCAACCTCGCGCTGGGCGCGCTCTCGCTGGCCATCAGCGCCACCGGGATCGCCATCGGGGCCTGGGTCTACTGGGGCAACAGCCTCACCCGTTCCACCCGGCTGGCAGAGTCATATCCCTGGGCCTACCGCTGGCTCAGCAACAAGTTCTACTTCGACGAGGCCTACCAGTGGGGCATCGACCATGTGGTGCTCAGCATCAGCTACGTTGTGTCGTGGTTCGACCGCTACGTTGTGAACGACACCGGCGTAAATGGCTCCGGCGAGATGACCACCTGGGGCGGCTTCGTCCTGAAATACCTGCAGACCGGCAGAGTCCCCAACTACGCCATGGGCATCGCCCTGGGCGTGGTCGGGCTTGCCTTCGCCGGCCTCATGGTGAGGGGCTAAGACATGACCTTCGATGAGGGCCAGGGCTACGTTGTCCTCGCCACGCTCTGCATGCCGCTGCTGGCGATGTTCACCCTCTTCTTCGTCCCCGGGACCCAGAAGATGGCCGCGCGGTACATCGCTGCCGTCGCCGGCGCAATCATGTTCGCCCTTTCCATCTACATCTTCACTGCCTACCAGGTGGGCGGAAACGCCAACGATATCCAGATGCAGCTCCGCTGGACCTGGGTCGAAAACGTCGCCTTCCTGAGCGAGGATGGCATCAGCCTCCACCTCGGCGTCGACGGCATCTCCGCGACGCTCGTCCTCCTGAACGGCATCGTCGCCTTCGCCGGGGTCCTCATCAGTTGGAAGCTCGACTACCGGACGAAGGATTTCTTCATCCTCTTCTTCATGCTCGTGGCGGGCGTCTATGGCACGTTCTTCTCCCTCGACCTCTTCTTCTGGTTCTTCTTCTACGAACTGGCGGTCGTGCCGCTCTACATGCTGATTGGCATCTGGGGTTCGACGCGCAAGGAGTACGGTGCGCTGAAGCTGACCCTCATGCTGGTCGGCGGCTCCGCGCTCATCTGGATCGGCATCTTCGCGACGTTCCATGAGGCCGGCCTGGGCACTTTCGACCTCCAGACCCTGTGGGCGGCAGGCCGCGACGGGACGCTCGACCCGACCTTCCAGAAGATCTTCTTCCCCTTCTTCGTCGTCGGCTGCGGCGTGCTGGCCGCGCTCTGGCCGCTGCACACGTGGTCGCCCGACGGCCACATGTCGGCACCCACAGCCGTCTCGATGGTCCATGCCGGCGTGCTCATGAAGCTCGGCGCCTTCGGCATCATCCGCCTCGGCATTCAGATGATGCCCGCCGGGGCGGACTACTGGATGCCGGTGCTCATGGTGCTGGGCGTCACGGGCGCCGTGTATGGTGCGACAGCAGCCCTCACCCAGCGCGACTTTAAGCTCATCTCGGGCTACAGCTCGGTGAGCCACATGGGCTACGTGCTCATGGGATTGGCGACCCTCAACACCATTGGCGTCACTGGAGCAGTGCTCCAGATGTTCAGCCACGGAGTAATGACGGCTCTGGTCTTCCTCATGATTGGAGCGCTCTATGACCAGGCGCACACGCGTGACCTGAAGGACTTCGGCGGTCTCGCGAAGGTGATGCCGATCTGGGTCATCTTCTATGCGATTGCGGGCCTTGCGAACGTCGGACTGCCCGGCCTCTCTGGCTTCACGGCCGAGTTCCACATCTTCGTGGGTACATTCCGCACCTATCCTCTGGCGGGCGCCCTCGCCATCTTCGCCGCCGCGCTGGCGGCCGCGTACATGCTGCGCATGTTCTCGGTGGTCTTCTTCGGCCCCCAGAACCCGCGCTGGGCGAGCCTGAAGGAGATGACCCTTCTTGAACGCGCCTCGGGCGGACTGCTCATCGCCTCCATGCTGGCGATGGGCCTCTACTGGGCGCCGTTCACCGACCGCATTGCCGCCACTGTGACTCTCCTCCCGGGGGTGACCGGCTGATGCGCGACTACACGCTCTTCATCCCCGAGTACATCGCCGCCGGCGCGGCCGCTGCCATCATCGCCGCCGAGCTCTTCTGGCCCAACATCCGCAAGGACCTGCTCGCCTACCTGACGGCCTTCGCCGCCCTGGCGTGGGGAGTGGCGAGCCTCTTCTACCTTGGCGACAGCACCGGCAACTTCCAGGGCCTCATCCAGACCGACAACTTCACGGCCTTCTTCCGCCTCCTGGGCGCCGCCATCGTCGTTGTGGTGTCGCTGCTCTCCGCCCAGTACATGCGCGACCGCACGAAGGTGGCCGCCGAGTACTATGGCCTCCTCCTGCTCGCCGGGTGCGCGATGGTGTTCATGGCCGGCGCCCGCGAACTCATCACGGCCTACATCTCGCTCGAGCTGCTGAGCTTCTGTCTATACGTGCTCGTCGGCTACCTGAAGCGCGACAACCTGAGCAGCGAAGCGAGCCTGAAGTACATCCTCCTCGGGGCCTTCTCCAGCGCCTTCTTCCTCTACGGGATGAGCCTCATCTACGGCATCACGCACTCGACCTACTACGACGAGATCGCGGCCGGTCTCAACGCGCGCGGCGCCGACACCAACCAGGCCGTGGTCGTCGGCTTCATGCTCATCCTCGCCGGCGTGGGCTTCAAAGTCTCGGCTGCACCATTCCAGTGGTGGGCCCCCGATGCCTACGAAGGCGCACCCCTGCCGATCACGGCCTTCCTTTCCACGCTCTCGAAGGCGGCCGGGTTCGCCCTCATCCTGCGCCTCTTCACCTCGGCCATGGTTGTTGACGCGGTCGAATGGCGCTGGGCGGTGGCCATCATCGCCGCGGTCACGATGACCCTCGGCAACCTCGTCGCTATCCAGCAAACGAGCCTCAAGCGGCTGATCGCCTACAGCTCCATTGGCCAGGTGGGCTACATGCTCGTGGTCGTCGCCGCCATCGGCTGGGGCGACGCCGAGGTGGGGCGCAACGCCTCCACGACCCTCCTCCTGCATCTCACAGGCTATGTCGTATCGACCCTGGCGCTCTTCGCGGCCCTGGTTGCCTACTTCAATCGCACGGGGAAAGACACGATCGTCGGCCTCCGCGGTCTCTCGGAGACGCAGCCCTTCCTCGCCGTGGTCATCACCGCGTCGCTGTTCTCCTTTGCTGGGCTGCCGTTCTTCGCCGGGTTCTCGACCAAGCTCTTCATGTTCCAGGCCAGCGTCACCGGGGACCTGCTCTGGCTCGTCGGCCTCGCGGTCCTGAACAGCTTCATCAGCCTCTACTACTACTTGATGGTCATCCGCCAGATGTACCTCTTCAACCCGGAGGAGGGACTGCCCCGCTTCAAGATCAGCCCCGTCCTGTGGGTCACCGGCGCCGCGTTGATGCTGGGTGTGGTCTTCATCGGCAGCTATCCCTCCCCCGCCTTCAAGGCCGCCGAACGCGCCACCGAGACTCTCTACGAACAGTCGGCACCCATCGAGGCGCGCGTCCCGTAGGATCCCGGCGCTCCCTTGACAGCCCCGGTTGTGGCCATGACCATGGTCATATGACCATTACGCGCGAAGTCCCCGCGGGCGAATTCAAGGCAAAGTGCCTGGCCCTTATCGACGAGGTGAAGGCCACCGGTGAAGAGATCGTCATCACCAAGCGAGGGAAGCCGGCCGCGAAGCTTGTGCCCGTGGAAGAAATGACCTGGAAGAGCCTTATCGGTGG
>CAZCDK010000029.1:0-20800 GCA_964497285.1 uncultured Anaerolineaceae bacterium | reverse complement strand
GTCGGCGAGGGGCCTTCCGCCCAACTCGACCGCCTTGGCGATGGTGTCGAGTTCGTCCTGGTAGCGGCGGAGCCAGTGGAGCACGGCATCGCGGTTGGTGGCGATGATGTCGCGGGACATCGTCGGATCCCCGGAAGCGAGACGCGTGAGGTCGCGAAAGGCGGGGCCGGCCAGCAGGGAGGCGTCTTCCCATCCGTGGCTGTCGCGGACCATGCGGAAGAGGGCAACCGAGACAAGGATGGGGAGATGGCTGACAGCGGCGACATACTGGTCGTGTTCGGCCGCATCGATGTAGATGGGCGTGGCGCCGAGTGTCTCGACGAGGCCGATGATGGCCTGGACGGCGCCTTCGTTGGCCCTGGGTGAGGGCGTGATGGCCCAGGACGCATCGCAGAAGAGGCCGGCGGACGCCGCGGTGGGGCCGCTCTTCTCCTTGCCGGCCATGGGATGGCCACCGACGAAATGAGCGTGCTCGGGAAGGAACTCCTGGGCCCAGCGCATGATGTCGGACTTGGTGCTACAGGTGTCGGTAACGATGGCGTCCGGCTGGATGTACCGGGCTGACTCCTGGAGAATCTGCCTTGCGGCCAGGACGGGGACGGCGAGGATGATCAGCCCGGCGCCCTGCAGCACCTCTTCGAGAGAACCGACTTCGCGATCGAGCGCACCGAGCTTCTTTGCGGCACGAGCGTTTGCGCGATCCCTGTCGGCGCCGACGATCTCGAAATTGCGCGTTTTGCGCGACATAAGATCAAGGCCGATGGAGGTGCCGATGAGTCCGGTGCCAACGATGGCAATGCGTGATTGAGGCATTGGGAGTCCCGGCGGCAGGGCGCTCAACTGGCGGCGTCTGCCTGTTGGAGTAGGGCTAGCATAACATCGTCCCCGGCTTTCGCATGGTGGTTGCGGACCAGTTGGACGACGCGACAGGGCGCGCCGGCCGCGTGAAGACGGGTTGCCCCGACTTCGCTGTGGGCTGAGCTGCGGTGAAGGGCGCGCCGCATCTCAATGCGCGACGAGGGTGAGGCGACGATGCGGTGCAACTCGATCCACTGCGCGACCACGGCGGCGGCCCGGTCGCGTCGTCGCTGCTGGCCCTTGCCCACGTCGTGGAGGAGAGCAGCAGCAAGGAGTTCCGGATCACGGCATCCGCGGGCGAGGAGCCAGCGGGCGGTGGCCGCCGCGTGGGCGATGTCTCTCGGGTGCTGCGCTTCGAACAGGGCGAGGAGGGTGGGGGCGAGCCACTCGCGGGCGAGGGCGTAGTCGTCAGGGGACGGAGGAGTAGAGGCGGCCCGGAACTGGCGGACCCTCCGCAGCATCAGACGATGAGCTTCAGGATCTGGTTTCCGAGGCCGCCGATGACCCAGCCGATCGGGTTGTAGGGGGTGATGAATCCGACCACAAGGAGTGTCATGAGGAGTCCCGGGCCCCAGGCAGAGAGGGCGTTGAGCTGCCGCGAGAGCTCGCCAGGGAGCATCCCAACGAGCACCTTGAAGCCGTCGAGCGGGTGGATGGGGATGAGGTTGAAGACGCCCAGCACGACGTTGATCCAGACGATGAAGACCAGAAAGAGGCCAACGACCTCGGATCCGCTTGCCCGGCCGATGTTGTCGAAACTGGCGATGGAATCGATGATCCCGAGCCTGAGCGGCAATGCAGCCAGCGCGGCGAAAAAGAAGTTGGAGACGGGACCGGCGGCGGCAACCATCGCGTTTCCGCGCTTGGGCCCGTTGCGAAGGTTGTAGGGGTTGACGGGCGTCGGTCTGCCCCAGCCAAACCCGACGAGGAGCAGGAGAACGGTGCCCATGGGGTCGAGATGCGCGAGCGGGTTGAGAGTGAGCCGACCCTGGCGGGCCGCGGTCGCGTCGCCGAGCTGGTTCGCGGCCCAGGCATGGCTGAATTCGTGGAACGCGATGCCGGTCATGAACGCCACGACGGTAGCGGCGAGGTAGGCGAGAAGGGCAGACGGGTTGTCGCTGAAGTCGCGGAGGAAGAAGAGCATTTCTGAGATAAGCCTAGCACACGCGTTCGTCTCGGGGCCTGCCCCGGCGCCCTGCGGTGTCTTGACTAAGTTGAGTGAAATACTCGACAATTCACCAGATGGAACTGCGCGTCGACCGCAACGCCCTTCGCTTCAACCAGTCTGCCATCGTGCTCTTCACGGTCGCCGGGTTCGTGCTCGGTGGGGAAATCGGGCAGTGGGTGGTGCTGGGGGTGGCGGCGGTGATGCTGGTGGGGACGGCTTATCCGCCGCTCGGGGTCTTTGTCCAGGTTTACCGGCAGGTTGCGGTGCGTTTCGGGCTGCTGCGGCCGAACGTGGTCGTGGAGGACCCGGCGCCGCACCGGTTCGCGCAGGGGATGGGCGGATCGTTCCTGGTGCTGGCGTTCGTGGCGCTGCTCGCCGGGGCAACGGTGCTGGGATGGGTGCTGGCCTGGATGGTGGTTGCCCTGGCGCTGGTCAACATCCTGCTGGGGTTCTGCCTGGGCTGCTTCATCTACTTCCAATTGGGGCGGGCCGGGATCGGACCACGTTCGGCGGGCGCGCGCTAGTGGAAGAGATCATCCGGCTGGCTTTGGCGGCGGTACTGGGGGGCGGAATCATCGGTGCCGCCTGCGTGGGAAAGGCCCTCTTCTGGCGCAAGCTCGATGGGCACCGCGAGGCGGCGGTAGACGACCTTGCGTCGCAGTACGACCTGCCCGCGGGTGAACCGGGAATCCTCTACTTCTCCGGGGACCGGTGCGTGCAGTGCGTTGCGCTGCAGGAGCCCGCACTGGCGCGCCTGGCGAAGGTCAAGCCGGTCAACGTGCGGAAGCTGGTAGCGGTGACCGAACCGGAGCTCACGAGGCGGTTCAACATCCTGACAGTGCCATCGACGGTGGTCATTGGTGCCGATCACCGCGTCCGCGGGGTGAACGTCGGATTCGCCGACGAAAAGACACTGCTGCAGCAACTGGCCTAGACCAGCCACGCGTCCGGTATGATTCCAGGTCATGGCACCGCGTCCGTTCGCGATCAACGTTCCTGATTCAGTGCTTGACGACCTGCAGCGGAGGCTCGCTCAGACGCGATGGCCGGAGGCCATCCCCGGAACTGGCTGGGACTATGGCGCGAGCATCGACTACGTGCGCAAGCTTTGCGACTACTGGCGGACGGGATATGACTGGCGCGCCAATGAGGCGGCGCTGAACGCCTGGCCGCAGTTCGTCTGCGAAGTCGACGGGGTCGACATCCACTTCTGGCACGTGCGCGGCAACGGACCAAAGCCGTTCCCGCTGTTGCTGATCCACGGCTGGCCGGGGTCCCTTGTCGAGTTCGCTGATCTGCTGGGGCCGCTGACGGATCCGGCGCGCTACGGCGGAGACGCAACCGATGCCTTCGATCTTGTGGTTCCGTCCTTGCCGGGGTTCGGATTCAGCGGGGAACCGCGGGAGCGCGGGTGGGGAGTGAGCCGCATCGCGGCGGCGTTCGACACGCTCATGACGCGCGAGCTCGGCTATGCGCGCTACGGGGTCCAGGGTGGGGATTGGGGCGGGATCATCAGCGCGAAGATGGCATCGGCGCATGGCGAGCACATTGCGGGGGCTCACCTGAACTTCGTGATCGCCGGTCCGGTGGGGGAGATGAGCGCGGCGGAACAGGCGGCCTGGGCTGAGCGGAACCGGTTCCAGGCGCAGGAAACCGGCTACAGCAACGTCCAGGGGACGAAGCCCGACTCGCTTACGGTGGCGCAAGCAGATTCGCCCGCCGGACTGGCAGCGTGGATCGTCGAGAAGTTTCGAACCTGGAGCGATTGCGATGGCGACATCGAACGGACGTTCACGAAGGACCAGTTACTGACCAACCTGATGCTCTACTGGGCGCCGAACAGTATCGCGAGCGCGGCGCGCATCTACTACGAGTCGATGCGCGACCGAGAGGCATTCGCGTACGCGAAGGTCGAAGTGCCGACGGCGGTGGCGGTGTTCCCGAGGGAACCATGGAGCGCCCCGCGGCGCTGGGTGGAGGCGCGGTTCAACATCGTGCGGTGGACCGAGATGCCCCGGGGTGGTCATTTCGCGGCCATGGAACAGCCGGAGTTGCTGGTGGAGGACGTGCGAGCGTTCTTCGCAGCAGTGCGATAGACCCTTCGCGATCAGTAGCCCTGGGGCGGTGGGGGCGATTCGATCCAGGCGTTGAACTTCGGGGGGCGCTTGTCACGGAAAGCGGCGACGCCTTCCCGCGCGTCGGGGTGGTGGTCGGTGATCGCGGTCTTGGCAGCGATGTCGTCGAGGGCGTGAGCGAAGGACATCTCGGCGGCGTTGTAGATCGTCCTTTTGAGGAGACGCATGGCGACCTGGGGGCCGTTGGCGAGTTCGAGGGCGAGGGCGAGGGCCCGGTCCTGCAGTTCGCCGGGCTCGACGACTTCATGGACAAGGCCGAGTGCGAATGCTTCCGCGGCGTCGACGATGCGGGCGCGCATGAGGAAGTCAAGCGCCTTCGCCACGCCCATGAGCTGCACGAGCAGAAACTGGCCACCTTCGTCCGGCAGGAGGCCGAAGCGGAGCGTGGCACTGCCCAGCCGGGCGCTGGTGGAGGCGATGCGGAAATCGCAGGATAGGGCGAGAGAGAGGCCGGTCTGGATGGCGACGCCGTTGATGGCGGCGATCGTCAGCTTGTCGAGGGCGCGGATGGTGGTATTGAGGGGCTGCGAGATGATCCGAAGGCCCTCATAGGTGCCGATCGGGTTGTTGTGGCCGCCGGGGATACCGGGAGTGAGGGGCTGTGTGCCGGGTGCAGATGGCGGGCGCCCCGTGATGTCGTCGCCGGCGCAGAAACCGCGGCCCGTGCCGATGAAGACGATCACCCGGATCTTGTCGTCCATTTGCGCCTGGAGAAGGGTCTCCACGAGGTCGCGCTTCATGGGTTGGGTGAGACCATTCAGACGGTCAGGCTGATTGAAAGTGATGAGGGCGATGCCGGGATCGAGGACCGCGACCTCGAATCCACGGAAGGGACCTGTGTTCATTGACCGACTCCCGGGAGCGAAGAGTAGAGCCGGCTAATCCTGCGACGTGTTCGGGTGCATGGCAACTGGCCTGATCAGACCGCCGGAGCAACCCGTTGGGCTCGCCGCCGGAGAAGGGCAAGGGGATGTCCGAGGCCCAGGACGAGCAACACGCCTTCTACGAACACGATTCCGAGGCCCGCGAACATGACGAAGTCGCCGGCGCTGTAGATGTTGGGCTTGTAGCCTGGAACGGTGAGAGGGAAACGGTCGGAGAGGACGTAGACGCGAACATCGGTGCGCTTGAGGACAATGTCCTTGGAGCCTTTGAGCTGGTAGCCGATGTTCGCTTCCGTGATCTGGGGGAAGTCGCCCGAGTCGTGCACGACCTCATACGCGATCGGCATCAGCCCGCCATGAGCTGCCATAGGAATCACGTTTAGGACTATGCCCGCGGCTATGAGCCAGGCCCCGGCGAAACGGCGGAAGTGGAGCAGGAGCAGTACCAGGAGCGCGGTCGTGGCAAGAAACAGCACCCGCCTGACTGTGGCCTGATCCCCGCCTATGCCCAGGCGGGAGATTGCGAAACGCTGAACAGCGAAGATGGCGAGCGCAAGGGCGAGCATGACAGACTCGCCCGCTCTTCCATCAGGAAGGCGGGCGATCCTGCGATGTCTCAGGCGGTCCCACACGCTGTAGAACGCGGGCGCTGGCGACGTTACCAGGGCATGACCGGGGCGCCGCCAACAAGGACGACGGTCGCGAGAGCTGTGACGGCGAGAAGGGTGGTGAGAATGCGGGTCTTCATGGGTCCTGTCTCCTCCAGCGTTTCCCGGTGACCGGGTGCCTGGCCAGAGACTAGCGCGTGGCTTCTCGCGAAACTCTCGCGACCGCCGGGAGACGGATGCCTATGACGGGAGGCTCAGAACGAGGGAGCTCAAACGGCCCCGGCAGCGATGCGCTGACGTAGTTCCTGGAACCTTGGGGGAAGATCCTCGCCGAGTTCATTGCGCACGGACTGGTGGTAGTCATCGATGAACGCGAGGGCCGCAGCAGGTCCGACCGAACGAAGCCGACAGGTGACGAGATCGAACGCTACCTGTTCGTTGTGGGGGTCATGTTCGAGGACGCGTTCGAGGCAGGTGGCGGCGCTTTCGAAGTCGCCCCGGGCGACGTAGTAGCCGGCGAGCATCGAGAGCGCTTCCTGGTTGTTTCGTTCCAGCCGGCGGCGGAGCGTGTCGGCCCATTCGGAATAGAACACCTCTGCGAAGGGTCCCTTGTAGTGTTGGAGGGCGTCTTCGGTGAGCCGGGCGCGTTCGGGCGAACCGGCCGGCAGTCGCCTGGCGGCGTCCAGCCCGGACAGGAACTTGTCGACGTCCCACTCGAATTCCACTTCGGGGTTGAGGAGATAGGAACCGTCGCGCTTGATGACGCTGTCCTGGGAGAGCGCCCGGCGCAGGCGGTAGAGATTGGAGTGGAAGGCGCTGTTGCAGCTGTCGGGTGAGATGTCGGGGTAGAGCGCGACGGCGGCCTCTTCTTTCCGCAGGCCCGCGCGGTTGGCCAGGAAGAGGAAGAACATCTCCCTTGCGCGGGCGCTGGCCCACGTCTCGTCGGTGACTTCGCGATTGCCAACGGTGACGTGGACCTGTCCAAGGCTGAGGGCGACGATCTTGGCCTGTTGCGAAGGGGTCTCCGTGGAGGCCGCGTCTCGCGGAGGCGCGAAGGCGTGGCGTTCGAGCAACTCGCGAAACCAGGGCGTGGAGAGGGCGCGAGAAGCGGCCCATTGCGCGAACAATGGCTGTTCGCGGACGAGCGGCAGGAGGGGGCCCGCCATCCAGGGTTCGGTCACGAGCTGGCCGAGTTCGCTCAGAGCCTCCTGGGCTTCGGCACGGCGTCCAGCGCGGAAGAGACAGGAGGCCAGGCGATACCAGGCGGTGCGCAGGGGGGCGTGGGCACCGATGGGCTGGAAGAGCGCGATCGCTTCGCGGGAAAAGGCAATGGCGGCCGCATGGTTGCCGGTCGCGTCTTCCACCATCGCCTGTTGGAGTTTGCAGAAGCCGATTTCGAGGGGGTTGCCGAAGCTTTCGGCAACAAGCAGCGCGCGGCGGCCGAAGTAGTCTGCGTCCTTGAGCTCGCCGAGGCCGAGGAGCGCGGCGGCAAGCCCGGCGATAGAGAGAGCTGCGAGTGACTCGTCCAGCACGTCGGTCGCACAGAGCCGGATGGCTTCTTCATAGAAGGCGCGGGCTTCCGTGTGTTGTCCCAGGGCAAGATGGGCATCGCCAAGAGAGGCGATCGCGTAGGCCTCGTTGCGGATATTCTCGCAAGCGCGGCTCTCGCGGCGGGCTTCTTCCGAGACAGAGATGGCGCTCTCGAAGTCGCCTACCAGGAGGTGGGACATTGCGAGGTTGTTGAGGACCCAGCCGAGGTTGCCGGAGCCACGCTGGTCGCGCCACCCTCTCGCGGCCCGGGTCAACTCATTGATGGCATCGGGACCGTCGCCGCGCATGGCGTAGAGCTGACCGAGCGTCGAACGGACGAGGAGTCCTACAGAGGTGGCGCCTGCTTCGTGGCTGAGCGCCGCAGCCTCGATCAGCAACCGTTCCGCGCGGGCGAACTCTGAGGTCGTGGCGAGGACTGTCTGAGCTTCCTGCCAGGCGAGTTCGGCGCGCACCGTGGGGTCGTCGCAGTCGACGGCGGTGCGTATGGAGTCGAAGAGGCCAACGAGGTCGGTGATGCGACCAAGGAGCCGCAAGGCGCGGGCTTTGCCGAGCAAGGCGTGGAACGTTGCGGTGGTGTGTGCGGTCGGGTCGGCAAGGACCGTTTCAGCGGCGGCGAGCGCTTCGTTGGCCTTGCCGTGGTGGGCGAGGATGCGAGACCCGACGGCAAGGAGATCAGTCCGCCCTTCGATGGCTGTTGGTGGGAGCGCCTGGTAGCCGCGCCAGAGCACGCCGAATGCTCCAACCGGGAGCAGGACGCGGCTGTGCCGGACGATGATCCCGGCGAGGATTTCGGCGCTACCGGCAGCGCGCGCGAGTTCGATCGCATCGGCGATTTGTCCGCGGCCTTCGAGGTGTTGGGCAGTGCGCCCGACCACGGTTGCGAACCGTTCGGGGGCTTGCGATTCGAACTCAGTCCGGAGATACCGCTGAATCTGGGGGTTGAGCTGGAAGCCATCCCCGAGCGGTTCACCGAGCAGCGTTGAGGCCGCGAGCCAGGGGGCGATGGCGTGCCATGCACCTTTGCCCACGAGCGAAACCGCGAGTTCGGTGTCGATGACCGCAGGAATACTGAGGGCCAGGAGCGATCGCTGGTAGCGTTCAGGCACGGAACGCCAGACCTCTTTGAGCAGGTAGCGCTCCCATGCGTCGGTGCCGCATGTCCGCGTTGCTCCATCGATGGAGACGGTGCCGGCCAAGACCGCCATCACAGCGATGGGCCAGCCGCCTGTGGCACTGACGATCTCGTGCGGGAGGGCCGGGGCATCGAAGCCAGCGCTCAGGGCGGCGATCTCGTCTTCCGTGAAGGCAAGGGTGGCGGCGTCGAGAACCAGGCACTCGCCCGCCGCGACTCGCCGGTCGACGTCGATGAGCCTTGCGGGCTCGCGACCGGAGAGAACAACCTCGGTGCCGGCGGGCAGGAGCTCAAGAAGCCACGCGAGCAACTCGCCGGAGTCATCGGCATCGCGCAACTCGTGCGTGTTGTCGACTACGAGGATGAGCGGGCGGTCCGCGGCCATCGCGAACTGACGACACACCGCGTCAAGATACGACTTCAGATCCTCGATCTTGGTGGCACAGGGTGGGGACCAGGATTGCTCGCCGAGCAAGGTGTCGGCAAGCTGAGATGCGAAGGACTCGGGCGCTGAGCAGGAACCGTCGAGGGCGAGCCACGCCACAGTGTAGTCGGGCTCGATCTGGGTGGCGAAGTCGACGAGCAGGGCGGTCTTCCCGTAGCCAGCCGGTGCCAGGACTACTGCAAGTCCGTTGCCGAGATTGGCGAGAAGACGCGTAGTGAGGCGGTCGCGATGCAACGCCGACCGCCGCAGCCGTGGGATGCTGTATCTTCCAGGTCGCTTCGTGGCCGCTCTTTCCATAGGTACCCCCAACGTCCCCGGATGCATCATACGATGCAGTTCCGGGCCTCACCAGATGGCGGGGGGGTTTTCAGTCCGGGATTGGGTCGGCCTCGAGTTCAACCACGAGGTTGGCGCGTTCGTTGTCGATGGCGTTGATGGAGACCCGGGCGACGCCGGGAATGGCCGAGATCTGTTCCTGGAAGTCCAAGAGCTGCCCGAAGCCGCGACCCTTCACTTCAACCTGGAGGCGGGATGGCTTGACTCGTGGACGAAGGTCGGAAGGAGCCTGCGGAACTGCGCTCCCCGGAGCCGGAGGGTGCTGGCCCTTGAAGGCGGCAGCGGCCAGGCCGTCGAGCCCAGACACGATCTCCTGTATGCCGGCGACGGCGGCGAGGTACTCGTCGCGGAGGTCCAGGAGGGGAGCGACGAGGTCCTGAAGCATAGTCGGGCTCGCCGGTTCGGAGACTGGCTCCGCGAGAGGTGCGGCTGAGGGCAGTTGGAGTGGTACGGACTGATCGGGGGAGGATGACTGCGTCGCGGCAAGTCGATCTTCGAGTTCGCCGAGGCGGTCGATGAGGTGTTCGTAGTCGTTGCGGAGGAGGTCGTACCGGCGTCGCAACTGGCGCACCGCCGGGTCGCCCGAAGCTGATTGTCTCAGCCTTTCGAGTAGGCGGTCATCGGCGCCGGGGCCTTCAGTCGACATCGGTCTCCACGGAGGCTGGCGGCAGGGGTAGGGCTTTGTTCAGGCGCTCCGCACGGAAGCGGCCCGTCGCTGGCTGCGCTCGACGCCGCCTTCGAGCCGATACCCAAAGCCGCGGGCGGTGATCAGGTATCGGGGTTCGTCTTCGACGGGTTCGAGCTTTCGCCGGATGCGCCGCACGTAGACCTTGAACAGTTCCTGCGCTTCGCGCGGCAGATACTCACAGTTTTCCGAGACTGCGTTGAGGATTTCGTGTGGTCTCAGTACGCGCCCGGCGTTTCGGGCCATGTGCGCAACGATACGAAACTCCGACGCAGTCAGGGCAATGAATTCTCCCGCGCGTTCTACCTCACACCGATCCATATCGACCGTGAGATCCCCCACCTGAAGTACTCCGCAGTCTTCGAGCGAGCCTGAGAGTCCGGGTGATCGGCGGCGAAGCACGGCATGGACCTGGGCGACGATGAGTCTCTGGTCGGCGTCGAGCTGGAGGCAGGCGTCGGCGCCATTGACCAGGCAGTCGCTCGCGGCGGCTGCAGTGAGGTCGCGAAGCAGGGCGACCACGGGGACGCCTGAGACGGCGATTCGGCTGAGTGCCCGGGCGGCCGCGGCGCCCGGTTCCCACACCCAGGCGACGAGATCGAATTCGCCGGAGAGCGCCATGGCGACGGTATTGGGCCCGGGCGTTCGCTCGAGGACGGCGATCCCTCCCGAATGAAGGGCGCGCACACAGGCAAGCGTCTCCGCGCGGGGTGGAGCGACGAGAAGGCAACTGCGAAAACGGCTGGTGGGCGTTGCGGGGTCCACCGGTCTCTCTTCCACCCCGACGTTGTCTCGGGGTGGAGGCATATTATACGAGCAATGTCAATAGGGTGAACCTGTACTTATCGTGTGTGCCGCATCTACTTCGCATGGGTGATGGTGAGCTAGAAGCTGTGTAAACAGGAAATAGCGATCCTAATCCGTCGCTTGTTTGGACGTGCCGGGACCATGCCGCGCATTGAGACACCGCTGGACAATCGATGCCGCAGAAGGAACCAGGGATACCGTTGACCAGACCGGCGTTTGCCCGGCCGGGGCCTTGCATGCACCATGACAGCGGCGTCGTCCGCTGCCAGTAGACTCCCCGCGCCGCGGCCTGTCAGACGTGTCGCGAGGCGCTACGTGGACAGGCGGCGGAATCCACGCAGCACGGAGGATTGCATGCCCCGAATCGTAGTGCCTCTTGATGAGTCTGAGAACGCAGAACAAGCGTTGCCATGGGCTGCGTACCTCGCCCGGGCGTTCGGCTACTCCATCCACATGGTTTGCGTTTGGACCCACGATGCTGAGTTTTGGCGGCGGGCCGGGGTGGAAGCAGGGGCACCGCTCGAACGGATTGCGGAGGCACTCAACGACTACCTCCAAGAGGTGAGGGTAGGCAGCGAACTCGCAGGAATCGAGACCACGACGGAGGTCCGGGCCGGAAGAGTGGCGGACCATATCCGGGAGGTTTGCGACGAAGGTGAGACGCGGTTCGTCGTCTTGACTTCTCACGGGGCGGGCGGTCTGCGGCGCTTCATCCAGGGGAGCGTGACCGATGCGCTGGTGCGCACCCTGAGAGTGCCGCTCTTCGTGGTGCGGCCGGGACAGGGGGCGCCGCCCATCCGCCGCATGGTGGTGGCCCTCGATGGATCGGAGACAAGCGAATGCGCCCTGGGGCCCGCGAGAGCCGTGGCGGCGGGCACAGGGGCGACGATTCACCTGCTGCGGGTTGCGAACCCGCTGGCCGAGCTTCCCTATACGTCGCTCGGTCCCGCAGGGGACCTTGGCGCGCTCTCGAATGAGCTCTTCCACGGGGCGGAGGAGTACTTGCGGCAGAGGGCGCTCGCCGGTGAGGAGTGGGACGTGAGGGCCGGCCGGCCGCTGGATGTGATCGTTGAATACGCGAAGGAGAAGGACTGTGCCTTGATCGCGATGGGCACACATGGCCGGGGAGGGGTGCTCCGGCTGGCACTTGGATCGACGGCGGACGCGGTGATGCGGGCGGCGGACCGGGTCGTGCTGGTGGTACCGGAGCGGTCGGGGCAAAGCAACGGACCAGGGTAAAGTGCATTTACGGGGGTCTTAACAAACCATAGGCTGCGCGACGGCGTCGCAGGACGTACACTGGTCGGGCCAGGGCGCGCGGCTCCAGCCACCGGCCACGGTTCGGTCTGGCGTCATGCGAACGCGGTAGCGGGTACGGATGGATCGCTCGCGGCTCAAACGCTTTGTTGACCAACGAACGGTCGAGCTGCCTCTCGACCGGGCGGTTTTCGTTTCCCGGGATGCTCTCGTCTGCGACGTGCTTGGCCTCATGCAGACCGGTCCGCTCGCGTGTGTGCTTGTGGGCGATGAGAGGCACGTGACCGGGATCTTCACGGAGCGCGACCTGCTTCGGAAATGCATGGCGCCCGACTTTGACTGGGAGCAACCTCTCAGCGCCGGGGTATTGACGCCGGAACCGCGCCTCATCTCGGGCCAGCAGACGGTGGCTGAGGCCATTGCGCTCATGCAGCAGGTCAACTCCCGGACGATGCCAGTGGTGGATGGGGGCAGGGTGATCGGGCTCGTCCGGCTTGGCGACCTGCTCCGGCAACTCGCGGAGGCCTTTCCCGAAGACGTGTTGAATCTGCCCCCCCGGCCTCACCAGGTCATGGGGAAACGAGAAGGTGGCTAGCCGAGACCGATGATCACGGAATCCGAGGCTCAATCGAGCCATGCTATCGAGACGCTGGAGCGGGTGACGATTCGCTTCGCAGGCGATTCCGGCGATGGCATGCAGCTGACGGGCACGCAGTTTACGCGGACGTCGGCTGTGTTTGGGAACGATGTTGCGACTCTTCCGGACTACCCGGCCGAAATCAGGGCGCCCACCGGATCGCTTCCCGGCGTATCCGGGTTCCAGCTTTCATTCGCGAGCACGGACATCCTCACGCCAGGTGATCAGCCCGACGTTCTGGTCGCGATGAACCCGGCGGCACTAAAGACGAACCTGGGCGATCTGATTCCCGGGGGACTGCTGATCGTCGATGAAGACGAGTTCAACGAAGCGAATCTGAAGAAGGCAGCGTACGCGTCGAACCCGCTTGTCGATGGGTCTCTGGCCAGATGGCAGCTCGTCCGCATCAACGTGACGCGGCAGAACGAGCTGGCACTCGAAGGACTGCCGATCAGTGCGAAGCAGAAGTTTCAATGCCGGAACTTCTATTCGCTCGGGCTCATTCTCTGGCTCTACGGGCGGCCGATGGAAACCACGGTGAAGTGGGCGAGCGACCGGTTTCGGCGCAACCCGGACATCCTTGACGCGAACCTCCGCGCGTTGAGGGCTGGCTACCACTTCGGGGAAACAACAGAGCTCTTCCACACGCGATTCGAAGTTCCGGCGGCGCACGTGCGGCCGGGGACCTACCGGCACATCAGCGGGAACGAGGCAACAGCGCTTGGCTGCCTGGCAGCCTCGATCCAATCCGGCTTGCCTTTGTTCTACGGCAGTTATCCGATCACCCCCGCGTCTGAGGTGCTTCACGAGCTATCGAAGCTCAAGAACTTCGGTGTGAAGACCGCACAGGCTGAGGACGAGATCGCAGCGATTGGGATGACGATCGGTGCGGCCTATGGTGGCCACCTTGCCCTGACGGGGACGAGCGGACCGGGGCTGGCGCTCAAGAGCGAGGGGCTGAATCTCGCGGTGATGACCGAGTTGCCGCTGGTCATCATCAATGTGCAACGTGCTGGTCCGAGCACCGGCATGCCCACGAAGACGGAGCAGTCGGACTTGCTCCAGGCGATGTTTGGGCGAAACGGGGACTCGGCAGTCGCGATAGTGGCGCCGGCGACGCCCGCGGACTGTTTCGCGATGGCGTTCGACGCGTTTCGCATCGCGCTCAAGTACATGGTCCCGGTGATTCTGCTGAGCGATGGCTACCTTGGGAATGGCTCGGAGCCGTGGCGCATCCCGGCAGTCGCCGAGCTTCCGAGGCTCACCTACCACTACGCGGTCGACGCCGGTGGAGGGGGCCCGTTCAACCCCTACCAGCGGGATCCGGTGACGCTGGCGCGGCCATGGGCGGTACCGGGCCAGAAGGGGCTGATGCACCGGATCGGTGGTCTGGAGAAGTCGAGCGAGACAGGGGACATCAGCTACGACCCCGGGAATCATCAAAGAATGACACTGGCGCGAATGGGCAAGGTCGCACGAATCGCGGAAGACATTCCTCCAGTCGAGGTGGAGGGGCCGATCGAGGGGGATCTCCTGGTGCTTGGCTGGGGAAGCACCTATGGGACGATCACAAGCGCATGCGGGCGGGCGCGCAAGGATGGCAAGAGCGTGGCCTCTGCACACCTGCGATACCTGAACCCGTTCCCGGCGAACCTGGGCGATGTGTTGAAGCGCTTCAAGAAGGTGCTAATCCCGGAGATGAACGCCGGGCAGCTGTCGCTCCTGGTTCGTGGCAAGTTCCTGGTGGACGCGGTCCCTTTCAACAAGGTCTCGGGCCAACCGTTCAAGATCGCTGAAATTGAGGGGAAGATTGACGAGATGCTCGGCCTGAGCGGGTACTACGAACTTCAGTTCGGTCCGGCATCGGCGCTGGGAGGAGGCTAGGCGATGACGACGGGGGTGACGGAGGCTGCTCAGCCAGGGTCGGAGGAGAGCATCCCCGTCCTGACGCGCAGGGATTTCGTCTCGGACCAAGAAGTGCGATGGTGCCCGGGCTGTGGCGACTACGCAATCCTGGCACAGATGCAGAAGATGCTGCCGGCGCTCGGCATCTCCCAGGAGAACATCGTCTTCATCAGCGGTATTGGGTGCTCGAGCAGGTTTCCCTACTACGTTGAGACATACGGATTCCACAGCATCCACGGACGTGCGCTCACGCTTGCGACGGGGCTGAAGACCGCACGCCCGGAACTCACGGTGTTCGTGATCACGGGAGACGGTGATGGGCTGAGCATTGGCGGCAATCACCTGCTCCACGCCATGCGACGGAACATCGACCTGAATGTCATCTTGTTCAACAACCGCATCTACGGACTGACGAAGGGGCAGTACTCGCCGACGTCGGAGATGGGGAAGGTGACGAAGTCGTCGCCCTACGGCTCGCCGGAGCACCCACTCAACCCGTTGCGGATCGCCCTTGCCGCCGGGGCCACGTTCGTGGCGCGATCGATCGACCGCGACACGAAGCATCTGGAGGAGACCCTGATGCAGGCGACGCAGCACAAGGGCATCTCGTTTGTCGAGGTGTATCAGAACTGCGTGATCTTCAACGACGGCGCATTCGAGGCTTTCACGGACAGGGACGTGCGCCAGGACCGGATGATCTACCTCGATCACGGCAAGCCAGTGCGCTTTGGTCAAAACCGTGAGCATGGCATCCGATTGCGCGGCTATGTACCGGAGGTTGTCCGGGATGTGCTCAGCGACGAGGGCCTGCTGATCCACGACGCGGGGAGCCCGAACCCGGCCCTGGCCGGGATCCTCGTGGAGCTGGACTACCCGGACTTCCCGGTGCCTATTGGCGTCTTCAGGGATGTGGCGAGTCCAACCTACGATGAGCTTGTAGCACGCCAGGTCGAGGCGGCGATTGCCAAGGAGCCGGGCAACTTCGAGGAGCTGCTTCGCAGCGGAGAAACCTGGGAAGTCCGGTGACGATGACGGCGACAACCAACGGTCAGTGCCAGCCGGGCCCGACGGAAGTCTGACGAACTCATCGGGGAGTTGACGGTGTTCCCAAAGACGGATCGCGCAGTTTGCCCAAGTTGCGGCCACCTGAACATGCAGGGTGCTGATTCGTGCGAGCATTGCCTGGCAGACCTGACGTTGCTGGATCTCTCTGAGAGCGATCTGCTGCTTCCACTGTCGGAGACGCGCCTGTCCCGGCTCAAGACCATCGGACCCGACGGAAGGGTGGGCGAAGCTGTTCGGCTTCTCCAGGAAGACGCGAGCGGAGCGATCGTTGTGGTGGACAGGGGCGCGGTAGTCGGGATCTTCACCGACCGCGATGTGCTCATGAAGGTCGCGGGACAGCCGGAGCGACTGAAGGAGCCCGTGAGCCGGTACATGACGCCGGATCCGGTCATCCTGCGTGGCACGGACACGATGGCGGTTGCGGTGCACAAGATGGGACTCGGGGGATTCCGGCACATCCCGCTCGTGCACGAGGGCCAGCTCGTGGCAATGGTGACAGGGCGGGACGTGATGCAATGGGTGATGATGCGCTACTTTGATTGACTTCCGGTGATGGATACCTAGCTCTAGCCTATGGGAAGCCGATAGGGTATGTTTCCGGCCATAGTCAGTCGCTATGGCTTTCAAGTGAGCTATTCGTGGAACTTGCCCAACTCGACGCGTTCATCGCCGCTGCGGACTGTGGCAGCTTCAGCCGGGCCGCCGAACTCCTGAACGTGGCCCAGCCTTCGCTCAGCAATCGGATTCAATCGCTCGAGCGCGAGGTGGGGCAGCCGCTGTTCGAGCGCATGGGTCGCGGTGTGAAGCTGACCGACGCCGGGCACGCGTTCCTGCCCTATGCCCAACGCGTGCTGCGGACGCTGCACGACGGGCTGGTGGTACTGGAGGGAACCCGGGAGGGTACGGCAGGCCGTCTCACCATTGGCACGGCGCCTGCGGTGGGAACCTACGTGCTTCCGCAACTGCTGAAGGTATTCTGCGACGGCCACGAGGGCGTGGACGTCATGGTGCGCACGGGGCATTCGAGCGAAGTGCTTCAGATGGTGCTCGACGAAGACGTGCAGGTGGGCATCGGGCGGCCAATCAATCACCCCGAGCTGCGCACCATCATCCTCTACCACGATGAACTGGTGCTGGTCGTTTCGTCCCACCACCGCTATGCGAAGCTAGGCTCGGTGAAGGTGGATGACCTTGCCGAGGAGTCGCTCATCCTGTTCGACAGGGATTCCGGGTATCACGCGCTCATCCTGGGGCTGTTCCGCGACCTGGGCGTGGTACCGCAGCAACAGATGCAGCTAGACAGCATTGAGGCAACCAAGAAGATGGTGGAGATGAACCTGGGCATTGCTCTGCTGCCGGAGGTTTCGGTCGATCGCGAGATAAAGCTTGGCACGCTGCACAAGGTGCACATCGAGGCAACCGAACCGGTTGAGCGGGAGATCGCGGTGATGTACCGCCGGAACAAGCCACAGTCGGGGCCGATGGCGGCGTTCCTGGACCTGGTGGGCGAGATGTACGGCATGAAGCTGCCCCGCTAGCGATGAACGGGGAGGGGATGGTCGCGTGGGAACAGAAGCGGCTCGTTCGGCGTGGCTACGATGCGGTCAGCGAGGCCTACCGGGGCGACGAGTACGAATACGAGGGCTCTGGCTACGAGAAGGTCCTGAACCGGGTGATGCCGGAACTGCGCCGCGGACAGCGCGTGCTCGAGTTGGGGTGTGGTTGCGGCATTCCCGTGACCAAGATCCTGGCGGGCGCCTGTCGCGTGACCGGGGTCGACATCTCACGCGTGCAACTTGCCCGTGCGAGGAAGCTGGCTACCGGCGCAGATCTCATCGAAGCCGACATGTGCCGGCTCGGGTTTCGCGCGGCGGCGTTCCGTGGCGTGGTCGCGTTCTACTCATTGATCCATGTGCCGCTGAATGACCAGCGGGCGCTGTTGGGGCGGTTGTGGGAGTGGCTTGAACCGCGGGGCTTTCTGCTCGCTTCTGTCGGGTATCAGAGATGGGTCGGGAGCGAAGAGGACTGGTGTGGAGTGCCGGGGGCGATGATGTACTGGAGCCATGAAGACCGTGCGACGTACAGACGCTGGTTCGAAGAAGCCGGGTTTGTGATCGAGCGCGAGGAGTTCATGCCCGAGGGAAGCGGCGGCGCTACCGTGCTCCTTGCCCGCAAACCGGAGCACCAGGAGCCATGCTGATTGACCTGCACTGCCATACGCTGCCGTTGTCGCAGTGTAGCGCGTTGCGCCCGCCGGAGCTGGTGAAACTCGCGCGGGCGCGCGGGCTCGATGGCGTTTGCCTGACCGAACACGACGCGCTCTGGGATGCGGGCGAGTTGGCGGAGCTGCGTGGGTCGACCGGCTTCCTTGTACTGGGCGCGGTGGAGCTGACGACCGACATGGGCCACGTGTTGGCTTTCGGCCTGGCGGCTGGTTCGGCCCGGCTGGCGACGGCAAGTGAGGCATTCGCCGCGGCACACGCCAACGGTGGCCTACTCTACCTGGCGCACCCGGCCCGGGATGGGCTGCTGCGGGTGACGCATGAAACCGTGGAGTTCTTTGAATCGGTGGAGGCGGTCAACGGTTCGGACAGCCGCTTGCAGAGCCTGGCGGCGACGGGGCTGGCCAGGGGGTTCCGCCTGCCGGGCCTCGGGGGGTCGGATGCTCACACGGCGACAGAAGTTGGCCGGGCGGCGACGCGGTTTGAGGTTCCGATCAGCGACGAGAACTCGCTGGTGGCGGCGTTGCGATCGGGCAGGTACGAGGCGGTTCACCTGGGGCCGTAGAGCGGGACGTGGGCGAAAGCTCCCAGCAGCGAGGAACGTCTTCGTTCGCACTACAGGGTGAGGACAATCTTCCCCTGGGCGTGTCCTTGCCCCATGTACCGCTGGCCGCTTCGGGTGAGGTCATCGCGGGCGTAGTCGATGACCTGATCGGCGCCGCGGGATCGCGCCTGGTCGACATTCTTCGTGCTGCAAACTGCGGTTACGTGCGCTCCGAGCGCCTTCGCGATCTGCACGGCGAACGTACCCACGCCTCCGGACGCGCCGTTGACGAGGACCTTGTCCCCCGGCCGCAGGTGCCCCTTGTCGCGAAGACCCTGGAGTGCGGTGAGTGCCGCCAGCGAGGTGGGCGCGTTCGAGTCCGGACTCGACCTGATCCTCGCCGGGCTGAAGAAGCGTCGGTCATCGATTGGTCGATGACGCCCGAACCCTTTTCGGACCAGCCCCGTACCTATCGACGCATTCGCGGCGCGGAGCCCGGTCGAACCGGAATCAGTCTCTGAGCCACTGGGCGGCATGGTAGTGCTCCAATTCCTCGTGGCGGCGGAGGAGGGCGACGAGGTGTTCGAGGGCGTGGGCAACTGCGCGCTCGGCCGCCCAGGCAACGTCGACTTCGCCTGCGGGCCAGACGCCACGTCGCTGCCATTGCTCGGGGGTGAGCCCCCTGACCATTTCGAAGGTGCGCTCGCGTTCTTCGCGGAAGGCCTCGGCGAGTTCGGCGACCTCCCGGTCGGGGGAGTAGTGGTCGCGCATGTGGGCGACTTCGTCCCAATCCGGGAAGACGGGGTTGTCCTCCTCGAGCATGCGGCGCACACGTTCCTGGTGGATCCCGCGTTCGGTGTGGAGCAGGTGGAAGACGTGCTGGTGGGTGGACCACTCTTCGCCGGGCCGCTCGTGCTGGCGGTGCGCGGTGAGCGATGCGGCCCAATCGACGCCCTTTGCGCTGAGCTGGAGGCGGGCCATGAGGGTGGGATCGGGAACGTGCTTCTCGGCCATTTCGAACCTCGAGATGCGGGGATTTCCGGATGAGGATCCGGACCCCGGCGGATGCAGCGAACGCAGACAACGGTACTAGGCTCGTAGCGGAATGGGTATCGACTTGATCGGTGGGGGGGGTGCGCCCGGGTCGCATGTGCCGCTCCACGAAGCGGGGCAACTGGCGCGCGGGCTGCGCAGCGTGCGGGCGAGCTCGATCGGGAACTCCACGGGGCTTTCCAAGCCGTCCGCGGCGCCGGCGCGCAGCGGTGCGGCAAGCCGGACGCCAATCGTGCGGATGGCGACTGGTCGAGCGTCCAATCCGCACACGTCCGTCACATCTGCGAGTGGGCTGGCCGACGCTGACCAGTGGGACGGGATGCTCAACCGGTTGGGCAAGAAGTACAACGTGCCACCGTTGTTCCTGAAGGCGGTCATGCTGTCGGAGAGCGGAGGCCGCGCTGATGCAGTTGGCGACAATGGTCACTCGGTGGGGTTGTTTCAACTTCACGACCAGGGCTATGGCGCGGGAATGGGCGACGCCCGATTCGATCCGGAGACGAACGCCGACCGTGGTGTCCGGGGGCTCGCGGAGGCGTGGCACGCGGGTGAACGGGCGGGCTACGCGGGCGAGTACGCCGTGCGTGCGGCCTATGACTACTCCTTCAACCCTGGTGGCGGGTGGGCATACCAGGGCGACGGCGTTGTGAGGCACTACAACCAACTCCTCGCCGAACAGGGGCTGGCACCGCTGACCTGACCAGACGGCCCTGGTCTCCTCGAAGGGTGGCATCGGACGCGCCCGGCGGTGCTATCATCGAGTTCCAGGGCGCGACCTCGCGCCGGGCCAGGCCAGGCATGGAGGTGGGCTGGTGGTCACGACCGGGTATCTCGAGCACGACATCGTGGTGGGGGGACTCAAGCTCCACTACCAGGAATGGGGCAGCCCGGCGGCGCCCACGATGGTCATGCTGCACGGCTTTGGCGTTTCGGGGCACATGTTCGACGAGTTCGCGGAGCGGATGCAGGACCGCTTTCATCTCTTCGCCTTCGACCAGAGAGGCCACGGCGATAGCGCCTGGTCCGATGAAGGGGACTACACGCGGGATGCATTTGTGGCGGACCTGGAAGGGGCCGCCAACGACCTTGGCCTCGATCGATTCGTCCTCATCGGGCACAGCATGGGAGGGCTGAACTCCGTGACCTACACGCTCCGTCACCCCGAGCGTGTGCGCGCCCTGGTGCTCGTTGATGTCGGGCCGGAGGCGGCGAAAGAGGGCGTCGAGAACATCACCCGTTTCACCCGCGGCCCGGACGAGCTGGAGTTTGACGAGTTCGTCGAGTTGGCCCACCGGTTTAACCAGCGGCGCACGCTGGAGAACATCCGCGAGCGAATGCGCCACCGGTTGAAGCCGACCGAATCGGGCAAGTGGACCTGGAAGTTCGACCGCCGCCTGCGGGCGCCAGATTCGGGGCTTCGCGTGGGGAGCCAGCTTTCGAACGACGAGATGTGGCAGGCCTACCGCGGGATCTCGGTGCCGACGCTGCTGGTCCGGGGCGGCGAGAGC
>CAZCDK010000028.1:20274-20855 GCA_964497285.1 uncultured Anaerolineaceae bacterium | reverse complement strand
TGCCTAACCGAAGGATCGGCTCGCCTTCCTGAAAGTCACGAAGTTCATCCTTTCGCCTCCAGCAGGGCAGTAGCGCGGCGATTCCTGGCGGGGGCCGAAGGGCCAAACGCGTCGCGCGGTCCGGGCCGCACAGGTAAGATTCCGAGCCATGCCAGTGCCAGTACTCATTGGACCGCGCGTGACGCTTCGACCGCCGAGACCGTCCGACATGGAGGAACGCCGCGCTCTCGGTCGAAGACCGGAGATTGCACGCGGGTTTGGGGCCGTCCTTTCCCACGCGTTGGACATGACCGAGGCGGAAGCCGCCGCGTGGTTTGCCGGGTTCCAGGCTGAGAAGTACGCATGGGTGATGGATCTGGGAAATCACTTCATCGGCACGCTTGTCCTCCACTCCGTTGACGCTGCAGATGGTCGCGCGTCGGTTGCCACCGGTATCTTCGACGAGAACCTCCTTGACCAGGGGCTCGGGACGGAAGCACTTCAACTAGCGCTGGGCTATGCGTTTGCGACGCTCGGCCTGCACCGCATCAGCCTCAGGGTGCTCGCATCAAATGCACGGGCGATTCGCTCGTACGAAAAGT
>CAZCDK010000028.1:2049-20264 GCA_964497285.1 uncultured Anaerolineaceae bacterium | reverse complement strand
CGGCGACACCTGGGAGGACGACCTGATCATGGGGCTGTTGAGCCCGGAATGGACACAACGCCTCGCGCGGTTAGGTGGCACGGAGCCGCTACTGGAGCGAGCGCCGCGGAGACGCGACAAATCCGCATGATTCTCGTCGATACCTCCGTATGGGTTGATCACCTGCGCTCGAACGACTCTGCGCTGGGCCGGACCCAACCACCCATGCCCGCGAGATAGTTGACACCCCTTCTTGTGCATACCTATTCTATGTATGTCTGACGTACACGACATGTGTGAGGAGCGCTGACAATGCCTGACCCATCCATCGGTCTCACCCCCCGCGCCCGAAAAGCGCTGCAACTGGCGTCCAAGGAGGCCGAACTCCTCGGACACAACGCCGTCGGTCCGGAACACCTCCTGCTCGGCCTCCTGCGCGAAGGGACCGGCCTGGCTTCAGCCGTGCTCGAACAGCTCGGCGTCGATGCAAGGGATCTTCGGTCGGCCATTGAGAAGTCCATCGTGCCCGGGGAACCCGCAACCGGCGGCGGCAAGGATTGGGCGGCAAAGCTCACCGCCGATGCCCGCGACGCCGTGGTCAGTGCCCAGGGAGAGGCCGAGCGCCTGAACAACGACTACATCGGACAGGAGCACATCCTGCTCGCGCTGCTTCGCCAGGAGGGCGGCGTCGCCCAATCGTTGGCAGGTTTCGGTGTCACCACCGAAAAGGCCGAATCACAGGTGCGGTTCCTGCTCAGCTCCGGCTGGCCGGACGCCCCGCGGGGAGAGATCAAGCGCTACAACCTCGCCCTGCCCGAGAGCCTCTTTCGCGAGGTCGTGCAACTCGCCAACCGCGAAGACACGACCGTCCTCGAGATCATCCGCCGCTCGATCAAGCTCGGCCTGCTCGCCGCGAAGGTGCAGCAGACCCCCGGCGCGAAACTGATCATCCGCGAAGGCGCCGCCGAACGGGAGATCGTCCTGCTCTAGGACGCAATTGGAATGGCAGCCCACGCGCAGATGTGAAACAAGAAGTCACATCGGTGCCGGGGCATGACTCACCGCGGTAGCTACAGGAAGAAGCCGGGCTCTCCATCCCGCCTCCCCGTTCCCCGTTCGACAACCGAAAACGGGCAATCAATAATCGACCGTCGACACAGCACCAATCGGAGAAGCCGTGGCCGAGCCCCAAGCACTCACCTCTCACGCCTCGCCTGCCTCGGCCGGCGAAGACGGCTATCTGACGATCCACGGACTGCGCAGCCACTACATCCGTTGGGGGAACCGCGGTGCTGATCCGGTTGTCCTGCTCCACGGGCTCATGAACAACGCCCGCTACTGGGAGGACATCGCATCACGCTTCGCGCCCGGGCACGCGGTCTATGCCCCCGACCTTCGCGGCCACGGCGAGAGCGAGCACGCCCCGGGCAGCTACCTCGTCTGGGCCTTCGCCATGGACCTGCGCGAGTTCGTCCAGGAGATGGACCTCGAAGCCCTCGACCTCGTCGCGCACTCCATCGGCAGCCGCGTGGCGATGTGCTACGCGCGCGACCACAGCCATCGCATCAAGCACCTGGTGCTGGCCGACATGGGCCCGCAGATGGCCGACCAAGGCGCCCGCGGCATCCGCCGGACCACGGGCGAATCGCAGGGAGCGCCGGGGTTCGGCACCGAGGCCGAGGCACTCGAACACTACGCCCAGATGTACCCGGGCAAGCCGCGCGAATTCCTCGTGCGCCAGATGGCCGCCGGTCTCGTGCTCGACGAGCAGACGGGCAACCTGGTGTTCCGCTTCGACCCCGCCATCCACCAGGCCACGGGCCGGGGCGCGATCGCCGAGATCCCTTACCTGTGGGAGAGCCTCGAACACATCACCTGCCCCACGCTCGTCATCCGCGCGGCGAAGAGCAAGGTGCTTTCGCGCGAGATCGCCGAGGAGATGGTGAAGCGCCTGCCGAGCGGCCGCCTCGTCGAGATCCCCGATGCCGGCCACCAGGTCCCCCTCCACCAGCCCGAGGCGTTCGCGAAGGTGGTGGCGGAGTTCCTGGCGGGGTGAGCAATGCGGTCTTAGTCGCGAACCCACGAGTTCGTTCTGAGCCGGACCCGGGCGTGCCCACTCCTCTGGGAGGGCTCGTCCGCGCGGTCCTACCACCCGAAGCGCAGCCCTACCCGAACAGGCGCTCGATGATGTCGTCCCGGGAAGCCTCGAAGTGGGCGGCGACCTCGCCGAGGATGCCGCCGAGTGTCCCTACCCGAAGAGGGTCGTGCCGGGGGACGGTGATGTGATGCTCGCCACCCTCGTGGGTGGTCAGCCGCACATGGCTTCCGGTCTGGCGGGTCGGCGCGTAGCCAAACCTGGAGAGCGCTCTTGCAAGCGCCTCTCCGGTGAGATCGCGAGGCAGCCGGGTCATACGGCGATGACGTCGTCGCGCACGAAGTGCAGCCGCACCACACGGGGAGCCTTGCCTTCGTCGAAGTGACAGCGCACAGCATCCCGGACCCGCTCGCGAAGTCCCGGCAGGTCATCGGCCTCAGTGAAGATGGCCTCGCCAAGGGCGCGGGCGGTGAAGCCGCCCTCGGGGGCTTCGCTAACCACGAAGATGATTTCGTCCATGACGGCTCCGAGCGCGAGCGCGCGTCCCCATGATACTTCTCATTCGCCCGCGTAGATCGGCACGGCGGACCGGACAACAGCCCCCGTGGGCAGCGTGCAAAACGCGGCTTCGCCGGCGGAACGGTGCGGCGCGTGCCGAACCGCCGGTTCGCGGAGATCCCCGATGCCGGCCACCAGGTCCCCCTCCACCAGCCCGAGGCGTTCGCGAAGGTGGTGGCGGAGTTCCTGGCGGAGTAGACCTCTGGAGGCTCGGCCGGGTTGGGTTCGACCCGACCAGCGGTTCAGGCCGACGGTTTTCTTGCCCGCTACGTCACCAACACGAGGCTCCATCGCTTGTTGCGTTTGAGCCGATGGCTCCCATCGTCGATCCTGACGAAAGGTATGCGCTTGGCGACCACGGGTAGTAGCATGAGTATCCCACAGGTTGTTGCATCTCGACATGCCAGTGCACGCCGGCGTCGTTGTTGACCTCATAACAGTCCGACTTAGGGAAGCGATATGTCCAGCCTATCAAGTATCCATCATACATATACTGTCCCTACACAAGATCGTAGTACTGCCAATATGGACTAAGATCCTGGACGTGAGCAGTTACGTAATAGCCACGATAACCGCTTCCGTCATGCATATTGAACTTGTAGGCGATGCCAGCCCAATCGGATCCCTTGCAGGAACTGCCCACGGAGGCTACCACGCCATACTTGGTGGCACCACCGTCACTCGTCGTAAGGTAGAAGCGCCCCCACGTCCCCGGAGGATTGTAGTAGTCGGTCGCCCAGTCGCCTGACCACGGACGATGATGCGTCGCAGGAGGGGCATTGTTGTTGTAATTCCATGTTCCAGCGTACGGGACTTGGACGAGAATCCAGTTTGTGAAGGTCGCCCGCGCATCCTGAGGGGTGATGGCAACAACGGCCGATAACAGGACAACAAGCAGGGCACAAAAGCCGGTCACGACAACTTTGCGGCCAAACATTGGAAGGTTGCTCCTATCTAGATGACGCTTTGGGGCAATCTACGGCGCGACCGCTATCGTTCTGATTCTATTGTTGCCAGAGTCGGCAACGTAGATCCTTCCGTCCGGTCCAACAGTCACGCCTGTTGGATTGGAGAAGGCAGCACTGGCGTTCCGGCCATCGACATAGGATTGAACTCCTGACCCCGCGACACCTCGAACCTGGCCCGTTGTGGAAACTCGCTGAATCTGGTTATGGCCGTAGTCTGCAACGAGCAAGGTGCCGTCCGGACTGAGAGCAAGGCCGGCCGGGAACAGCAGCACACCGGCCGGGACGAGAGTGGACACTGTGCGATTTGCGCTGATCCTGCGGATGTCCCCCGTCGCCTGATCAGAGACAAGGACCGTCCCGTCAGCCGCAATGGCGATACCGACAGGGAAATTGAACTGAGCGACGTCTGCTGCGCCATCGACGACGCCCCGCCGGCCGTTTCCGGCGAAAGTGCGGACATTTCCATCCATCGAGATAGCACGGATTCGGTGGTTGTCCTTGTCCGCCACGAAGAGAGTGCCGGATTGATCGAAGGCGAGGCCAACGGGGTTGTTGAATCGAGCGGTTGTGCGCTGTCCGTCCGCGAAGCCGCCCTCGCCAAGTCCCGAACCCCCGGAGCCGGCGAATGTTGAAACCACGCCTTCGGCAGTGATCCGGCGTATGCGGTTGTTCCCCGAGTCCGAAACATAAACACTGTCGTCCTTGCCGACGGCAATCGAGGACGGAGTGTCGAACTGAGCAATGTCTGCTGAGCCGTCTTTGTACCCACTGACTCCAGTGCCAGCGGCGGTCGTAACGCGCCCGTCGGCATCGATGCGGCGTATGACGTTGTTGATCGCGTCGGCGATATAGGCCCGTCCTTTGCTGTCGAACGCGATGGCCTGGGGTGAGCCGAAAAGCGCAGACAGGCGGTCACCGTCGAGATGCCCGACCCCTCGAACGTTCGGTTCGCCGCTTCCGGCGAATGTGGCTACCTCGCCCGCTTCTCCTGGTTGTGCGGGCGGAGGCGGCTGCGGCGCGGTGAGAACAGGAAAACCAGGCGAGGCCGGCGGGCGCTGCCATGGGATTCCTGAGGTAACCGCCACCGCGACACCAGAGGATGCGATTAGGATGAGGGCGGCCCCAGCTGCGATGAACGTCTTGTGCTTCAACGGACTCCTCCTTTAGCCGACATGACGACAAAGGAGTCGTCTGGCTCGGATCCCCGCACATATGGCCGAATCAAGAGGGGCAGGGCGCGACTCCCCCCGTGGATAAGGTCGCGGGATGTTGCGCATGAAGAACGCACGCCTCGAGGGTCGCTTCTCATGCACCGTTCGGACCACATTTCTGGCCCTTTCGTCTCACACCCTCCAAAGCCGGGCGAACTCCGTCGCTAGGCAGCAATTGCGGTGAAGCCACGCCCAGGCGACGGCGTTGTCGCGCGTCGGCTCGAGCGCGGGCGGGACAACCAGCAGCCGTGCCTCCTGCGAGTGCCGGTGGATGGTTTGTGGGGCGACGCTCATCACTGCGGCTGCCTCGTGGTTGCTCAGCCCGGCGGCGAGCAGGGTCAGCAATTCCGCCTGTCGCCGGGGAATGTCTGCCGCATGATGCCGCTGCAAAACTGAAAACCGCTCCGGCAGGCCGGCCAGATCCTGCGAAACCGGCATCGCCGGTCACCTCCTTCCCTCCTCCGGCTCACGGGGGGGGGGGCAGCCACTTTCTATCACAGCTCCGGGCCGTTGCGGAAGAAGCGAACGTAAACTCTCCGCAACTTCCTGAGTCTCCTCCCAGTAGGAGATGGTGCGACGGCTGCCGGACGGCCGCCTCGTCGAGATCCCCGATGCCGGCCACCAGGTCCCCCTCCACCAGCCGGAGCGGGCAGCGACCGTTTACGCCTTCGCTTTGGCCACAATTGCGAATCCCACCGCGTAGGTCAGCCAATGCTCCCAGCTTCCCGGTTGCGTGTCCGCGTCTTGTTGGAGGAAATGCCGTGCTTCTTCAACCTGTTGAATAGACAGCCCAACTTCCATGAGCCCGTTGAAAATGTCGGTTAGATAGTGCCGAAACTCAATCACGCCATCGGCGCGATGACGCACTCGTTCGGTATATGGTCTGGTGATGCGGTACCCGTCGCCGTCCCAATCAGCGCAGTCCACGAACTCGATGGCCGGGTTCGTGAACTCCACCCGGTACCTGCCGCCAGGTCTCAACAGCCTCCGGACTTCACCATAGACCTGTCTCACATCGGGGACATAGGCCATCGAAGGCGCCTGGTAGATGAGGTCGAACGATGCAGCGTCGATGGCCGACATGTCGCGCATATCGGCCTGGACCGTTGTCACGTGGTAACCTTAGTGCGCGGCAGCCTGCCGGTCGCCGTCCAGCTGTCCTTCCACCAGGTCGGCCACTGTCACGCGTGCACCAAGCAGGCCAAACACGACCGATTGCTGGCCGCCGCCCGACGCCAGGCAGAGCACGTCCGCGCCCGCCACATCGGCAAGGACGGAGGTTGGGTAGATCCCCGCCAACGGCTCAGGGGCAGGATGCAGGTCGCCCCGGGCGTACTGCGCTATCACTCCGGGATCCAGGTCCAGCCACGGCTGCGTAAACGTGCACTTTCCCGTCGCCAGATTCTCCCAATGGCGCCTGTTCCCCTTGGCGATGTCATCCCGGTCGTTCATGTTGTTCCGCCTTCGTGACGTCGTGACGCCCAAGCGTGCCTGGGTCAATCCCCTTCGCGCTGCGCAACTCGCCGCCAGCTCTGGCGGCCAGGGCGCACTCCCGGGCCCGGGTCGTGCGCCTGCCAACGGTGTACCACTCCTCATGTGGCGCGGCAACACCAGTTTGCTCGAAGAGCGGACTGCCGCGCACGCCTTCCAGTTGTTCCCGTTAAGCTAACCGGATGGCAGTCGTAGTCGAACCACCGGCGCTCGACCCGGAACTGGACCCCCCACCCCAGGGCTTCGCTGCGTTCCACAACCGCCAGTACAGCTGGCTCTACATCAGCAACATGGCCTTCTTCATCGCCATGAACGGCCAGATGATCGTGCGCTCCTACGTCGCCTTCGATATCACCAACCACAACGCCTTCGCCCTCGGCCTCGTGAATCTCGCCGTCGCCATCCCCATGCTGCTCGTGTCGCCGTTCGGGGGCGTCATCGCCGACCGCGTGGAGAAACGGAAGCTGATCCTCACCGGGCAGTTCGTACTCGTGCTGAACGAGCTCTCCGTGCTGGTGTTGCTCCTGCTCGGGGTGCTCGAACTCTGGCACCTGATGGCGGTCGTCTTCGTGATGGGCTGCACGTTCCCCTTCATCATGCCGGCGCGGCAGGCGATCGTGGTCACGATCGTCGGGCGGCGGGGCCTCGCGAACGCCATGGCCCTCTCGATGGGCGGCATGAACGCGGCGCGCGTTGTCGCCCCGGCGCTCGCCGGGTTCCTCATCTGGGCCATCGGCGTGAAGCTCACCTACACCTTTGCCATCGGGATGTACGGCGTCGCGATGCTCGCCATGTCGCGCATCGACCGGGCGCCCCCGCCGGAACGCGATCGCAAGACCTCAGTCTACGCCGACATTCTCGAAGGCCTCCGCTACGTTGCCGGCGACCCGCCGGTGCGGGTGCTGATGGTCCTGAGCATCCTGCCCATGCTGCTGGCGATGCCGTTCCAATCCCTGCTCGTGGTGTTCGCGGTCGACGTGTGGGATACGGGGTCTCGGGGGCTGGGCATCCTCCAGGCGGCGGCCGGACTCGGCGGCATGGCCGGGTCGTTCTTCCTCGCCATGCGCGCCGAATCGCCGCGGAAGGTGCGGCTGATGATGTCGAGCCTCGCCGGGTTCGGCTGCGGCCTGCTGGCCTTCGCCGTCAGCCCCTGGTTCCTCACCGGCCTCGTGATGGTGTTTGTGGCGAACGTCTTCGCGAGCGTGTTCACAACCGTGAACAACACGATCATCCAGATGGTCATCCCCGACGTCGTCCGGGGCCGGGTGACGGCCCTGATGATGATGACCTTCGGGCTGACGCCGCTGGGCACGGTGCCCGTCGCCGCCATGGCGCAGCGCTTCGGCGCCCCGGCGGCGGTGGCAGTTGCATCCGTGGCGACGATGGCGCTCTCGGCGCTGGTCTACGTCGTGAGTTCCGCCTGCCGGGACCTCGACCGCACAACTCGCGAGGCCCTGCTGAAGGGCGACGGCATCCAGATGCCGGGGCGGCACGGGATGCCTTCGGGAATGCGCGGGCCGGGGCGGGTGTGAATCGCACCACCGGGCGAGCCGTCCGGCCTTGCCCGCGAAGGCCCGGGATGCTTCGCTTGACCCCGTGACGGGCACGCCAAAGAACGAACCAGAGGTCCGCGGAGTGGCGGGCTACGGAAGCCCCTACCCCTATCTCGACCGCCTCCAGGAGAAGATGGAGGAGCGGCTCGAGCACAAGGTGCCCGCGGGTGGGCTCTTCTGCGGGTTCTGCTACGCACGCCTTCGCGCTGGCGACGAAGGGTGCGCGATCTGCGAACGCCCGGTCGCCAGCCCCGGGGGTGGCGGAGCACTTGCGCCCGTGGCGGAGATACCGCAAGAGGTCCTGCGAGCCTACCTCGCCAAGCAGAAGACCGAGGCTCGCTGGGTCTACGGCGGCGCGTTCGTGGGCCTGATCGTCGCCTCCGTCCTGTTCGTTCTCATGGTGACGTGGGGCCCGGGGCTACTGGGACACCCTGCGCTGGCCTTCGCCGTGCTCATCGGCGGCGGCTACCTGTTGGCGCAGCTGTTCGGTCCGCTCATCGGTGGCCAGTTCGGCTACCGGCGCGGCGCGCGAAAACGGGATGAGAGGTGGGCCCGGTGGCTGGCCGGGAGGCACGGGGTGGCGCCACCGGGATAGCCTTCGTGGCCATGGCTGCAAGACCACGCCCCGGAGAAGGAGCGGGCGCCAGATGCGCCTCCCACTCGTGCCCCGGAGCCCACTTGGAGGAGTGCTACGAGCCGGCTTCGTTCACCCTGGGGCCGGCCGTGGCATGGTGTGCCGAGGCCCGCTCCGGAGCTTCCCGCCAGTGTTCCTGCCGGTGTCCGGGGAACGCCGGGACCGCGACCTGCCCCACATACGCGGCGGGTGCCACCCGGAAACGCTCGACGCACTTCGACGAGCAGAGGAAGTACCAATCGCCCTGCCACTCCACTCGGTGGAGCACCGCTGCATCGTCGAGGGCAATCTGCCTTCCGCAGACGACATCCTTCAGGCTGATCACGAGTCTCTCCTTTCGAGTGTGTGTCCCGGGACAACGGGAACGGTCTTGCCGGTGATGAGGTGTCCACCCCGGCTCAAACGCCGGGGAGAGGACGGCGTGCAATGCGCTGGATGCGACGATGGCGGGCAGTTGCCCGGATGCTCCGCTGGACCATGACCGGACGAGGCGATGAGCCTCCCGGGGGCTGCGACGGCGGCAGGGCCGTCGGCAGACGCGATATAACAACCACGTCCTGCCCAAAGTCTCTTCCGGCAGGCGTCCCGCTGTCAACCCGCGACACGCAACCTTAACGGGAACGGAGCTGCCCCAGGGGCTCAGGGCCGCTCATCGCTCCAGGAACTCCGCGCTGGCCCGGTCGGCGCCGTCGCCAGTACGGAACGTGAGTCCGCCCGCGAGTAGTCCAACGCCGAGTATGCCGTGCCCCGACACCCCCTCCCCGAGACAGGCGGAGCGTGCTACGGCGCGCTCGCGCCGGTGATGACAATCGCGAGCCATCGGAGGAGCGAAACGGGATGTGCCTCTGCCTCCGGACCGAGGTCGATTGGCGTTTCCCTGCCATCGTGCAGGAGGACAAACCGGGGCATGTCCCGGCTTCGTTGCCGGTCCTGGTCCTCGACCACGATGGCCGTGCCGTCAGCGGTAAGCTGCGTCTGCACGGCGTTCCCGAAGTGCGCCCGGACGTCTTCCCACAGTCGCAGAACGCTGGCCGGAGCGGAATCCTCCGGTGGAATCGGCCTGGGAGTCCAGGTGAGGCTGCCGGGACCGACGGTCACCACCCACTCGCGCGATTGGGGGGTGTGCGCCGGCTCGTGCGTCACCACGAGTAGCTCGGTGGGCGAGGCCCAGCGGAAGACCTGGACGCCCGGGGGATAGACCCCGGCCGGGAAATCGCGCGGCTCGTAGACGACCCCGTCGCCCTCGCGGTCCATCACGACCAGTCGGTTGTTGGGCTGCGCGCGGAAGTACCGGGAGTCGGGCGACCAATTCCATGTGGAGAGCCCGCTACAGTCCCGCCCCTCGGGTTTCGGCGGCACCGCCAGGCGCCCGAGTTCGCGCCCTTCCCGGTCGAACACGACCACTACGCCGTCGGTCGCGACGGCAGCGACCCGGGACGAATCGGGCGACCAGGCGTAGTCGCACGGAAGGCCGGGCATCGGGAGGACCAGTTCGCGCCCGCTTTTCCGGTCGAACAGCAGGAACCGGACCGGGCCATCCTCGTCGATCCATTGGAGGGCGCCGAGTTGCCGCGCGTCGGGTGACCACTTCGGCGCCGCATACTGCCCGGGAGAACCGAGGCGCCGTTCCTTTCCCGGGTTGACCGCGTCGAACACCCGGATCGGCGCTGGATTCGCGGTGTGAGGAAAGGCGAAGGCCACCCAGGCGTGCGGAGGCTCGGCGCGCGTCGCCGAACCGCACGAGAACCCGGCAAGCACCACACCAACGGCGAGCGCGGCTGCGATCGCGAGTCCCGCCGACCAAACCAGGGCGGCTTTCTTCACTTGGATACCCCAGATCAGCGGGGAGTGTACCAGAACCGCGTATCAGTCCGGTTCCGGGCGAACTCGAATGCGCGTTGGGCGGCGCTTGCTGCAGTCGGGCTCGGGGCGCCAACCAGCGCGGATTGGCCCCTACTTGTGGCCGAGAGGCTCCTCGAACAACTGAAAGAGCACCCCCCCGCTGTCTTTCGGGTGCAGAAACGTGTGCCGCTTCCAACCGTTCTCGATGATCCCGCCGTGCGGTTCGATCCCATCGGCACGCAGCGCTTCCGCCGCCCCCTCCACGGACGCCACCTCGCAGCAGATGTGGTGCATGCCCGGGCGCCGGCTGTCCATGAACCTCTGCACGAAGCTGTCCGGGCGCGTCGGGGCGATGATCTCGAAGTTGAGCTTGCTCCCCGGAATTGAAAGGTTGCATCCCACGTAGCCCAGGTAGTCGTCGCGCCACCGCCCGAAGTCCTTCATCCCAAGCACCCGCTCCTGCCATTCCACCTGTCGGTCCAGGTCGGGCACCGCCATCGAAACATGGTCCACACGCTGCAGGTCCACGAGACCGCCCCCGGCACTCCGATCCTCGTCGCGGGGCGCGGCCTTCGGCACGAAGAACTGCCAGAGGATGCCGCCGCTGTCCTTCGGGTGGATGTACGTGATGAGCCACATGCCGTCGTCGGTGATGCCCCCGAACGGCTTCATCCCCAGGCGTTCAATCTCGGCGCAGGTCTCGTTGATATCCGTCACTTCTACCGTGATGTGGTGGAGCCCCGGCCCGTTCTCATCGAGAAACTTCTGCACGAAGCTGCTTCCGCCCGCGGGCTCGATCACCTCGAACTCGATCTCCGTGCCCCGTACCTGGCTCACGGAACCTCCGAAGTCCTCGCCGGGCCCTGCCTCCCAGTTGTGCAGGAACTTGAAACCGAGCAGCTTCTGCAGGCGCTCGGACTGTACGCGCCAACTCGGCGCCGCCATGCTGATGTGGTCGACTCGCTTAACAGGAAGCAATCACGGCTCCAACGCGGGATGAATTAGTTTCCGTATGGTAAGTTCGCGCCGAATGTCGCAGCAAATCGGTTCACCTGTACGCAGCGCCACGGTGATCGTGAACAGGATGGCCCGTGGCGTGGCCAGGCGGTTCGACAGCGAAGCCGTCGACGCCTACCTCCGGCAGCGCGTCGCCCACGTGCGCGTAGTCGTGCCCGAATCTGCCGCGGAGACCACCCTGCGGGCCCGCGAGGCCGGGCTCCGCGGCGACGACATCCTCTTCATGGTCGGCGGCGATGGATCCCAGCGCGATGCTGCCGATGGCCTCGCCGGGTCGCGCACGGCGCTCGCCCCGCTGCGGGCCGGGACGGCCAACGTCTTCGCTCACGAAGTCGGCATCCCTCGGGGACTCAGGAAGGCCATCGACGTCCATCTCGCGGGCCAACGCCTCGCCATGGATCTCGGCCGTTGCGGTCAGGCGCCCTTCCTGATGATGGCCGGGATCGGCTGGGACGCCGAGGTCGCCAGGGGCGTTTCCTGGCGCACGAAGCGCTGGCTCGGACCGCTCGCCTATGTCGCCCGTGGAGCGATTGCTCTCCCTTCGCTACGCACCCATCCCGTCCACTGGACCTGGGGCGATGCGAGCTACGAAGAACCTCTCGCCGTCATGATCGTCGGCAACACCCGCCTCTATGGCGCGGTCATCCATGTCACTCCGAAGGCCCTGGCCGACGACGGGCTGCTGGACGTCTGCGCCTTCAGCCCTCGCCGCATCGGCGACGGTACGCGCATCTCCGCCCGCCTCATCGCCCACATCCACGAACCGGACGCCCGCGCCTTCACCGCCCGCGTCCCGGAAGTGACGGTCGAGACCCCCGGCCTGCCCGTCCAGATCGACGGTGACTTCGTCACCGAAACACCCGTCCGCATCTCCATCGAGCCCCGGGCCCTGGTGGTCAGCGTCCCCGCGGGGAAGCTGCCCTCCATCTTCAACCCGCCGGGCTAGGGGACCCTTGCTACCCCCAGTCGCCCCGCCCCTGATACAGTCCCCGGGTGACACGCACCGTCGTGGCGGCAGACTTCGGGGGGACGCACCTGCGCGCCGCCCTTGTGGACGAGAGCGGCGCCGTGCAACTGCGATGCGCGCGCCCAACTCCGTTGGGGACGGACGGCGCCGAGGCGATCGCCGAGGTCCTGGCCCTGCTTGCCGGTGTCCTGGCCGGCGCACCGCAACCCCCGGCCGCTACCTCGATCGCCACGGCCGGCCTCGTTGACGCGGACGCGGGAACGATCCTCCTCGCCGCGAACATCCCCGCCTTTCGCAACCTCCACGTCACCGGTCCCGTGGCAACCAAACTCGGAATGCCGGCGTTCATCGAAAACGACGCCAGCGCGGCGGCCCTCGGCGAGTTCCGCTTCGGCGCCGGGCGCGGACTGCGCCACCTCCTGCACGCCACCCTGGGCACCGGTATCGGTGGCGGACTCGTCATCGATGGCCGCCTCTATCGGGGCGCCGGCGGCCTCGCCGGGGAGATCGGACACATGACCGTCGAGCCTTCCGGCCCCCGTTGCCGCTGCGGGTCCCGCGGCTGCCTTGAGGCCATGGTGAGCGGCGTTGCCTTTGCCACCCGCGCCCGGCGACTGCTCGCCGCCGGCCAATCGCCGAACCTCGCCCGTATCGCTGCCGGGCGCGATCCCTCCGGTCACGATCTCCTCGCCGCCGCACGGGCAGGCGATGCAACCGCCGAAGCTGAGGTCCGCAATGGCGGCCACTTCCTTGGTCTCGGGATTGGGAGCCTCGTCACGGTCCTCAATCCCGACGCCGTGACCCTCAGCGGCGGTCTGCTTGGCATGGGCGATATGCTCCTGGGCCCGATGCGAGAGACCCTCCGCTCGATGACCTACGGGCCCGCGGCGGGCACGCCCATCCGGCTCAGCGAACTCGGCGACGATGCCGGCCTCCTCGGCGCGGCCGCCGTCGCCTTCGAGCGCCTGGGGGAGACATAAGGCACGACCGGCGGGCAGCCTCCGCCTGCCTCCTCCCTCATCCCGGGTAGCCCGGGCCCTTCTTGATCGCTTCCACTTGGCCCACGTGCATCCCCACATGGAAGAGCATGAAGGCCACCCACTCCCTGGAGTTCAGCGGTCCGAAGACCCCGTGCGGGAGATTCGCCTGGCTGCCACTCATCGGCGGTAGAGCGGCCAGCCAGCCGTGCGAGTCCGCGAAAGCCCGGCGCAGTTCGTCGAGCGCGGTCTCGAAGGACTCGCTTGGGTACTCCTTCCGCCAGAGCCGATCGCGCGGCGGCTGCTCGCCATTCGCCAGCCGCGTCGCCACCACTCCGCAGTTGTCGAGGGTGTCCACAATGTGCCCCGTCTGGTCGATGATCGACCACTCGCCCGGGACCGGTCGATGGCGACCCTGCGCCTCCGTGACGCCCGCGAGCGCCGCCCACGTTCGCGCCTCCACCTCGTGCAGCTTCGCTTCGAGATCTGCCAGCGACGCCCGAGCCTGCTCGCGGAAGCGCGCGGTCATGGAACCGTCGAAGATGCCCAGGCGGTTGCCTTCGGAGTCGAGAAAGTACGCCGTGAGTCCCAGCGGGCTGTGCTCCGTCGCGCCGAGGAACTGAACCCCCATCCCCTCCAACTGGCTGCGAGTCTCAGCCATACGCCCTTCCGCGGCGAGCACGACCGCGGGACCGTTCCCGTCGATCGGTCCCTGCGCCTTCACCAATGAGACCTGGCCGCCGTGCACGTCGCCGAGGAAGAGGACCGCCATCTCATCGCCCATCCGCACGACATCTGGGAATCCCATCACGTCTTTGTAGAACCGGAAGGCTCGTTCCATGTCGGCAACGGGGATCTCGAGGCGTTGCAGGAGCATGCGCGGCTTCCTCGGCCCGCGAGTCGGGCCTCGCGATGATACGCCTCACCCGGCGCCTACCCCATCACGGGGCGCGACTACTTGACCGCCCGGAGCCAGATGTGCCCCTCTTCCATGCCCACGTACGAGCCCCAGATCCGCTCGCAGAAGTACTGCGCTCGGTCGCTGCGGTTCGCCAGGGCGTCGATCACTCGTCCGGCAACGCGCCGGATCGTCTGTGGCGTCCACAGGTCGGAATTCATGTTGAATGTCAGCCGCTTTCTCACGATCCGAAACTTCGCCGGGTGGTAGTAGCCGAACACCTTGCCGTCGAACGTGCCCGGGTCGAAATAGTCAAAGGTTGCCAGGAGGATGCCCCGGCGGTGCGTCGGGTCCCGCCAGACCCCATACATCGTCGTCGCATGGGGAAAACGGATGTAGACAAGCCCGTCCGGCTTGCACACCCGCCACACCTCGCCCATGAACCCCGGCAGATCGTCGAGGTGTTCCACGATGTGCGAAGCATGGACCTCGTCGACCGAGCCATCCCGGAACGGCAACGTGCGCGTGACATCCGCGCGGATGTCCACTCCCGGCAGGCGAGCCACGTCGATGCCGATCGCTCCCGGACGCTTGCGCAGCCCGCAGCCGAGGTCGATCACAACCGGGGAGCGGGCGGACCGTGCTGCGATTCGTTCAACCATGACTCCTTGCGATTATGGTCGCCCTGGGAAGCTTCCCGCCAGCCGCGCCCCGGTTTCGCTGCTCCCCCGAACCCGCGCCGCTCGCGTAGTATGTCGCCGAGGGAGGTTCCATCGATGAAGATCAGAGTTCCCTTCGCTCGCACAGGCTGGGCTGCTGGCCTTGTCGCGGGCCTGCTCTTGCTCGCTGCGTTGCCTCTTGCGGCATGTGGGGGCGACGGTGACGGCATCAAGGATGCCCAGTCCACCGCGACTGCGGCAGCGAAGAACCGCCCCTCGCCGACCGCCACGCCGGATCAGGTCGCTGCCTACCGCCAGAAGGTAGCCGCCGCAGGCAAGCGGCTGAGCGACAGTAGTGCCCAGGCCATCGCCGACATGCTCAAGGCCGCCGAGAATCAGGCCGACCCCAAGATCCCGGGCATCATCGGCGCCGACGCCGACGCGATGATCGCCGCCGTGGCCGAGATCAAGGCCCTTACACCGCCGAACGACAGCTACCGTGACTTCGCGAAGAACCTCGCCGAGGTCGCCGCCCAGCTCGAAAAGGGCGCCCAGACGCTCAAGGTGGCGATCCCCCGGGGCGACCAGGACCTCGGGCTCCAGGGGTTCACCCTGGTCAACGAAGGCAAAGACAGGCTCACCGCTGTCCTTGCCACCCTTCCCGCGCAGTAGGCGAGCCCCTCCCGGCCTCTCAGTGCGTCGTCGCAACGGCCGGGGCTTCAACCACACGCCCGTCTCGCATGTGGATCAGCCTGTCGGCCGCGTCCGCGGTGCCCTTGTCATGCGTCACGAGCAGGATGGTCACGCCCCGTTCCCGGCGAATGCGCCGGAAGAGATCCATCACGCCCACCGCCGCGCTCGAATCCAGGGCGCCCGTCGGCTCATCCGCCAGGATTATCGAGGGGCTGTTAGCCAGCGCCCGCGCGATCGCGAGCCGCTGGCGTTCGCCTCCTGAAAGCCCCGGCGGGCGAACGTTCTCGCGGTGCGAAAGCTCCACCGAAGCCAGCAGTTCACGGGCCCGCTTGCCCTGGTCGCGATGACCGAGCGCTGTACCGAACATCGCCACCTCCACGTTCTGTGCCGCCGTCAGGTTCGGAAGCAGGTTGTGCAGCTGGAAGACCAGCCCGACCTCAAACCGCCGGTACCGATCCATCCTGCTGGGAAGGAGACTGAGCACCGGGAACACTCGTTGGTACCACACCAGGTCGCGGAACGAAGTCAGGTCCTGGCCGTTCACAAGGATTCTGCCCGAAGTCGGCGTGTCCAGCGCCGTCAGCAGGTGGAGCAGCGTCGACTTGCCGCAACCGGAAGGACCCACCAGCGCAACCCACTCCCCCCGTTCGACCGTGATCGAGACCCCGTTCAAGGCATTCACCAGGCCGCGATCGAACGTCTTCGTGACCTCGATGGCCTGGATTGCCGGCGCACTTGATGCTGCGTCACTCATGGCGAATGGCCTCCAGCGGCCTCAGGAGGGCAGCACGCGCGGCCGGGTACAGCGCGCCCACGAACGCCATGCCAAAGGCGATGCCAAGCGCCGGCAGGAAGACCCCGGCCGTGTAGTCCGGCTGGAACAGCCGAAGCGGGCCCGGCGAAAGCGAAAGGAACCAGATCGCCAGGAATCCCAGGCCAACACCAACCATCGCCCCCACCCAGCTAATCACCACCGCTTCCGACATCACGCACAGGAGGACCCGGAACCGCGACCACCCGATGGCCCGCAGGACCCCGAACTCCCGTGTGCGCTCGAACACGCTCAGGATCATCGTATTGAGGATGGTCACGGCTCCAATCACCAGCGCGAGCACCGGGACGGCCATGTTCGCCGCCTTGATCAATTCGAGGTTTCGATCCACGTCGCCAAACTCCGATGCCGTTCGCACCGTAGCCAGCTCCGGCCACTCGTCTTCGATGTCCTTGCGCACCGCCTCGATGTCGGCCTTGGGCTTCGTTTGCACAAATACCATTGTCAGCGCGCCCGTCTTCCGCTGGTCAGCCTGGAGCCGATGCAGCGGCAGCATCGAGGCCGAATCGCCGAACACCTCGCCCGTGGAATAGATCCCCACGACCTCATATGTGTGGTCGCGCGGCTGGTTGAGCACGATCGTGTCGCCCACCGTCTTCTGTAGTTCCCGCGCGGCGCGATAGCCGAGCATCACCTCGTCCGGCGCGCCTTCGCCAAACTTCCTCCCCGCCACCACCGTGATGCCGAACGTCTCCAGCTCGTCCTGCTCCAGCCCCAGCATCAGGAAGAACGGGTGGTTGTCGTCGTATTTCACCGCGTTGATGAGCAGACCCATCGCGATGGAGATGTCCTCGTGCTCCCCGATCGCTGCGAGGTCCTTCTCGTCGATCGTGCTGTAGAGCACATCTGCCACCCCCTTCTGCGCGATCGTGAAGTCGGCCTTCCCTGTCTCCAGGATGGATGTCGCTGTCCGTTCCAGGCTGTGTGTCAGCACCCCCATCGCCGACAGGATCGCGATGCTGATGGCGACAGCCGCACCTGTCAGCGACGTTCGCACCTTGCGCGTGTACACGTTCCGGGCGATCAACGAGAGGAAATACATCGGACCCTTCGATCCCGGCTGCCTCTGCTGCGGGCCAGTCGTAAGAGTCCGCCCATACTAGAAACAGATGCGCAAGCCGTCCAGCCCTCCACCGTCTCCGCAACATAAAGGTGATTCGTTTGTCAGCCCGCCTCCCTTACAATCCCGTTCATGCATACCCCATGCCCGCTCCTGCGAATGGGCGCAGCTACTCCATGAGCGGCCACGGCTCCGCGCTGCCCCGCGTCGCCTCCCACTCCAACTCCGCCGCATGGCGATTCGCCCTCGGTTGCGCCGTTCTCACCCTGGTCGCCAGCCTCATCTTCCTCGGATTCGCTGCCTCCTCCGCCTTTCCGGCCGGTGACCGCCCCGGACCACCACCGCGTTCCGCCCCCGGTCCCGATGCGCGCCCGGACACCGTCGCCGCCGCCCTGCAGCAGTCGCCCCCCTTCGAGCACGCCGCCCTTCGCGCCGCCATCGAAGTCGAACTCGGCCCCGAAATCGACCACTTCGGCGTCGTCGTCGTTCGCCTTGCCGACGGGCGCAGCGCCGCCATCAACCCGGATCTCGTCTTCTACGCCGCCAGCACCTTCAAGCTCGCCGTCCTCTACGAAGCCGAGCGCCGGCGCAGCACGGGCGATCTCGACCTCGATTCCTCCCTCGCCATCACCGACGCCGAGGCCGGCGAGGACCTCGGCACCATCGGCGACCTCCCCTTCGGCCCCGATGGCACCCTCACGCTGCGCCAGGCCCTCGAAGCCATGATCACCATCTCCGACAACGCCACCGCCGTCGCCCTCGCCCACCCGCTCGCTGCCGG
>CAZCDK010000028.1:0-2039 GCA_964497285.1 uncultured Anaerolineaceae bacterium | reverse complement strand
GGCTCACCCGGACTCTCCTCAACACCGCCGATCTGCCCACCACCGCCGGCGACATGGCCCTCCTCATGGAGGCGATCGTCCGCGGCATCGGCGTCGACGAAGCCGCCCGCGCCGAAATGCGCGATCTCCTCTTCCACCAGCACACCCGCTCCGGCATCCCCGCCGGCCTCCCCGAGGACATCCCGGTCGGCAACAAGACCGGCACCTGGGCCGGCGCCACCCATGACATCGCCTTCGTCGAGGCCCCCTCCGGCACCTACGTCCTCGCCATCCTCTCCGACCACGATTGGGACTGGGACCCCATCGTCCGCGTCAGCGCCGCCGTCTACCGGGCGTTCGAGGGGCGTTGAACTGGTGAGAGAACCGAGTCTCGCTGGAAAGGCGGCGCCCCTTGCAGTGCGATGAAGTGACGTTCAGCAGACACGCCCTGCAGCGCATGTTCGAGCGGGAGATCCTCCCCGAGCAGGTGGTTGGCATTGCTTGGACCGGGAGGACCATCGAGCACTACCCACGACGACCAGCCGTTCCCCAGCGAGTTGCTGCTCGGGTTCGTGAGCTCCGTTGCCGTTCACGTCGTCGTCGCGCGCACGACCACTCAGGTCGATGTCCTATCATTGCCGTGTACCTGCCCGATCCGGAGCGATGGCGCCCGGGTTACCGGGCCCGGAGGTAGATCAATGCAGTGCCAGGTATGCCGGCGCGGGACAACCAGCCCAGGGCACGCGACTGTCGTGCTCCAGCGCGGCGAGACCACGGTCGTGCTCAAGCAAGTCCCCGCCGAAGTCTGCGACGACTGCTCGGAGTACTACTTGAGCGAGGACATCTCGAGCCGCGTGCTCGCCCGGGCCGAGGAAGCGGTGCGAAACGGCACCGAGCTCGAGATCGTGCGCTTCGCGGCGTAGCCGCCACGCCGCCTGCGATATAATCGAACCCATGACGACGCCCGCTCCCGAGAAGGTCCTCACGGTCGAAGAGTTCGACTGCCTCCCCGAGCCCATTGCAGGCGGAAAGATGGAGCTCGTCGATGGGAGGGTTGTCACTATGACCCCGGCGACGGCCGACCACGGCGAGTTGCAGGGCGAACTTGCCGCCGCGCTGTTGAGCTTCGTTCGACCACGCGCGCTCGGAAAGGTGTTCGTCGAAACCGCCTTCCTCGTCCGTCGCGACCCCGATGTTGTCCGCGCCCCCGACGTGTCGTTCCTGGCGACGGCAAACGTCCCCGGCAAGGCCCAGCGCCAGCGCGGGTCCCTGCGCGTGGCGCCGGATCTCGCCGTCGAAGTAACCTCGCCAACCGATTCCATCAACGAGATCCAGCGCAAGGTCGAAGAGTATCTCGACGCCGGGAGCGCCCGTGTCTGGATCGTTTGGCCCGAACTGCAGTCCATCACCGTCTACCGCTCCAACCGCGACGCCCACATCTCCCGCACCGCCGACACCCTCACCAGCGACGATGCCGGCTTCCCCGAGCCCGGCTTCACCCTCCCCCTCGCCGCCCTCTTCGCCTCCGTCGAGTAGCCGCGCCCCACCGTGGGCGCTGGTGCAGCATCTCCTCCCCAGAGCCAGTACAACCCTACCACGAGCCTCAGCGAGCGCACCCCGTTTTCACCGGCCGCTCCCAACGCGACATCAGATGTCGTGTTCTACTCACACCCTTGTTATTAGCAATGCGCGCACAGAGAATTGGCGGCGCAATCTGGAAAACTCCGGAACGACAGTTTCGGTTGGCCAATCAACCCTGCGGCTCGATTGCTGACGCAGACCGGCTTTCGGGTGGAGGCAATACATGGAACTCGTTCCGGGCAACCTCGTCCGCTGGCGCGCGCCGGGCACCATAACACTCGTCGTGGCTCTTCCACCGACCGCCCGCCAGATCCTCGTTCGGTTCGCCCGAGAGACCAAAACGTTTGCCTGGCCAACCGATGCGCTCGAACGTGTCATCTTCCCTGAGGGAACGCACGTCCAATCCCTTTCGGACCTCCAGATTGGGGTGGTCATCCATGCATCGGATATCGCTGGCCGCATCGTTTACCAAGTGAGCC
>CAZCDK010000027.1:0-21110 GCA_964497285.1 uncultured Anaerolineaceae bacterium | reverse complement strand
CCCGACCCCGTCCGCGGCCCGCTTGCTTCGCTGCCGCCTCAGATTGGCGACGGCTGATCGTCTTCGAAAAGCTTCGATAGCGACACCGGCTCAAGTCCCTTCGCGCGGAGCCCGTCAATCATCCCCGGCAGCGCGATTACGGCCCGGTCGGTGAAGTGCATCAGGATGATTGCGCCGGGCCGGGCATTCGCCAGGACGTTCTTCACCATGCTTTCCGGAGTGGTTGAGGTTGCGCCGTCGCCTGACGAGCCCGACCAGAGAATCACGCGGTAGCCAGCCGCCGCTGAGGCGTCGATCACCCCCTGGTTCACGCTCCCACCGCTTGGACGCATGTAAGGAACGGTCGTCGCCCCGGCCACCTGCGCCCGAACCAGGTCCTCGAAGTCACGCAGGTCCTTCTGAATGTAGTCAGCCGTCTTGTTGGTGAGGTCGTAGTGATCCCACGTGTGGTTGGCGATTTCACACCCCGCGTCCAGCGCCCGGGCCACGAACCCCTTGTCCCCGAGGATCGGCCGGCCCGCCAGGAACAGCGTCGGAAAGACTCCCTTCCGCGTGAGTACGTCGAGGACCGCGTCCCGCGAAGACCAGCCGTCGTCGATCGTCAGGGCGATCCGTGGCCGATCCGTCGGCCCGCTCCGAATCACCTGCCGCAACAGGTCCGATGACCACGCCGGGCGAGAGGCGCCGTGCCGCCGCCCGGCCGTCGGTGTGGTCGCAGCTGCGGGTGTCATTGTGGGGGACGGCCACCCGGTAGGCGCGTTTGCCGCCGGTGCCGCTGTCGCAACGAAGGGGGTCGCCGTCGGATCCGCCTCATCGATGGAAAGAACAGCCCCGGCGTTCGCCCGCTGCTCGTCACCCGGGGCCGCAACCCACCGGGATCCCGCCACTGCCACCCCACCAGTAAACGCGACCGCGCCTCCCAGTCCGAGGAGACGTCGCCGTGAAAGAGAACGCATCATCGCTGATCGACTTCCCTTCCTGCCGGCAGTCAAGTATCGATCGAAACCAACGCACGAACAGGGAGGATTGACATGGGCGTGTAGGATAGCGTTTACCGCCGTTCGCGCTGTTGAAAATTGCTAATAGGAGAACCCCTTGCCCCACTACCTCATGCAGGTCTCATACACGCCCGATGCATGGGCCGCGCTCATGCGACAACCCCAGGATCGGGCCGAGGCCATCCGCCCTCTGATTGAAGGCGTCGGCGGCAAGCTCGACGCGTTCTACTTCGCTTTCGGCGAACATGATGTCGTCCTTCTCGCCGAAATCCCCGACAACGTCACGACCGCTGCTCTCGCCATCGCCGTGGCGGGCGCAGGCGCGGTGAACGCCTTCCGCACGACCGTCCTGCTCACCTCTGCCGAAGCCAGGCAGGCGATGGAGCGGGCCGCCGCCATCCCCTATTCAGCCCCGGCAAGCAGGGTCCCGGCCGGCATCCGCTGAGCCCGAGGGCCGGCCATCCCCGTGGGGATGGCCGGCCCTCATAGCCCTGCCGTGTTTCTGGCTCGTCGCGCGGCGCTACGCTCCCGGTTCCGCTCCCACGATGGAGATGAACGACACGCACTCGCCCGGCGCCCCACCCAGGTTGTGGGTGAGCGCCAGCTTCTTGCCGTTCGCAATCTGCCGCTTCCCCGCCTCCCCCCGCGACTGCAACCACGCCTCGAAGCGCATGCGCAGGCCGGAGGCCCCGATCGGGTGCCCGAACGACTTCAGCCCTCCGTCCGGGTTCACCGGCATCTCCCCGTCCAGGTCGAACGTCCCCGCCAGCACGTCCTCCCACGCCTTCCCCCGAGCGCTGAACTCCAGGTCCTCCATCAGCACCAGTTCGGTCGGTGTGAAGCAGTCATGCACTTCGGCCATCGCCAGCTGCTTGCGCGGATTCGTGATCCCCGCCTGCTGGTACGCGTCCCTCGCCGACGCCACTACCTCGTCGAACGTCGTGTAGTCGTAGTCCTGCTCCACCGGCCCGCGCGCGGGCCCGGCAACGAACGAGAGCGCCTTCACGTACAGCGGCTTCTCGCTGTACTTGTGGGCGTCCTCGGCCCGCACCACGATCGCCGCCGCGGAACCGTCACTCACGCCCGAACAGTCGAAGATCCCGAGCGGTCCCGCCACCAGCGGCGAGGCGGCAATGGTCTCCATCGGCACCTCCTTGCGAAACTGCGCCCGCGGGTTGAGCGCGCCGTTCTTGTGGTTCTTCCACGCAATGCGCGTCATCACTTCCTTCAGCTTCGCCGCATCCACGCCGTACTTGTTGCCGTAGGCGGGCGCGAGGAGGCTGAACGACGCCGGGGCCGTGATCTGCGCCGGCGTCCCGTCGTTCGGTGGCGCCGACCCCACGAGCCCCGAGTAGCCCGAGTCCTTCAGCTTCTCGACACCAATCGCCATGGCGATGTCATAGGCCCCCGAGGCCACAGCGTAGCAGGCGTTCCGGAACGACTCCGACCCCGTGGCACACATGTTCTCCAGCCGGCTCACCTGCTTGTAGTCGATCTTCAGCGGGCGCGAGAGCGTCAGCCCGCTCACCCCTGAACCCATGGTGCCGAGCCAGTAGGCGTCGATGGCGTCCTGGCTCACGCCCGCCGAGCGGCAGGCGTCACCGGCGGCGTCGATGAGCATGTCGTCGACGCTCTTGTCCCAATGCTCGCCGAACTGGGTGCAGCCCATGCCGACGATCGCAACGCGGTCACAGATTCCCCTGGATCCCATTAGTTACTGCTCCTTAGAGGCCGTGCCTTCCAGAAATAGTTGTGGATTCCTTCGGCGGTGTACACCCTCCGGAAGGTCATCTCGACCCGCTGCCCGATCGCTACCTTGGCCGGGTCGACGTCCGTCAGTTCGCACTGGAAGCGGCCGCCACCGTCGAAGTCCAGGACGGCGGCCACCATGGGCGGACTTTGTGAATACGCCAGGCGGTCGATCGTGAACGTCGCGATCGTCGCCGGGATGTCGGTCAGCCGCTCCAGCTTCATGCGGTCGGTGGCGTGACAGTGCACGCACACCCGTGCCGGGGGCAGATGCCGTGCACCGCACGCCTCGCAGCGCGAGCCGCAGAAGCCGTACTTCCACGCTTCGCTCCGAAACGACGGTGGCGCCCCGGGACGATCCGGGTCCGGCCGCCGGGGCGGCTCCCGCCGGAGCATCTCGCGCCAGGTGAGGAACGACTGGTAGCTCAGTCCCGCCCGCCCGCTCGCGATCTGCTCCTGGACGGTGCTCTTCGCGTGGTAGGCCGCGATCGCGTCGGTCGTGCGGAAGAACATCGCCGTCGCGCCGTCGGCGATGAGCAGCACCGTGATCAGCTGGTTCGGCTGCGCCCGGTCGAGGACGTCGGCGAGCATCAGGCCGAAGTGGGCCGTGCCGGTGTTGCCGACCGTGGCCGAAAGGTCGTTTGCCACCACTTCCGGGCGAACCCCGGCCCCCGCGAGCAGGGTTCGAATCGCGCGGGCGTGCACGCCCGTCGCCACCAGATGGTCGATGTGCTCGAGGTTCACACCCAACTTCTGCATCGCCTTCTGCAGGGCCTGCTGCGCCAGCGGCACATACACGAACTCGCCGAATCGCTCTTCCCAGACGTGAGAGGTGGACTCCCCGGGAAGCCGCCAGCGGTCGAGGAACTCGGCGGAGGTCGAACTCGATCCCAGGTATTCGGCGATGACGGGGCCTTCCGGCGCGCAGAGGAACGCCACCGCGCCATCGCCGCCGTTCGCTTCGTCCGCGCCGCCGGGCAACCCCGTGCGTACATCCGAAAGGCAGACGAGCGTCGGCTCCCCCGCGTCCAGCCCCGCCCGCAACGCTCCCGCCCCCGAACGCACAGCGCCGACCATGTCGACGGCGAAGGCTTCATGCCCGAGGCCGAGGGCGGCGTGGATGGCCGTGGCGTTGGTCTTGTCCAGGTACGCCGGGTCAGCGGTGGAGAAGTAGACGGCCGCCGGGGTCAGGCCGTCGGGCGCGGTTGCGAGGGCGGCCATCGCGGCTTCGGCTGCCATCGAGGTCGTGTCCTCGTCGTATGAGGCCACGGCGCGGGCGCCCCGCGCACCGGGAAGACCGAGAGCCTGGCCAATCGCCTGGCGGTCCAGCCGGTTGTAGGGGACATAGGATCCGTAGGCAACCACTCCGGCCATACTCACCTCCTCCAGTTGGTACGGGCACCGTTGCGGCCGCCCGTTGCGGTCGAAAGCGGCCCTATCATCCTCCTAATCGGCCGTGAACTAAAGCGCCGCCCCGACGCGGCTGTTCCCCGCAACGGCCTCGATGCTGTCGCCGTGCGGGCCGCATCGCCGGCTACCACGCGCAACAACCGCGGTCAGTGGGTTGTTAGCACGTAGCCCGGTCCGCTGGTACCGCGCTGGAAGAGGAGTCGATCGCCCTCATTCAGGCCCACACGCCGGATGAAGTAGTGCTCGTGCGGCTTCCCAGGACCGCGGCAGGTGCACGGCTCGGCCTCGACACGTGCCCTCGCCACACCACGGCCATCGTCGAGATCGAACGTTTCGCCCACCGGGGGAAAGAACGCTAGCCGGTCCTTTTACACAAGCACGTACCCGTCCCTCGCCTCACTCCGCGAGAGCTTCCGCTCGTACCGATCAGGCGATATTACATCCGCTTTCCGCCGCGAAGTGCCGGGATTTGGCATCTTGCTTGCAGGCGCACCGCGTGTCACAGCAACCCTCCGGACTGCCCTGGACGGATGGTATCAGCACCCGTGTTGGAGAGCTTCTTTCGCGCGGCTGCCCGCCGCCTGCCTCGCCGACCGTTGTAGACTCGATCCATGTGTCGCAGCATCAAGACCCTCCGCCGCTCCGAGGGCCCCGCCACTGACGAAGAGGTCCAGGCGGCCGCACTCCAGTTCGTGCGCAAGGTCAGCGGCTTTCGCCAGCCATCGCGGGCCCGAGCCCCCGCGTTCGAGGAAGCCGTCCAAGGCGTAGCCACCGCGACAAGGCGCCTGCTGGATGGGCTTGGGGCCGCCCCTCCGGGGCTTGCTCCGCCCCCTGAGTAGAACGAAGTCATGCGACAGGATGACGTGCTCCACTCGCTCCGCGAGCATCGCACCGAGATCGGGGCGCTTTGCACGAAGTCGCTGGCTCTCGTCGGTTCGGTCACTCCAAACAAGGCCTGCGTGCTTCCCGGCCGATCCGGGCACTCGTTTGGGATGTTGCGGCCAGGGAGCTGCCGGGACTCCTCGCCCGGTTGAGAAACCCCTTTGATCATGTTGATGTCCGGGAACCCCGCCAACGAACGTAGCTACCCTCGGGGCAGTCCCAGACCCCGTGTCGAGACGATGTTCCGCTGCACTTCGCTCGTACCGCCGCCGATCGTCGCTGCCACCGAATGCAATTGAAACCGCCCGATGCGGCCCATCAGCGGCTCCCAGCGACCACGCGCGCGGCTCGTGATCTGGCTCAGCAGCCCCCCGAGGTGGAATGCGGCGGCCGCCATCCGCTGTTCCATCTCGCTCACGAATAGCTTCACAATGCTCGCCTCGTAGTTCGGGATCTGCCCCCGGGCTTGCATGGAAACCACCCGCAGGCTCAGGTTCCGCGCAACCTGCACCTCCACCCGCATCTGCACCAGGCCGTGACGTGCCTCAGAGGTCAGTCCGGGCGGCTTCGCCTCCCGGGCCCAGTCGATCAGTTCGCTCAGAATCGCCTCGAACTCCACGCACAGGTCGACCAGGCTGCGCTCGAAATCGAGTGTGGTGGCCGCCACATACCAGCCGCGATTCTCCTCGCCCACGATGTTCCGCGCGGCGATGCGCACGTCTTCGAAGTAGACCTGGTTGAATCCGGTGTTCCCGACCATGTTGATGATGGGCGACATCGAAATGCCGGGCGTCTTCATGTCGAGCAGGAAGTAGCTCAGCCCCTTGTGCTTGGGTGCCAGCGGGTCCGTTCGGGCAAGGAGAATCATCCAATCGGATATGTGCGCCCCGCTCGTCCAGATCTTCTGTCCGTTGACCACGAAGTCGTCGCCGTCGCGCTCCGCGCGTGTCTGGACGCTGGCGAGGTCCGACCCCGCGCCTGGTTCGCTGAACCCCTGACACCAGCGCTCGTCTCCTCGGAGGATCGGCTCGATGAAGCGTTCTTTCATCCAGTCGGCCCCGTACTGCATGAGTGTCGGAGCGACCCAGCCGATGCCGACGCCGCCGAAGCGCGGCGCCCTGGCCCTGGCCATCTCCTCTTTTAGGACGAATTGCTGCATGACGGTGAACTCGGCGCCGCCGTAGCGCGCGGGCCACGCGGGCGCGACGAGCCCACGCGATTGAAGCTTCCGCCGCCATTCGACCATGGCCTCCCGATGGCGCTCGTGGCCGCTGGAAAGCTGGCCCCACTCGCCCTCACCCCCGTCGCCTTTGAGCTCCTCCGGGAGGCTGGCGGCGATCCACGTCCGCATTCCCGCGCGAAAGGTCGCTTCCTCGGCCGAGTCACGAAAGTCCACTTGCCTGCCAGAATACACGCCAGCATTCGAAAGCCGCACATTCGGGCCTTGCAGCCTGCGATTCGCCTCTGTGGGGCCGATAACAAGAGTGATATCTCAGCGAGGCGGGGCAAGTGGCAGGCGCGCCGGATTTCCTTTGGCTCCTCGGCAGCGAAGAGATCCTCCAACTGATGCTCTTCGCCTGTCCCGACGGCATCGTTGTCGTCGACCGGACCGGCCGTGTCATCCTCTATACAGGCTCGTCCGAGCAGATCTTCGGCTTCGCCCCCATCGACGTGCTTCGCCGTCCGGCTGCAACCCTCTTCGCCTCCGAATCGGACTGGGAGCACTTCTCCGACGCCCTCGCCCGCAGCGGCACCGTCACCAACAAGGAGATGCAGGCCGTCCGCAAAGACGGCTCGGGCTTCTGGGTTTCCGTGTCGGCCTCCATTCTGCGTGACCGGTGCGGCGACATCATCGGCACTGTGCTGTATGTCCGTGACCACAGCGATATGCGGAACATAGAAAGCACCCTGCGCGACCGGAACCGGCAGTTGAACGACCTCGTTGAGGAACTGGACTTCCTTGCCCGTCACGACCAGCTGACCGGGCTCCTCAACCGCGGCGGCGCGTTGGAGTCGGCACAGACCGCGTTGGCCTCCTGCGGGCTCACCGGCCGCCCGTTCGGGGTCGTTCTCTTCGACCTCGACCTGTTCAAGCAGGTAAACGACGCCTTTGGCCACCTCATCGGCGACGAAGCGCTCCAGGCCCTTGCCACCGTAATGCGGCAGGCTGCACGCGCCGGCGACATCGTCGGCCGCTACGGTGGCGAGGAATTCATCGCCTTCCTGCCCGGCGCGGACCTTGAGCAGACCACGCTCATCGCTGAACGAGTCCGCGTCGCCGTCAGCCTGGCAGCCATTCTCGTGGGCGAAGACACCGGCATCAATGTCACAGTGTCCGCTGGCGTGGCTGTGATCCCTTCGTGCGCCGACAACCTCAGCGAAGCGATTCGCATGGCAGACAACCGGTTGTTCATCGCCAAGCGATCGGGCAGGAACCGTGTCGTCGCATCCGATACGCCCACCGATGGCCAGGACGAGAGGAGCGCGGCATGATCCCCGAGGCACAGCTTTCATCCGAGGCACGCGACCGGCTCCGCGTGATCGTGAATCGCACGACCGAACTAACACCCCTCAAGAGCGTTGCCACCAGGGCGATCCAGCTGGCCGAGGACGAACGCACTGCGGCCATGGACCTGGCCACCGTGATCAGCTCCGACCAGGCCCTGACAGCCAAGCTCCTCCGGCTCTCCAACTCCGCCTACTACGGCTACGCTCGCCGCATCGGCAACGTCCGCGAGGCCGTCATTCTCCTGGGCATGCGCACCGTGCGCTCCGTGGCCATCGCTTCGACTATCATCGATGCCCTGCGCGCGTCGGAGTCGGAGCTCTTCGACCAGGATCTCTTCTGGGCCCACAGCGTTTGCGTCGGTCTCGTCGCAGAAGTCATCGCGCGCGACACTCGTGTTGCCCGTCCGGAAGACGCGTTCACGGCCGGTGTTCTTCACGATGTCGGCAAGCTGGCCATGCTGATGAGCGAGCCCGAGATGTTCGCCGACGTCATCGACCTTGTCGTCTCCGAGCACATGACCTACCGGGTCGCCGAGGCGCGCGTCTTTGGCATCGGACATGAGCACGTTGGCGGCAGGCTCGCGCAACGGTGGAAGTTCCCTGAACCCCTGGTCGTAGCCATCCGCGAGCACCACCCGGCCCTCCCGTCCCGGAATCTTGAGACGCTCGGAGACGTGGTCACGACAGCGAATCTCGCCTGCGATCGCGAAGGCATCGCCTGCGGCTTCGACTTCACCCTCGATCCCAGCCGCAAGCCCATCGATGCCCTGCCCCCCGCTGTCGATGCCGCACTCAACCACTTCCCGGGCGGGATGCGCATGTTGGAAGAAAAGGCTCGCGCCTTTCTCCTCCACGTTACCTCTCGCGCCCCCCGCTGGTACGCCAACCTCCCGTCGCCCATGGCGGCCGACGAGGATCTCGCCTTGACCGGTGAGGATGCTGCCTGATGCCACCGGTCGGGGAGCCGAAATTCTATTCAGGGGAGTACTTGGTGTGACCGATCTCGAACTCCTCATTGGCCCCGAGACCAAGGACCCGGTCGCTAGCCGCCGGCGACACGTCGTGCGCACCGTGAACGTCATCCTGTGGACGGCAAGCGTCGCCTTCCAACTGGCGGCGGCGATTACTCACCCCACGATCCTGACCGTCACCCTGACGCTCATGCTCGTACTCCTTTGCATCGGCATGAACGCCCAGGTTCTCCTCCTGAGATGGGCCGGGAACCGCCACTGGCGACGCACCGTAGCCCGGCTCCACGGCTCCGCCTATCTGAGCGAATTGCACGATCTCCCCAATCGCAACTACCTGCTCGCCGAAATCCGCCGTGAGATGCCCCGCGCCAGGCAATCCGGGCGCACATTCGTCCTCGTGCAAGTCTCATTCGATACGCTCGCTGAGGTCCGCGAACGCCGCGGAAACGACTTCGCCGACCGGGCCATCAACGCGCTCGCCGAACTCCTTCAGCGCGTCACGCGCCATTCCGACTTCGTCTCCCACCTTGGCGGCCCCAGGTTCGTGGTCATGCTCAATGAGTGCACGCTCGAACAGTCCGGGATCTATCTCCAGCGCATCCCCGCCACGATTGCCGTCAGCGACGGTCGCCAGATGTTCGAAGTCCCGCTCTCGGTTCGCCTCGCCGAATATGACATGGAGTCCCTCTACGCCACGGACGCGGTCCGCGATGTCGAGGAGGCGCAACCCCTGCGCCGCCGCGACGGCATCAGCGAGCAGTACTCCTGGAGCGAAGCGGCCTAGGCAGACTCGCCCGGTCCGGCAGAACCGTCGGCGCGACGAGCACGGCACGGCCGCCATGATCGCGGCCGGTCGCCCCGCGTGACCTTCGCCTGGTCCCCGGTTCGCCGGCAACCCCATTGCCCGGCAAGTTTCGCGATGACCCTCCGCGCCGCACCCAGCGAGTCGTAGCCCACGACGACCGGGTACACGGCAAGGTACGGGAGCGCCGCCCCTCCAAGCGCAGCACCGGCTCCCCGCTCGAAGGTCGTTGCCTCAATCCCCGCTCGCCGGAGAGCGTCCACCCACATGTGCGCCTGCCACGCGTCCGCCGCCTCGGCCACCACCGCTGCTCGGGCAGCCATCAGCCACCCACCCCATCTCCAACGCGATGCAGTTTCAGGAAGTTGGATGAACCTGCGGTCACCGGGTGACTCGCGACCACTACAACCTCCGCGCCCCGTTCCATGTGCCGAGCGTTCAGAAGCAGTTGATCAACCACACGCAGCAGCTCTTCCGACGAGTGGACCGGTGGACACAGAAGCGGCGTAACTGAGCGTGCGAGCGCGAGCCGCCGCGATACCGCCTCGCTCGGCGTGACAGCGAAGACGGGTGCGTTCGGGTGGACCTTGCTGAGGAGAAACGCCGTGTGACCGCTCAGCGTGTGGCACACGACCGCCACCATGTTTGGGTCCGATTCGACGATCCGCCGCGCCGCAATGGCCACGACGTGCGAGTGATCGTCCGTGTCGGGAGGGAACACGGGCGTGTGATCCGGCGCCGCCGCTGCCTCGGCGGTTCGGATGATGCGCTCCATCATCGCCACGGACTCCACCGGGTACCGGCCGATCGCTGTCTCTCCGCTCAGCATGAGTGCGTCCGAAAGGTCCCAGGCCGCGTTCGCGACATCGCTGGCCTCCGCCCGCGTGGGGCGCGGCGATTCCATCATCGATTCCAGCATCTGAGTCGCGGTAATCACGGGAATCATCCCCTTCGCCGCAGCTGCGATAATCCGGCGCTGCTGCACCGGGACCTCTTCGGGCGGAAGCTCTACGCCGAGGTCGCCACGCGCCACCATCGCCCCGTCGGCTTGCGCCAACACCGTCTCAAGGTTCTCGACCGCCTGCCTGCGTTCGATCTTGGCGATGATCGGCGTGTCGGCACCAAGCGACGCGATCAGCGCCCGGGTTTCAATGAGATCTGTGGGCCGGCCCACGAAGCTTAGAGCGAAGAAGTCGACACCACACTCGACCCCTGCGTGCACCGCCGCCCGGTCGCGATCCGTCAACGCCGGCGCCGTGAGGTTTGAGTGGGGGAAGTTGACCCCCTTGTGTGGCCCGAGCAGTCCTCCCGCCACCACCCGGCAGTCAAGACCGCTCTCTTCCACCCGCTCCACCTGCAGTTCGATGTTCCCGTCGTCGAGAAGGATGCGGTCGCCGGCGGCCAGGTCCTCCGTCAGGCGCGCGTAGTGGACCGTCACCAGCTCCTCCGAACCTTCCACAAGTTGTGGCGTGAGGCGGATCTTCGTCCCCGTAGCCAGGTCCAACAGCCGGTTGGCGATCGTGGGCCCCGTCCGCAACTTCGGACCACCGAGGTCCAGCAGCACCGCAACCGGCTTCCCGGCGGCCATGGCCGCCTTCCGTACGAGCGCGACCGAGCGAACGTGCTCGTCAAGACTTCCATGGCTCGTGTTGAGCCGGGCCACATCCATCCCCGCCCTGATCATCTCCGATAGCGTGCCCTGATCGAGGGACGCCGGGCCCAACGTGCAGACTATCTTCGTGTGCCGCATTGGCCCCAGTTTAGCGCGCATCCGCTGGTGGACCCTTCTCGTTGCCGGAATGGTCTGCTGGCGCCTGTTCGGGCGACACCCGACACTGGCAGACCAGAGTCAGTCCGGGAGCTGGGGTTGAACGCACTTCACGCTGTGGCCCTTTGGATCCACGTCTTCGGCATCGCGATCTGGGTCGGACCGCAGGTGCTCCTCATCGTCGGCTGGCCCGCCGCCTCAGCTGCCATCGCCGACCCGGTCGCGCGCGTCGATGTGGTTCGCATCCTGACCCGCCGCTTCGCGTACCTTGGCGCATTCGGTCTGCTGCTGGTCATCGGAGCCGGCGTCTACCTGGTGCTCGCGTGGCCTTCCTACTATGCCGTCCCCTGGCATGCCACCTTCTTCGAAGTCTGGTTTGGGCCTCTCTTCTTCACCAAGCTGGCAATCGTCATCGTCATGCTCGTTGTCACTGCCCGGCACATCTTCGTCGTTGGTCCAGCCCAGATCGAAGCCATGGCCGCCCAGGCCCGGGGCGATGCGATCGCCTCCGCCGACGTCGCCCGCGCCCGCCGCCGCTCTCGCAGGCTGAGCTTCACCGGACTGGTGCTCACCTTCCTGATCATGGTCCTCGGGGTGGTCCTTGCCACCGCCCGCATCTCCACGCGCGAGTTTTGAGCCCGGGCGCTTGGACCGCACCCTCGGCTGGCCTGGCGCATGTCCCTGTGGCACCCTGAGCCCGGCGGGAACGCCTTCGCGAAAGCGCAGGGAAGGAATGTGCCGCTCATGAACACCACCCGCATCGCGAAGGCTGCCGCTGTCCTCGCCGTCGTGGCCGCCATCGCCGCCTGCGGCGGCGATGGCGGCGGTGCCTCCTCCACCCCAACTTCGGTCACAGGCCCGCCAACCCCGGATCCGCGTTCGACTCCCGCCCTCGCCCAGGTCATCGCCTCCAACCCGCAGTATTTCGTCTACATCGCGGCTTCGGGCGATACTCTCGCTTCCGTGGCCGGAACGTTCGATGCCCAGCGTGGCGCCCAGCTTGCAGCGCTCGTCGATGCCCTGAAGTCCATCAACCAGTTGGCCACGGACACGCTTGCCCCCGGCCAGCAGTTGGCCGTCCCGCTCCGCCTCCCCGGGGGCCTCTCGCTGATCCCCGACAGTCCGATCGAGGCCGCACTTGGCATTGGCAGCGCTGCCGGCAAGCTCGTCCTGCTGCAGCCCGGTCTTGCCATGCGCGACAGCTACGGGAACCGCATCGTGCTGCGCTTCGTCCAACTCGCCGATGGCAATCCGTCTTCCGAGGGCTTCGGCTACGTGATGGACTACTGGCTCGCCGACCGGCCACCCTTCAAAGGCGGCGGGGTCGACCCGGAGGCCCGGACGGTCGAACCGCTCTTCTCAGTCGCCGGGGGATCGCTGGCGGGACGGCTTCAATCCGGGCCCGCGGGGCCGGTACACACCTTCACCCGCGATGGCGTCTCATACTCCGTCCGCGCAGCTACCTCGGCCGGTAAGACGCCCGCCGAACTCGTCGCCCTCCTCCAGACGTCCGCCCAGCGCTGAAGCAACAACCGCATTGCGCGGTGCCAGTCGTCAGGGCTGTGGCTGCGTTGCCGGCACGCTGAAGGTGGCTTCCAGCCCATTGTGGTCGCTCGCGTACACCAGCATCCCGTCTACGCGCTTGCGCGGTCGCTGCCCAAAGACCCCCACCCCCTGGAGGGTCCAGTTGCTTGCGAAGATGTAGTCCGTGCGGGCGGTGAGGGGGGGCTGCTCGCCGGTGATCGTCTCCCGGCAGCACGTGGCCAGCGGGTCCTCCGTCTTCGTTGCTGCCACATCGGCCAATCCCACCGCCAGGAAGGCCTTCTGCACCGCGCTCCCCGGAGGCTCGTTCAGGTCGCCCAGAACCAGCAGCGGCCCCTGGCCTCGCGTTCTGCCGATGAACCCGATGAAGTCGGCCGTCTGCGCTGCGCGCAGCTTCTCGTCGCCCCCCGTCAGGTGCGTGATGTAGACGTCGATCGCGCCCAGCGGGGGGGACCCTTTCACGACGACATGCAGACCCGCCCGGCCCTCGCCCGTCTCTGACGTGCGCGGATTGAGAGTCACCCGCTCGTAGCGCAGGATAGGGTGGCGGCTCAAGATGAGCTCGCCTTCTTCGAACCCGGTCAGCTTCACGGTTTCGTCGCTCTGTTCCTTCGTCTGCCCCGGGAACCAGGGATTCGCGCGGGCATATTGGAGTTCCATCTTCAGCGCCTTCGCCAGCTTCTCGGCAGCGCTGCCCGTGGCCTTTGTCCATGAAGCCTCGTTGAATCCCACGCTGTCCGGATTGAACGCGCGGAGCTCCTCTATCACGGTGTCGAGCCGCTGATCGAAGGTCTGCGCCGCTGCCGGGTTGTTGGCGTCCAACGAAAGCGGGCTGAGGAGGTTGATGAACGCGACCCGGAACTCGGTCGGCTGCTCGGGAGCCGCTCCGGAAGTGACCGTGCCTGCTGCACCGGCGGTCGCCGGGGGAGTCGTCGCGGGCGAGGGCGTGCTGCCTGGCGCGTCGTTTGTGACTCCACACGAACCGGCGACTGCGGCTGCCAACAGCCCCAGCCCAAGCACGGCCGTGACAGTCCTCAGAATCGTGCCCGCCGAACCGGCCTCAAGCCTCATGCCGCATCCTCTCATCCATCACGACTATTGACACGTCTCCGCTCGCCTTGCTTCACTTGTGGGCACAGGCGACGACGGAGACGAGTAGCGCCCACCAACCTGGACAGCGAGCCCCGTCCGGTGAAAGGGGGCCCAGCAAGCAGGCGCCAAGATCCCTCCCGAGCCTCCGGCCGAACGGCGGCCAACGGCAACAGCGTTGGGGCATGCCCCCCGACCCCCGAGCCCTTGGCCGGCAACTAGATCCGGACGGAAAGTGCCCGCACGACGCGGGTCGCCCACCGTTATCAAGGGCAGGGACGTGATGGCGTCCCGGCAAGCGCCCGCCTCTGGCGGGAAGCAGGGTGGTACCGCGGGCGTGCACGCTCGTCCCTGGCAGGGGGACGGGCGTTTTCTTTGGACGCCAGTTCCGTCGGGTGCACGCATCACAGGTGGTACGTTGCTGCTGTCCCGGTGGTTGCAGTGACGTCCCGCACCTTCACCCCCGGAGGGATACCATGGCGTTCAATCCAGTCGACTCCAGGATCAGCTTCCCACAGCTCGAAGAGTCCATCCTCCGATTCTGGCAGAAGAACGCCATCTTCCATCGGAGCGTCGAACAGCGCCCCGCTGACAACCTGTTCATCTTCTACGAGGGCCCTCCCACGGCCAACGCACTCCCGGGCATCCACCATGTGCTCGCGCGGGTGTTCAAGGACCTCATCCCTCGCTACAAGACCATGCGCGGCTACCGGGTCCCCCGCAAGGCCGGCTGGGACACGCACGGGCTGCCCGTCGAGATCGAGATCGAGAAGGAGCTGGGACTGCATTCCAAGACCGAGATCGAGGCCTTTGGCATCGCCGCCTTCAACGAGATGTGCAAGGCCAGCGTCTCTCGCTACGTCGAAGAGTGGACCCGCCTCAGCGAGCGCATCGCCTACTGGGCCGATTGGGACAACCCCTATATCACCTGGCACAGCGAGTACATAGAGACCTGCTGGTGGATCTTTAAGCAACTCTGGGAGCACGGCCTCGTGTATCAGGAACACCGCGTCGCGCCATACTGCGCCCGCTGCGGCACCACCCTGAGCGACCACGAAGTCTCGCAGGGCTACGAGGAAAACGTCCCCGATCCCAGCGTCTTCATCAAGTTTCGCGTGACCGACGAAGCGCTGTTCTCCCGCGGGCACCCCAGGAATCGGCCGTTCGACGGAAAGATGGCCCTCGTCGCCTGGACCACCACCCCCTGGACGCTTCCCGGAAACGTCGCCCTCGCCGTCAACGCCGATGCCGACTATGGGGTCTACGCCCACGAGGGTGACCTCCTGGTGATCGCACAGTCGCTCGCCAGCGGTGTCCTCGGCGAGGATGCTGAGCCGGTTGTTGTCCTCAAGGGCGAAATGCTCCTGGGCGTCAGGTATGAGCCACTCTATCGTCCCGAGCTACTCGGTCTCGAGTGCATGCGGTTCGACGTCGAAGGACGCCTCCGGCGCGTCGACGACCCCGCGACCGTCGCGGGCGTGCGTCGCGTCATCGGCGCCGACTACGTCTCGCTCGATGACGGCACGGGCATCGTCCATATCGCCCCCGCCTTCGGCGGTGAGGACTTCGAAGAAGGAAAGCGCTTCCAGCTTCTTTTCGCCCAACCCTTGGACTTGCGCGGAACCATGGCCGATGGCCTTCCCGGCGGCGGGAAGTTCGCCAAGGACGCCGACCGGGACGTCATCCGCGACCTCGAAGAGCGCGACCTGATGCTCAAGAGCGGGACGATCACGCACACCTACCCGTTCTGCTGGCGCTGCCGCCCGCCACTGCTCTACTACGCCAAGCCAAGCTGGTACATCCGCACGACGAAGCAGAAGGCGGCCCTCATCGACGGCAACAACCGCATCAACTGGTACCCCGAACACATCCAGGCGGGCCGCTTCGGCAACTGGCTCGAAAACAACATCGACTGGGCCGTGAGCCGCGAACGCTACTGGGGCACGCCCCTGCCGTTCTGGAAGTGCGAAGCCTGCGGCGAGGCGGCGTGCATCGGCTCCCGCGCCGAGCTCGTCGAACGCGCCACCGACAAGGCGAAGGCGGCCGCCATGGACGACCTCCATCGTCCTTTCATCGATGAGATCGCTCTCCGCTGCGAGAAGTGTGGCGGCCTCATGCGCCGCGTGCCGGAAGTGGCAGACGCCTGGTACGACAGCGGCGCCATGCCCTACGCCCAGTGGCACTACCCCTTCGAGAATGAAGACGAGTTCCTTCGCCACTTCCCCGCCGACTACATCTGCGAGGCCATCGACCAGACGCGCGGCTGGTTCTACACCCTCCACGCCGAGGCCACGCTGCTCAAGGCCGTCGAAGCCGTGCCCGACGGCATCAGCTACAGGAACGTCATCTGCCTTGGTCACGTCCAGGATGAGAAGGGCCAGAAGATGTCGAAGTCGAAGGGGAACACAGTCGAACCCTGGTCCGTCATCGACCGGTTCGGCGCCGACGCGACGCGCTGGTATATGTTCACCGCCGGCTTCGCCCGCACTTCCGGCCGCTTCGGCCCGGCCCTCGTCGAAGAAGGCCTCCGGCGCTTCCTCCTCACGCTCTGGAACACCTACAGCTTCTTCGTCAGCTACGCCAACATCGATGACGTCGATCCCCGCCGCGCCCCGACCGGCGCCGTGCCCGAACTGGACCGTTGGTTGCTGAGCGAACTGAACGCCCTCGTCCAGAAGGTCACCGACGAACTGGAGGCGTACGACCCCACCGATGCGGCCCGCGGGATCGACGCCTTTGTCGACGACCTCTCCAACTGGTACGTCCGGCGCTCGCGACGCCGCTTCTGGCGTGGCGTCTCGGAGTCGGATGAAGACAAGCAGAGCGCCTACCACACGCTCTACGCCGCCCTCGTTACGCTCTCGAAGCTGCTCGCGCCGTTCACGCCGTTCCTCGCCGAAGAGCTCTGGCAGAACCTCGTCCGTTCGATCGACAAGGACGCACCTTTGAGTGTCCACCTCGCCGACTGGCCGGCAGCTGAGCACCATCGCATCGACCATCGCCTCAACGACGAGACCCAACTCGTGAAGCGCGTGTGCTCGATGGGCCGCTCCGCAAGGGCGAAGGCGCAACTGAAGGTCCGTCTTCCCGTGGCGGAAGTCGCCGTGAAGGTGCGCACGCCGGAGGACGCCGAAGCGCTACGCAAGAACGAGTCGCTCGTGCTTGACGAGCTCAATGCCAAGACCATCCGCCTGGTCGCCGACGAAACCGAGGTCGTGCACTTCGAGGTGAAGCCAAACCTGCCCGTCCTCGGACGCAAGCACGGCTCGGGTGTGGCGGTCATCCGCCAGGGCCTCGCCGCCATGCCCCCATCAATCGTCGCCGACCTTGTCCGCAAGGGCCAGAACATCTCCGTCGAAGGCTACGAACTCGAACCCGGCGACGTTCTTCTCGAGGCAAAGGACACGGAAGGCTATTCCGCCACCGCCGAGGCCGGCTACGTCGTCGCTGTCACCACCACCATCACGCCCGCGCTCGCCGACGAGGGTCTCGCCCGCGAACTGGTGCGTCGCATCCAGGACATGCGCCGTGAGGCCGGGTTCGACCTCGCGGACCGCATCACCACCTGGTGCCTCGGCGACGGCGACATCGCCCGCGTCCTCGCGACACACGCGGCCTACATCCAGGGCGAGACCCTCTCGACGGCCATCCTCGCCACGTCGCCGGCCGCGGACGCCCATCGCGCCGAGCACGACCTGGAGGGCATCGCGGTCACCCTGGGGGTGCGGAAGAACACCTGACTACCGCCCCATCTCAAGTCCAAAGCGGGTTCTCCCGATGCTCGGCCGCGAAGCTTGCAGAAGGCGATCGGCGGCCGTCTGAGCTGTCGTTGGGCCGAATGGAATCAGGGTCTCACGGTCGGACCATAGGGCTCGGCAAGCAGTTCGCGGCTCGATGGGCCTGTTTGGGTTCTTACGACGCAACCGGGCAATCCCTCCAGGGCATCTCTGATTCGTTCTTGTTGCTTGATGGAGGTGTTGTCCGGGATCTCGCCCGGCGCGAACCATTTCACATCATCTGACTCGTCGTCAGCGGGATGCGGAACACCGGACACGATCAGACAGGCGAAGCAAGTGACAAGCTCGTCGGATCCTGGTTTGAAACAGATTCCCACGACCCTTTCAGTTTCGGCCTCGACCCCGATCTCCTCCCGAGTCTCCCTGAGCACTGCGTCCCAGGGGGACTCCCCAAGCTCGACGGCGCCCCCCGGAAGATTCCACAGGTCCATGTCGGTTCGGTGACAGAGGAGGACTTCTCCCGCCTCGTTCAAGATGACGGCGAAAGCACCGAGCTTGGCCACGGTGGAAGTCTACTCGAACAGGCTGCCCGTCAACGACTGCGGGCTGCGGAGCCCTTGCTCCGGCCGGGTCATAGTGCCGTGAGAAGTTCGTCGATGGAGCGGACTATGCGGCTTGGGAGAACATCCGCACCCGGCGGCAGCCCGCGTCCTTCGCGATCGACCCAGATTCCATCGACGCCAAGACGCATCGGCGCGGCAACGTCCCATTCGAGGTTGTCGCCAACCATCCACGTGGATTCGGGGGCGACAGCGAGGGCCGCGAGAGCCGCCCTGTAGACCCGCTCGTCGGGCTTGCCAACGCCAAACTCGCCCTCGATGCAGATGTAGTCGAAGTGCCGGGCGAGGTCGAAGCGGTCGATCTTCTGGCGCTGGGCCGCCGCGGCACCGTTCGTCAGGAGGGCCAGTCCCGTGCCCGAGGCACGCAGCATCTGCAGGAGATCGATAGCTCCGGGGAATGGCGCGATTGCCTCGTCGCGCAGGTCGCGATAACGATGAGCGACTTCACTGGCCAGGGCGAAGTCGTCGCGTCCGAGCGTTCGGAGAGCTTCCGCGACGATCGATGTAGTTGCCGCTCGAAGGTCTGCCCTGCCGGAGCGATGGCGATCCGGGTCGGACCAGAACCAGCTCCGCACTTCCGAGATGGCAGCGAGAAGGCCATCGGCGTCCAGCTCCGGAGAGCGGCTGGCTGCCTCCCGGCAGACAGTACGCCAACCGATGTCAACGCTGCTGCTGTCATCCAGGATCGTATCGTCGAGGTCGAAAAGGACGGCCCGGAGCTCGCGGCGTGACATGGGAGCCCAGTTTACAGCGCACGGCTTCGACGCCGATGCACCGCCCCGGGCCATCACCGGTGGAGGTGCAGTCGCACCCGCCCTACAATTCGCCCACTGGCAGCCGGCAACTGACACTGCCTACTGCCTACTGACTACTGGAGCCCGCCATGCCCGCCGTCCATTTCGGTGTCACCGTTCCCCAGATCAAGCGAACCTTCGAGGAATCGCGCGCCGCTTCGGTCGAATTCGAGGCCATGGGCTATGACTCGCTCTGGGTGTGCGACCACCTCTATGGCCCGCAATCGCCAACGATACCCATCCTCGAAGCATGGTCGCTGCTCGCCGGACTCGCCGCAGTGACATCGAAAGTCGAACTCGGCACGCTCGTCACGCCCGCCGGGATGCGCAACCCGGCCCATCTCGGCAAGGTCATCGCCACGGTCGACAGCATCGCCGGCGGGCGCGTCATTGCCGGACTGGGCGCCGGTTGGATGCCGCGCGAGTTCACCGACTTCGACGTGCCATTCCTGCCCACTGCGGAGCGCCTCGTACAGCTCCGCGAAACCGTCCGGCTCCTCAAGCGCATGTGGGACCCCGCCAGCGAGAGCGTCTCGATGGACGGCAAGTTCGTCCACGCCACGAACCTGGTCTGCCTGCCGAAGCCGGTGCGCACGCCACCGATCCTCATCGGTGGCGGCGGCGAAAAGGTGACGATGAAGCTCGCCGCCCGCGAAGCCGACATCTGGAACAACCAGGCGGTCGCCCACGCCGCCCTCGAACACAAGATCGGCGTGCTCCGGGGTCTCTGTGCCGCCGTTGGCCGCGACCCCTCGGCGGTCACCATCAGCCAGCAGTGCCTCGTCACCATCGCACCCGACGAGGCTACCGCAGGACCGATGCTGGAAACCGCAAAGAAGATCTTCGGCGGCCACATGGGCGAGCCCACCGGGCCTATGGCCATCGCGGGCAGCCCCGCGCGCGTTGCCGAGCAAGTCCAGAAGCACGTAGACCTCGGTTGCACCATGTTCATCATGGAGTTCTTCGGTCGCGACACCCGCGAGCCCGCCAGGCTCTTCGCCGAGACTGTCCTCCCCCGCTTTCGCTGAAAGCCGCGAGCCGGCCTGGTGCCTCAGGACTGACGGTCCAATGCTCCGAGGCACCTCGCGGTCTTGTCGGCGGGCGGAGTGACGGTAGGCCGTCCAACCGTAGCATTGGTTCCGTTCTGTTTCCGACGTTCGCATGCGGATGGGGCCCTTGCGGCTATCGAGCCACGCAGCATCGGGCTCCATGGCGGGGACTCCTGTGAGTGCGGCGCGGCCGGGACCGGCGAGCCGATGAGGCCTCTCGCGCGGGCAATGGCCAGCGTGGCAGTGGCCGGACTCGCCTTGCGTGGATCGGGCGGCGATCATTCGGGAGCGCAGATCGATCCGAGTCAGGTGCCGACGGCGCTGAGGGCCTTCTGGGCGGACGGGTTCTTCTCCGCAGCCCAGGATGCCTTCATCCTCGCCTACCTCCCGCTCCTGGCGAGCGCTCTCGGGGCGAACGCATTCGAGATCGCCCTGCTTTCGGCGAGCATGAGCCTGGGCGCAATGCTCGCTCTCTACCCTGGCGCGCTGGTCTCTCGGCGCGCAAAGAGCCGGCGCTGGGTGGTCGTGTTCTATGCGGGCATCCTTGGGCGGCTGGCACTGCTCGCGAGTGCCCTTGCCGTAGCACTTCTAGAAGGACACCCGGCTCTGTACGCGGTCATCGCGCTATTCACGCTGCGGGCCTTCCTCGGCAACTTCACCTTGCCGGCGTGGACGGCGTTGGCGGCGGACGTCATCCCGGAGCATCTCCGGTCGCGCTACTTCGCCTCACGAAACTTCGCCGTGAGCTCTGCAACGTTGGCGATCACGCCGCTGGGAGGATTGCTGCTTGACCATGCGGGGTTTCCCGGCGGGTATGTTGCCGCGCTTGCCGTGGCGTTCGGCACGGGGGTGATCGCGACCCTCGCCTACGCCCGCACCCCGGAACCGCCCGGGCGCACCCGGGCCCAGGGCCCGGTGCGCATCAACCCGGGTGCAATCGTGCGGAACAACCAGTTCCGGACGTTCGTGGCGGCCACGTTCGCGCTGCACTTCGCCACCATGATCGCCGGACCGTTCTTCACCGTGTACTTGAAGAACGATCTTCACGCTTCGAATTTCGAGGTCGGCTGGCTGACGACCGCCTCGGCACTGACTGGGCTCGTCGCCCAACTGGTCTGCGGCGAATTGCAGCACCGCCGCGGCGCACTGTGGCTCACGCGGGTAGCGCTGGTCGTGCTCCCGACGCTCCCC
>CAZCDK010000026.1:18885-21605 GCA_964497285.1 uncultured Anaerolineaceae bacterium | reverse complement strand
ACGGCGACCACCGAGATCTACACTGCTGGCTACACTCTTTCCCTACACGACGCTCTTCCGATCTCTCCACCGCGCGCCTGCGGCTGCCTCGCGGGCGACCTCGCGGAGCATCGTGGTCTTGCCCACACCCGGCCGGCCGAGAAGCAGGATGCTTTTCTCGCTGTGCACCAGGTCTTCGATCACGCGGATGGTGCCGTAGACCGCCCGGCCAACGCGGCAGGTGAGGCCGACGATCTTGCCCCGCCGGTTGCGGATGCACGAGATCCGGTGAAGCGTGCGCTCGATGCCGGCACGGTTGTCCTCGCCGAATTCGCCGATCCGTTCGATGACGCAAAGAAGGTCAGCTTCGGAGACCTCCTCGCGGCTAAGCACGACTTCGCGCCCGGGATAGCGGGCTTCGGGCAGGCGGCCGAGGTCCATCACTACTTCGAGCAGCCCCTCGCGGCGGCTCCCATCGCCGAGGGCATCTCCAATGCGGGGGGGCAGTGCTGCGAGCAGCAGATCGAGGTCGTCGGTGACAATCTGCTCAGTTCGCCTTCGCGGGATTGGGTTCGATTCGGTCATGTCAATGTCGGAGGGGGACGGTTTCGATCCCGACCGGGGCAACCTCCTTCAAGGGGTTCACAGCCGCGAGGCTTCGGGCGAGCAGAAGCCGGGTGCCGAGCGGCAGGTAGCCGCGTTCCTCGGCCCGGCGCTGGAGATCGAACTGGTAGTGGGTGGCAACAAGGGTCACCTGTCTTCCTTCGTGGCCCTCGACGAGATCCAGGACCGCATCCTGCACGCCTCCAACGGCGGGGTCGAAGAGGGCATAGGCTTCCCGCGAGCCGATGCCGGCCCAGGCGGCGATCCCGCCGTCGCAATCGAGCACGAATTCGCGGTCGCAATCGAGCGTGCTCTGGAAGGCGCGCCAATCCTGCTGGGTCGGGGCCTCCTGGCGCCTGACGTTCTCGGGGACGACGCGGCAGTAGAGCCGAAAGACGCCATGACGATCCTGGCGTTGGGCCGGCCGCAGACCCGATGGCACGGACCGGGTGCGCTCTCGCGGAATGGCGAGCAGCCGCTCTTCTCCGTAGGCTGCGAGCCCGGTGCGGCGGAGCGCGTCGTGATGGGGGGAGCCTTCGGGAAGGCGTAGATAGAGCGTCCGGCCGCCACGGCGAGCGGCCTCAAGGGCAGCGGATGCCGCCAGAGCAGTCGTTGCCGCGTCGTCGGTGGGGCGCGCCAGGCGAAGGGAGACGGCTTCCCAGCCTGCGCCGCCATCGAGTTCGCGCGAGACCAGGACGCCCCGGTAGCCGAGCCCGCGCTTCACGCCGAGCACGGCTGTCCGCGGCATGCGGGGGAGGTTGGCCAGTCCCGTCGCCGCGATCGCCGACGTGAGCAACAGATGTCCTGCTGCACGCGTGGCGACGACTTCGGTACCAAGCCGGCCAAGCTGGGGCCAGAGGGTGGCCGCATCGATGGGACTCAGGCAGTCGGCCCGAAGCTCAGTCACTTCGATGCCCCGGAGCGGTTTCTCCCAAGTTCGAGGAAGAGGGCGTGCAGGCGGGAGTCGCCTGTGAGTTCGGGATGGAACGAGGTCGCGAGGAGATTCCCTTGCCGCGCCGCCACGATTGTCCCGTCGTCCAGCCGGGCGATCGCCCGGGCGGGGTGGTGCACGGCCACAATCCGGGGTGCGCGAATAAACACGGCGTGGAAAGGCCCTCCGGCGATGCCATCGACGTCCAGGTCTGACTCGAAGCTGTCGACCTGGCGTCCGAAGGCGTTGCGCTGGATCGAGATGTCCATCATCTCGATGCCCGGGCGGTCAAGATCGTCAACGTCGTTCGCCAGCAGGATGGCCCCGGCGCACGTTCCCCATACGGCCCGGCCGCTCGCGCAGAACTCGCGCAGCGGCTGTTGGAAGCCGTTGCTGAGGATCAGCCGGGCGATCGTGGTGCTCTCCCCGCCGGGGATGATCAGCGCGTCGATGCCCTCCAGCTGGGCGGTCTTGCGGATCTCGCGCGTGCGTTGGCGCATGCCTTCGAGCATCTCGCGATGCTCGCGGAAGTCACCCTGCAGGGCGAGAATGCCCACGGTCCCGGGAGCGGTGGCAGTCATGGGGCAGAGTCACCAGTCATGGCGGCGCCGCCGGAGGGGGATGGGGCGTGGGCGGCGCGAGCGAGTGTTGGAAGCGATGGCAAGAGTGAGCACCGAAGCTGATCCGATTGTACCGCATCGGGCGCGGCTCCGGTCGGCTTGGCGAGGTCCGGCCTGCCGGCAGGGTCTCCCTCGCAGCTGTCCGATTCGCTGGATTCAGTCTGTCCGGTGATACTGGTTCGACCACTTCTATCACAGGACGCCGCCATGCCCCGTCACCCCAATGAGGCCCTCTTCGGAGGGGAAAAGCCCTTCCCCATCATCCCCGCCTGCGAGCACTTCGCGGGCACGGAGGAGCGCATCGCGAAGGCGTTCCAGACCCAGGAGAAGATGGGCGGCGTCTTCGACATCACGATGGACTGCGAGGACGGGGCTCCCACCGGGGCGGAACGCGAGCACGCCGAGATGGTCGTGCGGATGCAAAACAGCGAGCTCAACAAGTTTGACATGGCGGGCGTCCGCATCCACGACTACACGAACGAGCACTGGCGGCAGGACGTCGACATCATCGTCCCGGCGGCCGGCGAGCGCGCGGCGCATCTCAGGGTTCCGAAGGCGGCGAAAGCGACGGCACCGAGAGCGAGCAA
>CAZCDK010000026.1:4123-18875 GCA_964497285.1 uncultured Anaerolineaceae bacterium | reverse complement strand
TTGAAGTAGCCGTTCACCACGTCGAGGCGAAACACATCCACGCCCTTGTCGAGACGCATGGTGCATTGCATGAGGTGTGGCAGATTGCCGAATTGCCGAATATCCAGGTCCTCGACTTCGGGCTGATGGATTTCGTGAGCGCTCATCACGGTGCCGTGCCCTCCAGCGCGATGCGCTCGCCCATGCAGTTCGACCACGCCCTCATCAGGCGGGGCAAGGCCGAAGTGGTGGCGGCGGCGCTCGCGAACGGCATCGTACCGGCGCACAACGTCACGCTTGAGCTCAAGGACACGGAGTTCATCTACAACGACGCCCGGCGAGCGCGCGAGGAGTTTGGGTTCCTGAGGATGTGGTCCATCTACCCCGCCCAGATTGAGCCAATCACAAGGGCGATGGCGCCAGCAATGCCCGAGGTCGAGGAGGCTGAGGCCATCCTCCTCAAGGCACACGCCGCCGACTGGGGCCCGATCCACCACGACGGCAACCTGCATGACCGGGCGACGTACCGCTACTTCTGGGAGCAGCTCCAGCGGGCACACGTGCTAAACATGCGGCTCAATGACGAAGTGGTGAGCACCTTCTTTGCCACCAGGACAGCGGTGTGACGCCCCGACCAGGCGAGGCCGGCCGGGTTGCCACGTGCCTGCCCGCTGGTGCCTACTGGTTTCATGCCCGCCCTCAATGGGACCCTCAAGGCTCGCGAGTTTGTGTTCTTCTGCGAGGACCTCGCGCTGGCGGCCCTCCCGGCATCAGTGCCCAGGCCGGAGCGCCGGGTCATGTGGACCATCCTGCAGATCCATTTCGGCGATCCTCGCGTGCACTTCGAACTCCAACCCCAGGTGGCGCGGGGCATCATCGAGCTGGGACTCCACTTCGAAGGGCCGGTTGAGCTGAACGACCGCTGGGCCGCGCTGGTTGCCGGCCGGGCAACGGAGATCGCGGCCGCCCTCGGCGACAGCTGGGAGCTGGAGGAGTGGACGGCCTCCTGGCGGCGCCTCCACCGGACGTGGCCGTTCTCGACGCTGACCGTGGAGCTCGGCCGCGAGGTGGCCGCCCAGCTGGCCGCGGCGATTGAGGTACTCTACCCGATGCTCGATGCGAGCCGGGCCACTATCGGTGGCCTACCGGAGACAATGCCCGGACAGGAGCCGGGCGCCAGGAGCAGTGGCCGCTGGCACCGATCCAAGGCGCGCGGCTAGGCGGGTCCGGGCACGGGGCTGCCCTCGCGTGCGAAGGCCGTGTCCATCTGCGACGTGACGTCGAAAAACTCCTGGAACGTCTGGTTGAAGCGGTAGAAGGTGTCGCGGCGATGGTAGTCCTTGCCCCGGGCGAACTCCGTCTCGTCCTGGAGGTCGAGCGAGTTGAGGGTGAAGCCGTGTTCGGCCCGCCCGTGCTCCTTGATGTTCGCGATCATCGCCTGCCAGCGGTCGAACGGCTGCAGGAGCACGAAATCGACCTCCTCTGCGCGCCGTGCGTCGATTTCGCGCACGCCGCTGACTTCGAAGGCGTCGAAATCCACCTCGAAGTAGTGGCCGTCGACGCCGATGCCGACTTCGGCATCACAGGCGCCCAGCCGCCTGAAGCTATCTGACCGGTTGAGCAGATCGGCGGCGGCCTGAAACCACTCAACGGAAGGGAAGATGGGCACGCGACACCTCCGGGGACGACGGGCCAGCGGCGCCGCTTCGCGGCTCGCGCTGGCGGCTGGAGGTTCGAGCGTATCGCACGGTTCCTAGAGCGACAACTGCCCGAATACTCGGCATCGCCCCGCGGCCGTCTCAGCCCCTCCTCACGCGAACGCAGGGTTCCGGCGGTAGTCCTTCAGACTCGCGCCCTTCTGGTCGCGGGCGGAGAGGAGCGGTTCGCGGACAGGCCAGGCGATCCCCACGTCAGGGTCGTTCCAGGCAATCGTGCCCTCGGATGGCGGGGTGTATGGGCCGGTGCACTTGTACTGCACCTCGGCGAAATCGCTGAGCGTCACAAAGCCGTGCGCGAAGCCTTCGGGAACGTAGATCTGGCGCATGTTCTCGGCGCTGAGCTCGGCCGCAACCCATTGCCCAAACGTTGAAGAACTCACGCGGATATCGACCGCGACGTCGAGAATCGTGCCGCCGGTGCAGCGCACCAGTTTGCCCATCGGCGCCGTCGTGTCCTGGTAGTGCAGCCCCCGCAGGACACCAAATGCCGACCGCGAGTGGTTGTCCTGGACGAACTCGAGTTCGAGCCCGTGTTCAGCGTAGGTACGCTTGTGCCAGTTCTCGATGAAGAAGCCGCGTTCGTCGCGGAAGTAGTCAGTGTCGATGAGCACGACGCCATCGAGCTTCGTGGGGGTAACGGTGATGTCCAAGAAGCGCCTCGGTGCGAAGAAGGTGGAGCGCCAGTGCTGGCCTCCTGCCAGGACCAACCGCTCCGGGCATGAAAGCCGCCGCACGGCCACAGGTCAAGTGGCTCCGCAGGCGGCCACGAAGGAAAGCCGACCCTGTGGATCGCCCGGGATTGCCCGCCGCGCATTCAGCGCCCGCAACCGCAAGGCTTCATGGGCGGACTCGATCAACGTGGACACGCTGCCGGACCGCGGACGGAGGCCAGGGGTCAAGATGACGCGGCCAACTCGACCTGGAACGCGACGAGGAGCTGCCGCCCCATGCGCTCGAGACTCGGGGGTTCGGCTGCAGGGGACGTCTCGACCACTCCCGCCGCGACCTGTCGCCACAGGTCGAGCACGGCCGCCAACTGCTCGCGGTGCACCGTGGCGTAGGCCGCACCAATATCGCCCAGCCTCCGGCCGACGGCTTCTTCAGATGCATCTCCGGTCCGCGAAGCCTCCCAGGCGACGCGCGTCGCGAGGTGATCCCACGGCCACGTGAGAACCGTGTGCTGGCGATCTTCGAGGCAGGCCTTGAACCCGTCGCCGGTACGCTTTGCCACGAGATCGGCCTCGCTCAGGAGCTCCGGGCCGGGAGTGCCCGGGCTGGCAAGGACTCCGGGCTCAGCAAACACCGCCCCGCACAGCGCCGAACCAGCGTTGCTGCACACCTTCTCCAGCCGGGGAAAGGACATCTCGGCGGTCGCTTCGCCGAGGGCGAAGTGGCGCAGGATCCAGGGTCCGAATGCAGGAGGAGATGCCGGCGGGACCGGCTTCCGCGATCGCAGGAGCTTCACCATCCAATCGTTAGGGAAGTCCGGTTGGGCTGCCACCGGGGTTTCCCCGAGGCACAACACGCCTGCCCCCTCACCCCCCACGCGTTCAGTGTGTGGTGCCGGCCCTACGGGCGCAGGTGGACCTTGATGGAGCCGGTGGACTTGTCGGAAGCCACCCGGAAGGCTTCGTGGGCGCGGGCCAGGGGGAACGTGTGGGTCACGAGCGGCTGCAGGGCGGCAAGGTGGCGACCGAGGGATTCGCAGCCGATGGCGTAGTCGGAGCGGCCGTGGTTCCGGTGGTAGCCGAACGAACCAACGATGGTCAGTTCCTTGAGGGCCACAGTCGTCATCGGGACCGTGCTGTCGCCGTCGAAGATGCCGGCGATGCAGACAGTGCCCAGAGGCCGGGCCAGGTGGACGGCCTCCGCGGGAGTCTGGGCAGAGCCACCCACCGTTTCGATGACCACGTCCATGGCACTGGCGCCGACTGCGCCCATCGCTTCCTGGCTGTCCTTGAAAACGGTCGTGGCGCCGAGCGCTCGCGCCATCTCCGCCTGCTGAGGGTGCCGCGCAGTGGCAAAGACCGCCCCGGCGTCGGCGTCCCGGGCGAGGAGCAGCGACATCAGCCCGATGGTGCCGCTGCCGAGGACCATCACGCGGTCCCCCGGCGTCACGCGCGCCTGGCGGACCGCCCGCGTGCAGATGGAGAGCGGCTCGGCGAGCGCGCCCCATTCGGGCGGCACGCTGGTGGGCAGCTCAACCACCGCAGCGCGGGGGGCCATGAAGTACTCGGCCATCGCGCCGGGAGCGGAGAAGCCCACGAACTGGAGTTTCTGGCAGTGCGCGTGGTGGCCGGCGCGGCAGTAGCGGCAGCTCTCGCAGGCAAAGGCGCCTTCCACCGAGACGGGCGCTCCCGGGTGAAGGTCGACGCCTTCGCCGATCGCGTCGACAACGCCGCCGATTTCGTGGCCTGGAACGATACCGGCAAACGGGCGCGCCTTGCCGAAGTTGTGCAGATCGCTCCCGCAGATCCCGGCGGAACGGACGGCGATGCGCAGCCAACCCGGCCCCGGCTCCGGAAGCGGGCGTTCGACAACCTCCAGACCGCCAGAGGCGTTCCAGGCGACAGCTTTCAATTTACGACCTGGTAGACCCGGTACTCGACCCAGTTCGGGCCGGCGCGGCCCTCAGCGACAGCGACGATGGCGTTCAGCCAGGAATAGCGCGCGTCACCGGTCTCGAACCGGGGGGCGGTCATGAAGTACTGGTCGCCGAAGTCGGTCGCCCCGCCTCCCGCGCGTTTCTCCGCCGCGCTCTCGCTCGGAACGGAGATACCATGGTACTGCAGGTAGATGCGCGCTCCGTCGTTTGTGAGGAAGGTCCCCCGGACGTCGAGCCGGGCAACGTTGTCGGCGCCTACCTGGAGCCAGTCGCCGCCTCCGGGCAGGATCGTCCCGCGGAGTTTCGGCCCATCGAAGATGCCGCCAACCACATCAAAGATGAGCCGTCGGCCGTTCGGTCCAGGCCCCACATCGGCCGGCGGTTTCAGGTCGGCGCGATAGGTCATCAGGTACTCGAGCTTCACTTCGGTCACTCCCGGTTTGGGTGTGGCGAGTCTACACCGCCGGGCCACGTATCAAGGGGCGTCCGGGGACTCATGCGACCATCCGCCGCACGATCTCGTACATCAGCTCGCAACCCATGTTCAGGTTCTCAATCGTGAGGAACTCGTTGTTGCCGTGGAAGCCGGCGCGCTCCTCGGGGCTCAACAGGCAAGGGATGAAGCCGTAGGCCGGGATGCCGCGCTCGCGCAAGAAGCGGTTGTCGGTGCCGCCGATGGTCATGCCGGGTACGACGATCGCGTCCTCCCTCGCCTCCTTGATGACGGAGTTGATCGTCCGGAAGAGCTCGGTGTCCCAAGGAACGGAGACGGGCTCGCCCTGGTCCGCGGAGTAGAGCGAGACGGTGACGCGCGGGTCGGCGATGCGCTCCTCGACCTGCCGGCGCCAGTCCGCCTTCGACTGGCCTGGAAGGAGGCGGCAGTCGATCACAGCCTCGCTCTTCGCCGGGATGACGTTCGCCTTGATGCCGGCGTTCAGCATCGTCAGGTTCAGGGTGTTGACGAACTGCGCGTAGAGTTCCGGCGAGCGGCGAATGCGGGCTTCGAGGTCCCCTTTCGCGGACATGGGCGGCATGAGCCCGGCTTCGGCGAGCCGCGTGATGTAGGCCATCGTGTCGGGCGTGTAGGTGATGCCCCGATCCCAATCGGTGAGGCGGTTGAGAGCGCGGATGAGATGGACGGCGGAATTGTCTTCGTGAGGCCGGCTGCCGTGCCCGGGAATACCGACCGATGTGAGCCGCAACCAGCAGATGTCCTTCTCGTTGGTGGCAACGTTGAAGAGCTTCGCCTCGATACGGTTGAACCGGGAGGCTCCGCCGCCGCCTTCGCTGAGTTCGAACTCGACGTCCACGACATCGGGACGGTGCTTGCAGAGCCACTCCATCCCATACTCGCTTCCGGCCTCTTCGTCCGGGACCGCACAGAAGACGACATCGCGCTTGAGCGGCACTTCCTGGCGCTTGAGCAGCACGAAGGCGATGAGCTGCATCACGCCGCAGCCCTTCATGTCGACGGCGCCGCGGCCGAAGACCTTGTCGTCCTTGACGAGGCCCTCGAAGGCAGGAACGTCCCAGTAGAGCTCCTCGACCGGAACGACGTCCGTGTGGTTGCAGAGCATGAGAGGCTTCTTCGATCCGTCGCCCTTCAGCGTGGCGACGAGGACCTCCCGGTCGGGGGCGGTTTCGATGTACTCACATGCGATGCCCTCGGCCTCGAGGAGCGCCCCGAGGAAACGGGCGGCCGGCTTCTCGTTTCCGGGCGGGTTCGATGTGTCGATCTGGAGGTAGCGGACGAAGATGTCGAGGGCTTCGTTGTGTATGGCGGGCCAGTCAATGGGCATGGAGAGCGTTCCGGGCAGGGGAGTTGGGCTGGGGCCACAGGTTACAGGGGGCGGGGTCAGGCGGCCAGCAATTCCGTTGATGGCGGCCGACTACCGACTACCGCCATCTCGCTTTACCATTGCCGCGATGGCACTGCTTCACTTCCTACCTCTACTGGCGATCGACATCAACATCGACCCGACGTTTGCGGAGTTCGGCCCATTCACGCTCACATGGCACGGGCTGTTCACCGCGGTCGGCATTCTCGCCGGCGTGACAATCTCCGTGTGGGTGGCAAAGAAGGACGGTATTCCGCCGGAAGTCGCGCAGGAGATTGCGCTCGTGGGTGTCCCCTGCGCGATCGCGGGCGCCCGGCTGTTCTACGTAGTCGAGCATTGGGACATCTTTCGTCACGACCTTGGAAGCATCGTCTTTGGCATCACTGAAGGCGGAATAACCCTGTACGGCGGACTGCTCGGGGGGGCCCTCGGCGGCGTGATCTATGCGTTGTTCCACCGCTGGCCGATCGCGATCGGGCTCGACGCGGCAGCGCCGGGGATGATCCTTGGCCAGGGACTCGGCCGCATCGGCGACCTGATCAATGGCGAACACCTTGCGGATGCTTCGAACCTCCCCTGGGCCGTGCGTTACGTGCATCCAAACACCCTTGGCGAGTTCGGGAAGGCAGTGCACCCGACGGCCGGCGGCTACGAAATGCTGGGCGACTTCGTCATCCTTGCGCTGTTGCTCTTCGTGCTGCGCCGGTTCCTGAAAGCGCCCGGCTGGGTCTTCTGCGGCTACATGGTCCTCTATGGCGCCATGCGCTTCGGCCTGTCTTTCACGCGCACCAATGAGCAGGTCCTCTATGACATCCCGGTGCCGCAGCTGGTGAGCGGCATGCTGGTGGGGATCGCCGTCATTCTCGCGGGGGTGCTGCTCAAGTACCCCGGCCCAATCACACAGGAATACGCCAGCCGGGTCTGGGGCGACGCCGATGATGAGACTGCTTCGACGCCGGGCGAGCACGCCTCCGCCTGATCCCGGGGGAGCTTGGCAACCGGTGGTGACCCTCTATCGCCGGCCGGGATGCAGCCTCTGCGACCAGGCGGAGCGCGTCATCGCCTCGCTGGCCACACGGATGAGGTTCCGCGTCGAGCGGATCGACATTGAGGCAGACGACGGCCTGTTGCAGCGGTACATGTTCGAGATCCCGGTCGTGGCGTTTGGCGGGGTGGACATCGCCAAGTGGCCGTTCTCGGCGGCGAAACTGGAGGAGAGCCTGCGCGTGGCAGGGATTGATGGCCGGAGGTCAAGGCCCTGATGCGACAGGTCCTGCACTGGTGAGGTTGCTCCTAGCGCAGCGCCACAAATAGCACAACTGCCACAGCCGGCAGCACGAACCAGATGACCGCCGTCAGGACGATGGCAACGGTGGCGAAAGTGGCGCTGTCGTCCTCGGGCGGATTGCCCGCGTGGCCGATCGTCTCCCAGAGGAGGGCCAGCGGCTGTCCCATGATGAGCCGCGAACGCCGCCGGGCGACGGCCGCACCCCGAAGCAGCGCGGATGAGATCGCGAAAAACAGCACGAACAGGATGCCGACGCCCCCGAGTTGCACATAGCGGCTGGAGAAGGGGATTGCTCCTGCGGACTGCGCAACGGACGCCAACAGGGGAACGGCTGCCCCGGCGATCAGGATGGGCGTTCGCAGCCCACCACCGCCGTATCCGGGGGCGACCCGATCCATCTCCACGCGCGCCCGCGCGAGCAGCTGGCGCTCGGGGAGTCCGGGCGGGCTCTGCGCCTCCCGCCTCGAGTAGAGCGTCCGCAGGCGCCCGGCGACTCCCTGGGCGAACGACTGGACGATGTAGTTGGCGACCAACTCGACGAAGAACTCCGCCACGGGCTTAAGCGGTCCGAGCCGGCCCACGGGCGGGCGGCGCGAGCCTTCGCGATCGAGCACCTCGAGCGCGCGCATCACCAGGCGATGGGCGGCCGGGAAGCCGTCCGGGTCGGCCAGCGGCGCGGTCGCAGCCAGTTCGGCGACAATCCGCCCTTCTTCCCGGTCCTCGCTCCCAATGCGCTCGAGGGCGAACTCGGCCGCCTCTTCCGGACTCCCCATCAGGAGGCGGCGAGTGCGATCAAGCTGGCTGGTGAGTTCGTCCAGCAGCTGCTCGTCGGGGCGGCGTTCGGTCAACCGGGCACCTCTTCTTCGAGGTAGAGGCGGTGTTCGCTGATGTAGTCGGCGACCGCCGGCGGCACAAGATACCGGACCGGCCTGCCGGCGGCGACCCGGGAGCGGATCTCCGTGCTGCTGACATCGAGCGCGGGCATGTCGATTGCCTCCGGCACGTAGCCAAGTGAGGCGGCGCGGGCCAGCCTCGGGAGCGCGCTCGCATCCTGCCCCTTCAGCACGACAACCACGCGCGCAAGCGCGCCGATATCCCGGGGGCTGTTCCAGTTCGGCATGTCGGCCAGCGCGTCGGCCCCGAGCACGAGCACGATTTCGTCTTCGCCCTCCGCGCGGAATTGCATCAGGGTCTCCAGGGTGTAGGTGGGTCCCGGCCGGCGCACCTCGCGCTCGTCGACAGCGAAGGCGTTGTTGTGAAGGACCGCAAGCCGGGTCATGGCGAGCCGGTCGGCGGCCGGCGAGACCCTGCGGTCCGCCTTCCGGTAGGGTTGGCCCGCGGGCAGGAAGAGCACCTGCCGCGCGCCGAACTGCCAGCGCGCACACTCGGCCGCCAACAGGTGGCCGATGTGCGGCGGATCGAATGTGCCGCCGAAGAGGACGAGGGGACGGGAATCAGCCACGGTGCGAGTCTAGCAGGACCGCTGGGAATCGGGCCCGCCCATCCTCAGTCTGCCCACAGGACCGGCGCGTCGTATTCGGCGAGCCGCCGGTCGGCCGTCGCGAGCGAGAGCCCCTCCAGTTGAGCTTGCGCCACGAGCAGCCGATCGAAAGGGTCGTTGTGGTGGTGCGGCAGTTCGGCCACGTGGAGCGCATGCACGTGCTCGACTGCAAGACCAGTGAGATCGAACCGCTGCATGCGCGAGAGGACGAATCGCGCCGGCGCAATTGGCAGTGCGAGCTTCCCTCGACTGTGCTTGATCGCAATCTCCCAGCTGCTGGCAGACGACAGAAACAGCTCGTTCGCCTGGTCGGCGAGGAGGTCGCTCGCAGTTGTGTTGAGCCTGGTTGGCGCATTCGCAAGCCAGAGAAACACCTGCGTGTCGAGCAGGATCCTCATGAGATGGCGTCGTCGCCTTCGAACAGCGCGACAAGATCGTCCGGGGTCTCGTCGAAGTCGTCCGGGATCTGGAAGAGGCCCTCGTCCCCGCCGAATACCCGGCGCTTCTTGTTGGAGTACGGAACAAGACGGGCAACCGGTTTGCCGCTCCTGGCGATCACGATGTCTTCGCCGGCCGCAACCCTGAGCAATAGCTGGGAGAGGTGAGTCTTCGCTTCGTGCACGCTCACTTCGGCCACTCACGAAGGGTAGACTAAGGCCGATGACTAAGTCAACTTGAAAGACATCGGCCTGTTCATGCCTGGCGAAGGATCGCCGCAATCCGGTCGAGGATGGCGTGGGCGACGGCGGATTTCGACATCAGCGGGAGTTCCTCGACGCGGCCGTCGCGATGGAAAAGCGTGACTTCGTTCGTGTCGGTACCGAAACCGCTGCCCGCCGCCGTGACGTCGTTGGCGACGATGAAATCGAGGCGCTTGGAGGCCAGCTTCGCGACCGCGTGTTGTGCGAGGTTCTGCGTCTCGGCGGCGAAGCCCACGCGCACACCACCGCCGGGGAGTGCGGCCAGGATGTCCGTGGCCTTCGCCAGGTGGAGGGTGAGTTCGTCCTGCCCGGGCACCTTCTTGATCTTCTGGTCCGCGGGGCTGGCAGGGCGGAAGTCGGCGGGTGCAGCGGCCATGACCAGCGCATCACTCGCCGCGGTGACTGTGGCGAGCGCGGCCAGCATGGATTCAACGGTCGTCACATTGACCCGTTCGCACCCGTACGGGGTGTCAAGGGCAACGGGACCGGTGACGATCGTGACGCGCGCGCCCCGGTCTCTCGCCGCCTCCGCGATGGCAAAGCCCATCTTGCCGGTGGAGTGGTTGCCGACGAAGCGCACGGGATCGATCGGTTCGCGGGTGCCACCGGCGCTCACGACGACATGCCGCCCGGCGAGATCGCCGCCTCGTCCGAGGACCTGCCGGAGGGCCCCAATGATGTCGGGGACTTCGGCCATGCGTCCGGCGCCCGTGCGCCCGCTGGCGAGGCGGCCGGCTGCCGGCCCGACGAAGGTGACACCGCGCAGGCGGAGGGTCTCGACGTTCGCCTGCGTCGCGGGGTTCTCCCACATCTGGCTGTCCATCGCGGGGGCTACGAGCACAGGTGCGCTGGTCGCGAGCGCAGTCAGGGTGACCATGTCCGGTGCCTGGCCGTGAGCGAGGTTGGCGAGGCAATTGGCCGAGGCCGGGGCGATCACAAGAGCATCGCACCGCCGGGCAACTTCGACGTGGGCCTCCGGTTCGGTGGCAGCGAACATGTCGACTACGACGGACCGCCCGGTGAGGGACTGGAAGGTGAGGGGCGAGACGAACTGCGTTGCCGCGGGCGTCATCACAACCTCGACTTCGGCGCCGGCCTGCCGGAGCTTCGATGCGAGGTCTGCAGCCTTGAAGGCAGCGATGCTGCCCGTGACGCCAAGGGCCACGCGGCGGCCGGAAAGGGGAAGGGGGGAAGACGAAGGAGGAAGGAGGGACGGGCCGGTCACGGCTGCAGCCTCTCGACCGGCCTGTTGAGATCGTAGATCAGGCGCAGGCCGGTGAGCGTGAGGTCGCTGTTGACGATGTCGATGCAGGGCGTCTCATCAGCGATCTGCTTCGCCCAGCCACCCGTTGCAATAACCTTTGGGTTGCCACCAAGTTCCTTCTTGAAGCGTTCGACCAGTCCCTCGACCAGGCCGACGTAGCCGAACAGGATGCCCGCCTGCATGGCATGCACCGTGTTCTTGCCGATTGCAGACGGAGGGCGCTCGAGCTGCACGCGATAGAGCATGGCGGCCCGGCTGAAGAGCGCCTCGGAGGCGATGCCGATGCCGGGGGCAATGGCTCCTCCGAGGTAGTCGCCATCTTCGTTGACGGCGTCGAAGACCGTCGCCGTACCGAAGTCGACTACGATCACGGGCAACCCGTAGAGCTTGGTTGCTGCGACTGCATCGATGATGCGGTCGGCGCCGAGCTGCCGGGGGTTGTCATAGAGGATCCGGATGCCGGTGCGAAGGCCGTGTCCGACCACCAGCGGCTCGACCTTGAAGAAGCGGCGAGAGACGGATTCGAAGGTCGGGATGAGCGGCGGAACATCGCAGCCGATGATGCAGGCATCGATGACATCGAGTCCGAGGCCGTGAGTTGAGAGCAGGCTGAGGAGGAGCACGCCGTATTCGTCGGGGAGCTTCTCTGCTTCGACGCCGATGCGCCAGGTGGCCTCGATGCGTTCGCCATCAAAGAGGCCGATGTGAATGGAGGTGTTGCCGATATCAAGGGCAATGAGCATGTCTACCGCCAGCTTTGAGGCCGTTCATCCGGTCCCCGTGCCGGCGCTAAGGGTACACGCAATCGGCGGGGCAACGGTAGCGCGAACCGCGGCCTCGTGCCGCACACGCCGAAGCGTACAATCCCGGGCATGGAAGAACGCATTTCCTGGTTCCCCGTTGCCGACCGCGACACGCTTGCGCCCGAGACCCGGGCGTTGTTCGACCAGGTGGAAGCGAAGCTGGGGTTTGTGCCGAACGTCTTTCGCGCCTTCGCCTGGCGAAACGAGCGCTTCCAGCGCTGGTTCGCGCATTTCGACGACCTCATGCAACCCTCTCCGGGGCTGGGCAAGGCCGAGCGCGAGATGATCTCGGTAGTGGTTTCCATGCAGAACCAGTGCCTCTACTGCCTGACCGCGCACGGGTTCGCCGTCCGGGCATTGCTCAAGGACCCGGTGAAGGGCGACCGCATCACGCTCGACTACCGGCGGGCGGGGCTCACAGAACCACAGGTGGCGATGCTCGACTTCGCCGTCAAGCTGACGATGGACCCGGTCACCGTGTGCGAGGAGGACATCGACGACCTGCGCGCGATTGGGTTCGAAGACGAAGACATCTGGGATATCGCCGAAGTGACGGCGATGTTCAACTTCACGAATCGCCTCATGTCGGCAACGGGCGTGCTGCCGAACAGGGAGTATCACGGGATGGCGCGGTGACACCGGCGCGCTCGCCGCGAGCCCCGGCGGACGGACGCCGGGCAGGACCCCGCGCTGGCCGGCGTTGGCTCATTTCGGGTTCGTGGGGCATTCTTTAGACATGCTCGTTGTCCAGAAATACGGGGGCACATCGGTTGCCAGCGCAGAACTAATAAACAACGTCGCTGACCGAATCACACGGCGGATTGCTGCCGGTGACAGGGTGGTCGCGGTCGTCTCGGCGATGGGTCATACCACTGACGAATTGATGGAGCTCGCGTTCACCATCACTCCGACTCCGGCCCCGCGCGAATTGGACATGCTTGTCGCCACGGGCGAGCAGGTGTCCTGCGCCCTCGTCGCGATGGCACTCCAAGCCCGCGGGCACGATGCCGTGAGCCTCACGGGCCAACAGGCAGGCATCTACACAAAGGCGACGCACCAAGCCGGACGCATCTCACGAGTCGAGGCGCAGCGGATCCAGCGAGAAATGAAGGCTGGCCGCATTCCCGTTGTCGCCGGATTCCAGGGCATCACCGAGGACTTTGAGATCACGACTCTCGGCCGAGGGGCCAGCGACCTCACGGGAATTGCCCTCGCGATCGCTCTTGAGGCGGAACGATACGAAAACTGCAAGGATGTGGAAGGGGTCTACACGGCCGATCCACGCATCGTGCCGACGGCACGCAAACTCACCGATCTGACGTATGAGGAGATGCTCGAACTCGCGACCCAGGGTTCGCAGGTGATGCACAACCGGGCGGTGGAGCTCGCCTCGGTATACGATCTGCCCATCCTCGTCACGTCGAGCCTCGTCGACGCTCCTGGCACTCTCATCCATGGAGAATCCGAGTTGGAAGAACGGAACCGGGTGCGCGCAATCGCGCACGACACCGACGTCGCCAAGGTGACCGTCCGGGGCGTCCCCGACCGGCCCGGCATCGCCGCAACCATCTTCGAACCCCTGGCAACAGCCGGGGTCAGCGTCGACACGATCGTCCAGAACGCCAGCGCCGACAACCTGACCGACCTCACGTTCACCATGTCGCGGAAGGACCTGCGCCGGGCGGAGGCGGAAATGCCCGCGATCTGCAAGGCCGTCGGCGCCAACGGCTATGTTGCATCGAGCGAACTCGGCAAGGTCAGCATCGTCGGCGTCGGCATCCAGACTGCCCCCGGCTATGCGGCCCGGATGTTCAGGGCCCTCTTCAACGCGGGCATCAACATCGAGCTTATTTCCACAAGCGAGATCCGCCTCACGTGCATCATCGAAGCGGCCCGCGTTCCCGACGCCGTGCGTGTCCTTCATGACGCGTTCCAGCTGGACCAGGCGGCGGCGCGTTAGCCAGTAGTCAGTGGTCAGTAGCCAGTGGAGCGTGATGACATCGACGTGCGCATCGGCAAGCGCGGCCAGGTCGTCATCCCCGCCATCGTGCGCCGGCGGTTGCGTCTGCGGAGCGGGGACCTTCTCAATCTGATCGTCGACGAGGATTGGCCTCGGCTTGTGTTGGCACCCGTTCCTGCGCACCGCCTCGAGCGCTTCCGGGAGGCGGCGGCGAAGTTCTACGAAGGGATCGACGTTGACGACGCCATCAATCAGCTTCGCGATGAGTGGGAACAGTGACGCTTCCAACCAGGCTGGGCCTCGACACGACCTGCGTTCTGTACCTGCTTGAAGCGCCGTCGTCGCGGCGCAGGGCCTTTGTCGAGACCGCCGTCTTCGATGCGCCGGGCCGCTCGGCGATTGTTTCCGCCGTGGGATTGTCGGAGTTCATGGTGCGGCTGTTCCGCGTTGCCAGTGCGGAGCGGGTGGCCGACGCCCGGGCAGCGTTCGAAGCACTCCCCGGGATGACCATCTGGCCGGTCGACGCCGACGTCACGCGCGAAGCGATCCGCATCCGGGCCGAGATCGGGTGCCGGATGCCAGACGCCATCCACATCGCCACCGCCCTCGTCGCTGGCGCGGACGCGTTCCTGACGAATGATGCGCGGCTCGCTGACCGCCGGGCCGGCCTTCCGATCCTGGTGCTCGAAGAGCTCATGCGGGACGAGTGACCGCCTTGTGGGGCCTGATGGCCCTCGTGCTCGCGACCGGGTGCCGCACAATCCCTTCTTTCTCGAGCAGCACATCGACCTTCTCGGCAGACCATGGTCGCCACAGGAGCGCCCGCAAAGCGCTCGGCGCTTCTTCCACCCAGCTCGGGCTCGCATCGCCCTTAGCCACCGCCACGACTACCCTAGAAGCCGATGGCCAAGCGCATCTTCGATATCGGCCTGACCCTCGTGGGGGCGCCGGTGGTGATTCCTGTCGTCGTCCTGATGGCCCTGGTGCTCGCGATCGAGTTGCGCGGCAATCCGTTCTTTGCCCAGGAGCGCATCGGCCTTCGTGGCGAGCCGTTCACGATGTACAAGCTCCGCACCATGCGGCATGCCCTGCCGG
>CAZCDK010000026.1:0-4113 GCA_964497285.1 uncultured Anaerolineaceae bacterium | reverse complement strand
GACGTACGTTGTCGACGACTGGAAGACTTTTGTATTCAGTCCCGCGGGCGAACGGGATCCGCGGCTCACGCGCTGGGGAGCCTTCGCTCGCAAGACCTCTGTGGACGAACTCCCAAATCTCCTGAACGTGCTCAAGGGAGAGATGAGCCTCGTTGGCCCGCGGCCCGAGCTTCCCGGGATTGTCGCCCAGTATCCGGATGCCTATCATCGCCGCCACGATGTGCTTCCCGGTATCACTGGCCAGGCCCAGACCAGCGGCCGTTCGGATTTGACCTATGACGAAACCGTTATCTACGATCTCGCCTACGTGGATCGCCATCCGCTCATGACCGACGTCCGGATTCTCTGGCGGACGTTCTCACGGGCCCTCACGGGCAGAGGGGCTCGCTGATGGAACGGCTGGCCGGCATGGCGAGGCGCAACGCCATTGGCCGCCTCCTGGCCGGTGATCCGGTTCACATCGCCGCCGCGATGCTGCTCGACATCGCGGTCGTTGGCGCAGCCTATTCGGCCGCACTCCTCCTGCGTTTCGATGGTTCGGTCCCCCACGACAGCGCCGTCTTCGCAGCCAGGGTCTTTCCCCTGATCGCTCTCAGCTATGTCCTCGCCAACACCCTTCTCGGGGTGTACCGCACCGTTTGGGCCTATGGCAGCATCGGCGACATCCTGGCGCTGTTCCGGCCGACTGTGCTGGTCACGCTCCTGATCTTTGGCGCGAACTTCTGGGTGAAGGAGCGCGACATCCCGCTCTCCGTCGTTCTTGTCGGCGGTGCCCTCGTCTTCCTCGGGATGGCGATGGTGAAGATGCGGACGCGGCTTCTGATGCGGCTGCCCTGGGGTGCGACCGCATCGCGGCGCCTGCTCATCATCGGTGCCGACCGCACCGGCCAGCTCCTTGCGCGCGAACTCCAGGCCGACCCCGAGATCAACTACCAGCCGGTGGGGTTCGTCGACGACGACCCCAGGAAGCACCACACCCGCATCCACGGGCTCCTCGTGCTCGGCGCCATCAGCCAGCTCGAACAGATTATCCGGCGCCGCGACGCCGAAGTCGTGGCGATTGCCCTTGCCCGGCCGCAGGGATCCACCATCCGCGAGATCGTTGCCGTTTGCCAGCGCCTGAACGTTCCCGTCCGCATGGTCCCGGGGGTCGACAACTGGGTCGCGGGCAGTCATGACACGCTCCGGGAGATCACCCTCGACGACCTGCTGGGCCGCGACCCGGTCCAGATCGACTTCTCAGCGTGCAGCCAGTCGGTGCGCGACAAGGTCGTGCTCGTGACGGGAGCAGCGGGATCGATTGGCTCGGAACTCTGCCGCCAGGTGCTGGGTTTCCAGCCGCGCGAGCTACACCTCGTGGACAACAACGAGAGCGGCTTGCACGACCTCTCGCTCGAGCTCATCGCCGCCGCGCCGCAGACGTTGCTCAAGCTGTGGGTGGCGAACGTCGTCGACGAGCGGAAGATCGATGAGGTCTTCCGGCGCGCACGCCCCGACCTCGTCTATCACGCTGCGGCGCTGAAGCACGTGCCGCTAATGGAGGACCACCCGGACGAGGCGTTCCGCGTGAACGTTCTGGGCACACTCAACGCCGCGCGAGCCGCTCGAACCTATGAGGTGGGGACGTTCGTGCTCGTTTCCACCGACAAGGCCGTTCGCCCCACAAGCATCATGGGTGCGACGAAGCGGATCGCCGAACTCCTCGTGATCGCGCTCGCGCGCGGGAGCGAACTCACTAACTACGCCGCCGTCCGCTTTGGCAATGTGATGGGCAGCCGCGGCTCGGTGGTACCCACGTTCATGCGCCAGATTGAAGGCGGTGGCCCGGTCACGGTCATGCATCCCGACATGATGCGCTACTTCATCAGCATTCCCGAAGCGGTCAGCCTTGTGATCCAAACGGGGACCTTCGGCGGCCACGGCAACATCTACATGCTGGACATGGGCGAGGAGATCAATATCCTCGAACTCGCTGAGCGGATGATTCGCCTCCGCGGGCTTCGTCCCGGCGACGACATCGAAGTCGTGTTCACCGGTCCGCGTCCCGGGGAGAAGCTGCGCGAGGAACTCGTGGCCGATTTCGAGAGCATGCAGGTGACCGACCATCCGAAGGTCATGCGGCTCACGGCGTCCGTTGAGGTCACCGAAGGTGAGATCTGCCGCCTCATCGACGAGATGGCCGCCGACCAGTGGGGAGACAGGGACCAGCTTCGAAGCCGCATCCACCTCGTCGCCCGCAAGTACTCGCTCGACGGCGATGGCGAACCTGCCACCGAGGCTCACCCCGGGAAGACTGCAACCTCGTGACGGGCACACGCATCCATGCCACGGCCGAAGTGAGTCCCGGTGCCACGATCGGAGTGGGCGTCAGCATCTGGCACCAGGCGCAGGTCCGGGAGGGCGCCGACATCGGCCCGGGCTGCATCATCGGCAAGGGTGTCTACGTTGACTCCAACGTGCACATCGGCGCGAACTGCAAGATCCAAAACTACTCCTGCGTCTATCACGGTACGAACCTCGAAGACGGCGTCTTCGTCGGCCCCGAGGTGGTGTTCACGAACGACCGCTATCCGCGGGCGATCAACCCCGACGGCTCGTTGAAGGCGGATTCCGACTGGGAGGTCGGAGAGACGCTCGTGCGGCACGGCGCTGCGGTCGGCTCGCGGTCCGTCGTTCTGCCCGGCATCACCATTGGCCGTTGGGCGTTGGTTGGGGCCGGGTCCGTTGTGACAAAGGATGTTCCCGACCATGCGCTCGTCGCCGGCAGTCCGGCCCGCCGGCTCGGCTGGGTGTGCGCCTGTGCGCGCCAGCTCGACGCCCAACTCCACTGCCCCGCCTGCGGCCGGAGCTACCGCCACGAAGGCGACGGGCTGGCGCCGGCCGCGGACCCCATCGCCCGGTAGCACGTGCCTCCCGCACGCGATTGAAAGGACCACCAGTGACTGCCACGCGCCGCCCGTTCATCCCCATCGCGAAACCCCTTGTCGGCGAAGAAGAGAAAAGCGCTGTGATCGAGGTTCTGGCAAGCGGACAGCTCGCCCAGGGCGGCCGCACCGGGACGTTCGAGCAGGAGTTCGCCTCCTACATTGGGACGAAGCACGCAATTGCCGTGAATAGCGGCACGGCGGCGCTCATCGTCGCCCTCCAGGCCCACGGTGTCGGGTCGGGCGACGAGGTGATCACGAGCCCGTTCAGCTTTATCGCCTCGGCCACGAGCATCATCGCCTGCGGCGCGACGCCCGTGTTCGCCGACATCGATCCCTTTGATCTCAATCTCGATCCCGAGCAGGTGGAGGCGGCGATCACGGAGCGGACGAAGGCCGTGATGCCTGTCCACATCTTCGGCCATCGTGCGCGCGCGAGTGATTTTGCCGAGCTGTTCGAGGACAACGACCTCGCCCTCATCGAAGACGCCTGCCAGGCCCACGGCGCCGAACACCAGGGCCGGCGCGCCGGCAGCTTCGGCACCGGGTGTTTCAGCTTCTACCCCACGAAGAACATGACCACGGGCGAGGGCGGCATCATCACCACGGACGACGACGAGGTTGCCCGGAAGTGCCGGATCATCCGGAACCACGGGCAAGAGCGCCGCTACTACCACGAATACCTGGGCCTCAACTGGCGCATGACCGACCTGGCGGCGGCGATCGGCCTGGTGCAGTTGCAGCACCTCGAGGGATGGAACGAGGCGCGCATCGCGAACGCCGAGTCGCTGGCCTCGCTGCTGAGGAACGTCGAGACACCCCGCGTGCGGGATGGGGACCGGCACGTGTTCCACCAGTTCACGATCCGGGTCACCAAAGGCCGCGACGACCTCCAAAAGGAGCTCGAAGCGGCGGGCATCGGCAGCGCCATTCACTACCCGATCCCGATTCACCAGCAGCCAATTATCAAGCAGCTGGGCCTTGGGGACGTCAGCCTTCCCGTCGCGGAAGCGGCGGCTCAGGCTGTGCTCTCCCTCCCGGTCCACCCGTCGCTGGGGCCTGAGGACGTGGAGTACATCGCTGCGACGGTGAACCGGCTGACGGGTGCGTGACTGCCGTACTTGGAGCGTTCGCTGATCAGGTTCAGGTACCTGCGAGACAGTCGGGTATCTGTATAGACAATTACGTA
>CAZCDK010000025.1:13843-21764 GCA_964497285.1 uncultured Anaerolineaceae bacterium | reverse complement strand
ATGCGCAGCGCCGTCGGGGCGTCGATCTGGTCGCCCGAGAGCAGGAACTGCTTGGCGTGTTCGAGCCCAAGCCGGTAGACCCACATCATCGTCGTCGGCGTGCCGTACACCCGTGACGGCGGGTAGCCGATGATCGCGTCTTCGGCCATGAAGATGAGGTCGGCGCAAAGGACGAGGTCCGTCGCGCCGCCCATGGCGAAGCCGTGGAGCTGGGCGATGACGGGTTTGGGGCACTCCCAGAGCTTCATGAAGCGCCGCATGTTGTTGCCCATGAAGGCGTAGTCGCGCACGGGGTCCCACGCGCCGGGGCGCTGCTCGACCTGCTTCGCGCCATACCGCGGCTGCCGCGACCAGGGGCGGCTGCCCGGCACAGGGTTCAGGTCGTAACCGGCCGTGAAGGCCCGGCCGGCACCCCGCAGGATGATCGCGGAGACGTCCTCGGACGCCGCGGCCGCGTCGATCCCGTCGGCGATGCCCTGGATGACCGCTTCGTTGAGGGTGTTCAGCTTCTCCGGGCGGTTGAGAGTGATGATCGCGAGCGAATCGCGTTCTTCGTAGAGGACTACCGGTTGATCGGGCATCGCGTGTCCCTCTAGTGATTCTGGATCTTGGATTGCCGGTTTTGGATTGGGGCCTCGGCGTTGGAGGAAACTATAGCGCGCGCGATCAAGGGTCTCGAACCGGTCCGGGCATCCCGTCGACCACAACTGCTACCATCGCAGGCGGAGCGCCAGTCACTCCGTCACTCCGGCACTCCCCCACTCCAGCACCCGGGAGGACAGGCATGCAGATCTTCGGCGGCGAAATCCGGTTCGGCATTCACTCGGGACCCCAGCACACCACCTACGCCGACTACCTGTCGCTCTGGCGCGCGGCCGAGGACCTGGGGTACGACTGGGCCTCGGTGTTCGACCACTTCATCCCCATCCAGACCGACCCTGAAGGTCCGTGCTTCGAAGGGCTGACACTGCTTTCGGCAATGGCGGCGCAGACCAGCCGCATCCGCTGCGGCGTGCTCGTCATCGGCAACACCTACCGGCACCCGGCGCTGCTGGCGAACATCGCCACGACCATCGACCACGTCTCCGGCGGGCGCCTCGAACTCGGGGTCGGCGCGGGCTGGTGGGAGATGGAGCACGAGGAGTACGGCATCCCTTTGCCGCCCATCGGCAGGCGCATCCGGATGCTCGGCGAGACGCTGCCGATCCTGAAGAGCCTCTGGACCGAGCCGCGGACCACCTTCGAAGGCCGTTACTACCAGCTCACCGGTGCGCTCTGCGAGCCGAAGCCGCTGCAGAAGCCCCACATCCCGCTCTGGGTCGGCGGCGCGGGTGAGAAGCTGACCCTGCGCGCCGTCGCCGAATCGGCCGACGGTTGGAACACGTTCTTTATGCCGAAGGCCGACTACCAGCACAAGCTCGACGTGCTCGCCGGGCATTGCGCCGCCGTGGGCCGGAACCCGGCCGACGTCCGCAAGTCGCTGGTGGTCCAGGCCGTGGTCGCGAAGACCCGGGAGAAGGTGGACGAGCGGCTGGAGCGGCTTGGTCGCTCACGTGGCGTCTCGCTCGAGGCCATGCGCCAGCGCGCCATCGTGGGCACGCCCGAAGAGTGCGTCGAGCAGCTTCTGCCCTACGTCGAGATGGGCGTGGGGGACTTCATCATCGGCGCCCGGGCGCCCGTCGACTACGAGACGCTCGAACTGGTGGCAACGGAGATCGCGCCGGCAGTGAAGGAACGCGGCAAGGCACTGATCCCGGCGGGGTAGGAGCGTCTTGCGCGGGCTTCTCCTCCGTCCGCGGCGCGCCTACGATGACCGCGAGATGCTGACCGCCAGGCCCACGCTCAAGTTCGAACGCGAAGCGTGGCGCGCGGGGGCGGAGTTGGTGGCCGGCGTCGACGAGGTGGGCGTGGGTCCGCTGGCGGGGCCGGTGACGGCAGCGGTCGTAGTGCTCCCTCCGCGGCGGCGGTTTGCCTGGTACCGCGACGTGCGCGACTCGAAGGTGTTGCCGGAGCCGGCGCGCGACCTCCTCAGCGCGCAGATCCGGCGGTCGGTGGCCTTCGGCGTTGGCTGGGCCAGCCACGAGGAGATCGACCGCATTGGCATCCTACCCGCGCGGCGTCTCTGCATGCTGCGCGCGCTCCAGCAGCTCTCCCAACCTCCGGACCACATCATCTCGGACGCGCTCGACCTGCCAGTGGCGAACGTGCGGCCAGTCGTCCACGGCGACGCCCTCAGCGTGGCGGTGGCGGCCGCATCGATCGTGGCCAAGGTGGCCCGCGACGCGCTGATGGTCCACCTGTGTGCGCAGTACCCCGGCTACGCCTTTTGCCGGAACAAGGGCTACCCAACACCCGAACACAAGCGGCTGCTTGCAGAACGCGGGCCCTGCCCGGTTCATCGCCGGAGCTATGCACCAGTGGCCCGAGCGCTTCTGCCGTGAACGAGCGCCAGCGCCTGGGCGAATTTGGCGAACGCATCGCAGCCCACCGGATCGAGGCGTCGGGCATGCGCGTCGTTGCGCGCAACGTGCGCACGCGCGGCGGCGAGATCGACATCGTCGCCGACGACGGGAACGACGTGGTCTTCGTCGAGGTCCGGACACGCCGGGCGACCCCCGGGCTCGCAGCGGAATCGCTGGGGCCAGCCAAGCTCAGGCGGATGTGGCAGTGCGCGATGGACTACTGCGAAGCCGCGGGGGTGGATCCCGGGCGCGCGCGGGTCGATGTGGTGAGCATCGACCTCAGTCCGGGCGGCCAGGCAGCGCACGTGGAGCACTTCCGCGGCGTCGAAATCCCCGACGCATAGGGCCGTTGCCGCTGCCGCCGCAATGCTCCCGACACGCGGCCCTTGTACCCTGACGCCGGGAGGTGATGAGCCCGTGCAACCGAATGTGAGAGCCGCCACCGAAGCCGACGTGCCCCGCCTGGCGGAGATCTACAACCACTACATAGAGCACACACCGGCGACGTTCGACATCGAGCCGTTCACCGTTGCTCAGCGTCTCGCGTGGTTTGCGCACTACGCGACCACGGGCCCTCACCGGGTGTTGGTGGCCGACGAAGAGGGCACGGTGATCGGGGCGGCCTGGAGCAGCCAGTTCCGCCCCAAGCCCGCCTACAACACGACGGTCGAGACGAGCGTTTACTGCGCGCCAGAAGCAACCGGACGCGGAATCGGAGCCGCGCTCTACGAGGCGCTCTTCCAGGCGCTGGAGAACGAACCCCTCCATCGAGCGCTCGCGGGTATCACTCTCCCCAACGAGGCATCGGTGCGGTTGCACGAACGGTTCGGCTTTCGGCGGGTTGCCCTGCTCTCCGAGGTTGGCTCGAAGTTGGGCCGCTATTGGGACGTTGCCTGGTTCGAAAAGGGGCTCTGACCGGCGCGGTCTACCCGGGCGCCGCCGTACCTTCCTTTGCCCATTGGAAGTGCGTGCGACCATGACCGGCGTTGGCGGCCATGATGCCGCCCACGGTGCCGTCGGCCCACGGCGCGCCGGGGATTGGCGATTCGAGCTGTTCATCCGTGAGTTCGGCGAGCAGCCTCAGCGTGTCGGCGCGGACTCCCAGGCCGATACGAACGAGCTCAGAGAGCGGCTTCCCCCGGTGCTCGTCCGCCCACGCCTCGGTCCACCGGTGAATTCCGGCCATCACCTGGTCGCGCGATTGCTCGGAGCCGTCCTTGTTCACGCGGGCGCCCATCCCCGGTTCGCCGCTCAGGTGGCGCCGGAACATCGCGTTCCAGTTCTTCTCGATGAGCGTGGTGTGGATGAAGTGGTCGGCGTAGGACCAGGTCTTGTCGGGGTCGTGCTCGCTCACGGTGCGCGGCGCGCTGAGTTCGGTTTCGCTCATCGCCGAGAGGGTCTCCAGGAGCCAGGCGCGGTCTTTGTTGAGTGCGGTCTCGATCTCGATGCGGTTCACGGAAGGCCCCTCTGCTGACGTTGGTGGGATCGAGTCTACGCGACGGAGTTGCGAAACGGGCGGAAGACGATTGGCGCGCAGCGCCCTGGCGGTCGCCGCGCGTGCCAGGCGCGCCGGTGGTCCCACCACGAGGGGGCCTGTCGTATCATTGGCTCATGCCGATCTACGAGTTCCGCTGCAGCGATTGCGGCAAGATCACCAACCATTTCACGCGCAAGATCGACACCGAGGTCCAGCCGCCGTGCGAGCACTGCGGGAGCGCGAAGACGGCCCGCATGATGTCGAAGTTCGGCCGCAGCTATAGCCGCGCCGAGATCATCGAGAAGTACGGCGACCCCGCCGACGGCGGCGGCGGCCCCGACGCCTACCGCGACCCGCGCCAGATTGGCAGCTGGGTGGAGAAGAAGTTCGATGAGTACGGGATGGACCTCCCCGACGGCGCCCGGGAGATGATTGACGCCGCCCGGGAAGGCCAATTCCCCGAACCGGTGAAAGACCTTTGATCTTGGATTCGGCGCGACCCCAATCCACCACCGGCGATCCAGGATCCATGCTGGGCGGGGCAACTGGGGGACGGGGCCTTGGCTGACACTTCCCCGCTCGAAACGATCGTTCCCCGCATCCTGGATCACTTCGCGGAGAAGAATGCGGCCCGGGAGAAGGCCCTGTCGGCGAGCCGGGCCATCATCCGCATGAGCGCCAATGCGATTCGCGCGGTGCACCGCGCGGAGTTCGGCGAGGCGGTGCGGATGCTCGATGAGGCCCGGGATGTCCGCGACGAGGCCGTTCGCGCGCTCGCAGGCCACGGCGACGTGTACTATGCCGGTTTCCTGCACGACGCCCAGAAGGAGTACGCCGAGGCGCGCAGCACACTGGCGCTCATCTCGGGCCTGCGACTGCCGTCCCCGGAGGAATTGGGGGTCGAGAACCCGGCTTACCTGAACGGCATCGCCGAGGCGGTGGGCGAGTTGCGCCGACACCTGCTCGATCGTCTTCGACGGGGCGATTTCAACGGCTGCGAAGAGACCCTCCAGGCAATGGACGACATCTACTCCGTCCTGGTCACGATCGACTTTCCCGACGCCATGACCGGCGGCTTGCGCCGCACGACCGACCAGACCCGCGGCATCCTCGAAAAGACCCGCGGCGACCTGACCATGGCCATCGCGCTCCGCCGCGCCACCGCCGCCCTTGGCGGCGAGATCCCGATCGAGCCACCCGACACCGGCTGACCCGGCAGATCATAGATTCGCCCGTAGCTGCCCTGGTTGCTAGACTCCGGCTCGCTTCGGCGCGTCGTGCAGGGCGGCCGTCGTGTCTTTGTGCCCTGCGGCAGCGCCACCGCTCATCCAGAAACCGGAGGGGGAGGCCACATGCAACTGGCCCTGATTATGATCCCCGCGGCTAGTGCCGCGGCCGTACTCTTTGCCATCTGGCTCGCATACGACGTCCTGCACCGCGACCGCGGCACTGAGGCCATGCAAGAAGTCGCAGGGACGATTCTCGAAGGTGCGAACGCCTTCCTCAGCCGCCAATACCGCACTATCGGCATGCTCGCGGTCGTCACCGCGGTCGTCGTCGGGGTCGTCGTGGGCGTCTTCAAGGAGTCGGGTGAAACGGGCCTCCTGACGGGCGTGGCGTTCACGGTCGGGGCGCTGGCCTCCGGTGTGGCGGGTTACATCGGCATGTCGATCGCCGTCCGCGCCAATGGCCGGACCGCCGCCGCCGCTCAGAACAGCCTCGCCGACGCCATCAACACCGCGCTGCGCGGCGGCGCCGTCTCGGGCTTCCTTGTGGTCGCCCTCAGCCTCATCGGCGTCGCGAGCATCTTCGGCGTCTACAGCCGCCTGCTCGGCCACTCGATCGATGAGACGCCATTCCTGATCGTCGGCTTTGGCTTCGGAGCCAGCTTCGTCGCCCTCTTCGCCCAGCTCGGCGGCGGTATCTACACCAAGGCTGCCGATGTGGGCGCCGATCTCGTAGGCAAGGTTGAAGCGGGAATCCCGGAAGACGACCCGCGCAACGCCGCCGTCATCGCCGACCTGGTGGGCGACAACGTAGGGGACTGCGCCGGCCGCGGGGCCGACCTCTTCGAGTCGATGAGCGCCGAGAACATCGGTGCCATGATCCTCGGCGTCGCCATCTACACGGCCACGGGCAAGCAGGAGTGGATCCTCTTCCCGCTCGTTCTCCGGTCATTCGGGGTGTTCGCAACCATCATCGGCATGCTCACGGTCCCGTTCTGGGCCAGGCGCATAAAGGATCCGATGGGCGCCCTCAACGGAGGCTACTGGGTCATCACGGCACTCAGCATCGGCGGTCTCGCCATCACGACCAGGGCGATGCTCGGCGATGTTTGGTACTGGTTCTTCTTCTGTGGCCTGGTCGGCATCGCCACCGGCATCGCGTTCGTCTACATCACCCAGTACTACACTGCCGGCGCGTGGCGGCCAGTGCAGGAGATAGCGCGGGCAAGCAAGACCGGTTCCGCAACGAACATCATCATCGGCACTGCGGTCGGGTTCGAGACGACCGCGGTGACAGCGATCACGGTCGGAATCGCACTCGTCGTTTCCTTCACGCTGGGCAAGCAGGCGGACCTGGCCAACGTGAGTACGATCTCCACCGGCGTCTTCGGGACCGCGGTGGCCACCATGGGCATGCTCATGTCCGCAGCATATGTGCTCGCGATGGACACGTTCGGGCCCATCACGGACAACGCCGGCGGCATCACCGAGATGGCCGAAGGCACGAAGCCCGAGGCGCGGGAGATCACCGATTCCCTCGATGCCGTCGGCAACACCACGAAGGCGCTCACCAAGGGCTATGCGGTGGGTTCGGCCGCTCTCGCCGCCTTCCTGTTGTTCACTGCGTACCTCGACGAGGTACGCGTTGAACTCGGCAAGATCGCGCGCGACGACCCCGAGCGCTACGCGACCATGAATCAGGATGAGAACCTCATCCCGCCCGGCGACGCCAACAAGGCCGCAGCCACGCAGGCCATTACTGAGTACCGCTCGGTTCTCGAGAAGGCCGGCCTTGGGACGCGCGACCAGCAAACCCTGATCACGGCCAGCGACGACGAAACGAAGGCCATCGTTGGCAAGCTCGTCAAGGACGGGAAGGTTCAAGAGACGGACGTTGCCGGCATCCAGGGAAGCCCCGTGCCGCTGCCGCGCATCATGCCCGTCAACCTTGGCAAGGTGCAGGTCTTCGTGGGCGCCCTCCTGGGCGTAATGCTGGTCTTCCTCTTCAGCTCGCTCTCAATCCGGGCAGTGGGCAAGGCCGCAGGCGGAATCATCGAAGAGGTGCGCCGCCAATTCCGCGAAAACCCCGGCATCATGACCGGCGAAGTCCGCCCCGACTACACGCGCGCCGTGGATATCACGACTCGCTCGGCCCTGCGCGAAATGGTGCTGCCCGGCATCCTCGCCGTGGGCCTGCCCATCCTGGTTGGTGTCATCTTCCGCTATGCGTTCGGTGGGAACGGCAATGAAGGCTGGGAGTCGGTCGCCGGCCTGCTGATGGTCGGCACGATCGGCGGAGTCCTGGTCGCCACCTACCTCAACAACGCCGGCGGCGCCTGGGACAATGCCAAGAAGTTTATTGAGGCGGGCGGTCTGAAGGACGATGCAGGCAACGTCATCGGCAAGGGCACCGATGTCCATGCCGCCGCCGTTGTTGGCGACACCGTTGGCGACCCGTTCAAGGACACGGCCGGCCCGGCCCTCCACGTGCTTGTCAAGCTTCTAAGCACGATCACGCTCGTGATGGCCCCGCTCTTCATCTCGTAGGGCCATCGCCTGGACCAACATAGAGGGGGTGGAGCATTCCACCCCCTCTTCGCGTCTCAGCCACGATCCGGATCGCGCGTCAATTGCCCGGGACAGCCGCGCTTCGGGTTGGCGTCGGAGTCGCGGTCGGGACGGGAGGTTCGGCCCAGACAAACGCCTGCATGCCGAAAGACGGAAGCTGCAGCTCTCCCGGAAACGCCGCGGCGAAC
>CAZCDK010000025.1:5325-13833 GCA_964497285.1 uncultured Anaerolineaceae bacterium | reverse complement strand
ACTGCAGGCCCGCCGAGATCTCCGCCGGCTTCGGTCCTGCCGCAGCGATGAACCGGACGCTGCCAGTCGCATCGGTCAGCACGACATAGACACGGAGAAAGCGCCAGCTCTGTGCAGACCGGTTGCGGACCGTCCCGGAGGCGTGGATGGCACCCTGCGCATCGACCCGGGGCACTCCGAGTGTCACGTCAAGGCTGTAGGGAATCGGGGGAACAGCGCCCTCGGAGATGTACTGAGCCACGGAGGCCCGGCACGAATCGTAGGCAGGGCTCGACGCCGAGAGCAGGACTTCGAACGGCGAGAATCTGCCTCCAGAAATCGACGGCAGGAGCGCGTGGCCGGAGCCCGAGGCCACGACGTCCCCCATCGCGACGAGAACCGCGCCCACCTGCACGTTCGCGGCGGGACGGTCGAGACCATTGGCGACCTCGCCAACAACGTGGACCACACCGTCCGCATCGCGGAAGCAACCCACGCGCACGGCCACCACTTGCCCCGCCGGGGCGGTGACGGGCGCGGGCGGAGACGCGGAGTCGCCGTCGGCCGCAAGCCCGGCCAGGCTCACCCTGTAGACCGGGCCCGAGCCGTCATCAGCGGTGCCGAGCCCGGCCCCCAGCACCGCCAGGACGAATCCAAGACCGCCCAGTGCGGCTGCTACAAGTGCAAGGGGCTTCCTCATGTGACCTGACCTTCCGTGTCCGCGACATGGTGGCTCGGGGCCAATGGCTCATCGCATTGAACTGCGAGTGCCCGCCCAATGCTTAACGGAACTGTGACGATAGGGCAAGGACGGGGCCGCGCCTGCCCGTGCCCGCGGCTTCGCCTCGTGCGTCGCACTGCGTGCCTGTAGGCTATCGCCATGGCGGTGGACCAGGACGCCCTCGACGCAGTCGCCCTCAGCCGGGCCGAATACGACCTTCTCTGTCAGCGGATTGGGCGCGAGCCGAACGATGTCGAACTCGGCATCTTCGGATCGCTCTGGAGCGAGCACTGCGGCTACAAGAACAGCAAGCCACTACTGCGCCTCTTCCCCTCGGGCGGCGACCGCATCCTGACGAAGGCAGGGGCGGAGAACGCCGGCGCGATCGACATCGGCGACGGCCTGTGCGTCGTGATGAAGGTCGAATCGCACAACCACCCCTCTGCGATCGAGCCGTTCCAGGGCGCCGCCACGGGTGTGGGGGGGATCGTGCGCGACATCTTCGCGATGGGCGCGTACCCGGTGGCGATCCTCGATTCGCTTCGCTTCGGACCGCTGGAGGACGCCCAGAACCGGTATCTTTTCGAGCACGTCGTGGGCGGCGTGGGCAGCTACGGCAACTGCCTGGGGATCCCCAATGTCGGCGGCGAGGTGTACTTCGCCGAATCCTACAACGGCAATCCGCTCGTGAACGCCATGTGCGTGGGGATTGCGAAGACGACGGAACTCGCGAGCGCGCGCGCCACGGGCCCGGGCAATCCAATGCTCCTGGTCGGCGCCGATACGGGACGCGACGGCATCCACGGCGCGAGCGGCCTCGCCAGCCGCACCGACCCCGAGGCTCGCTTCGAGGAGATGCGCCCGGCCGTCCAGGTCGGGAACCCGTTCATGGAAAAGCTGCTCATGGAAGCCTGCTTCGAGCTGGCTTCCGAACATCGCGATTGGATCGTTGGCCTCCAGGACCTCGGCGCCGCAGGCCTCACCAGCTCGGTCGTGGAATGCTGCGCCAAGGGCGACTCCGGGGCGGTCCTGGAACTCGCCAGGGTGCCCCGCCGGGAGTCCGGAATGACACCATACGAGGTTATGTTGAGCGAGAGCCAGGAGCGGATGCTCGTGATCGCGCGGCGGGAGCACGCCGCCGACGTGACTGAGCTCTTCAGGCGCTGGGAACTGCACTGCGAGGAGATCGGCGAAGTGACCGGCGGCCACGACGTCGTCATCCACGATGGCGGCATCGAAGTTGCGCGCATCCCCGTGGGCATTGCGACGGATCCGCCGCAGTACCGCCGCCACGGAACGCGTCCTCAGGAGCTGGCGGCACTGAACGGATTCGACCCGGCGTCGTTGCCGGATCTTCGCCAGGATGAAGCCGGCGCGACTCTGCTCCGGCTGCTGGCTCGCCCCAACATCGCCAGCAAGCGCGGCGTGTATCGTCAGTACGACCAGCAGGTGCTCGGGAACACCGTCGTGCAACCCGGCGGGGACGCGGCGGTCCTGCGCGTGGCCGGCACCCGTCGCGGCATCGCTCTCAAAGCCGACTGCAATGGGCGGCTCTGCTACCTGGATCCGTTTGTCGGCGGCGCGGCAGCGGTGGCCGAAGCCGCGCGAAACGTTGTCTGCACCGGGGCGACGCCGGTCGCAATCACCGATTGCCTGAACTTCGGCAACCCCGAGAAGCTCGATGTCTACTACGCGCTCGCACAGAGAATCCGGGGCATCGCCGCAGCCTGCACCATGTTCAACACGCCCGTGGTGAGTGGCAACGTAAGCCTGTACAACGAGACCGGCGGCCGGGCCGTCTACCCAACTCCCGTGGTTGGCATGCTTGGCCTGCTCGACGATGTTTCGAATCACCTGCGGGCCGGGTTCGACCGGCCGGGCGCCGAGGTCTGGCTACTGGGCGCGGCAGTGGAGCAGCCTGCGGCAACGCTTGGGGGGAGCGAGTACCTCGAAGCAGTGCACGGCCGCGTGGCGGGGCTCCCGGCGATCGATCTGGACGCCGAACTGCGGCTGCACCGGCTGGTGCTTCGCGCCAACGACGAGGGACTCCTGCTCAGCGCCCACGACTGCTCGGACGGCGGACTCGCGGTGGCTCTGGCTGAATCGTGCATGTTCGGTGCCCACGGCTTCGAAGGGACTGCCGAAATCGACGGCCGGATGGACGCAGCCCTGTTCGGCGAAATGCAGGGGCGCATCGTTGTTGGTCTTCGGCCGGAGGCCGCAGCCCGGCTGGGCGCGCTGGCTTGGGAAGTCGGGGTGCCGGTCGCGCGGCTCGGTTCGACTCGGGCCGGGAACAGCGTGCGTTTCGGGCCGATCGACACGACGTTGGAGGACCTTGTCCAGGCATACGAGGCGTTGCTCTAGCCCCTCTCGGTCTGCCCCAGCGCATCGCCCGAGACGACGTGAAAATGCAGGTGTTTGCTGTCCTGGTAGGTGCCCAGGTTCGTCACAACCCGGCAGGCGCCATGCTCGGTCTCGATTCCTCTCGCGACCTTCCTCACAACGTCGATCACGGTCGCCAGGAGCGGCTCGTCGCCCGGCGGCATGTCAGTGAACAACGGAACATGCCTCTTTGGGACCACAACCACGTGGACCGGGTAGGCCGGTCGCGTGTGCCGAAACGCCAGGACGTCAGTGGTCTCCAGCACCGTCTCGACCGTAATGGCCCCGCTCAGGACCTGATCGCAGTAGAAGTCCTCGCCTGCCATACGTTGAGGCTACGCGCGAACCCCCCGCCGTGAAAGCCCGCGATGGTCCATCAATCCGCGGGCCGATATCCTCGCACAGATGAGCGACTTTGCCGACGGCGGCAGCGAAGAGCTTCCCTGGCCCGACCGGAGCGCCGGCGTGCTGCTGCACCCGACGTCGCTGCCAGGTCCGTTTGGCATAGGCGACCTCGGCCCGGAGGCGCACCGGTTCGTCGACCTGCTCGCGGCCGGGGGGCAGCGCGTCTGGCAGATCCTGCCCCTTGGGCCACCCGGTCCGGGTGATTCGCCCTACACCGCGCGCTCGTCGTTCGCGGGCAACCCGATGCTGGTGTCGCCAGAGCTGCTCGTGGCAGATGGGCTCCTCAATGAGAGCGAGCTGGACGACGCGCCATCGTTCCCGGACAACCGGGTCGACTTCATCGAAGTGGCCCGATGGAAGGAATCCCTGTTCCGGCGCGCGTTCGGTCGATTCGACCGGGGCCGGCTTGACGATTGGGAGGAGTTCGTCGAGCGGTCACGCGCGTGGTTGCCGGACTACGCGCTCTACGTGGCGATCCGCGCTCGCGACGGCCACGTCTGGTGGGAGTGGCCGGGGGAATTGGCTGGCCGCGATCCGGGTGCGGTCGCGCGCGCGCGCCGCGAGCTCGGCGGCGAGATAAGGTTCCAGGAGTTTCTGCAGTGGCTCTTCTGGCGGCAGTGGGCGGGGTTGAAGGCGCGGGCGACCGTGGCCGGGATCAGCATCTTCGGCGACCTTCCGATCTTCCTCGACCTCGACAGCACGGACGTTTGGGCCAACCGGCGCCTGTTCAGGTTAGGGCCGGACGGCCGGCCGGATGTCGTGGCAGGGGTCCCGCCCGACGCCTTCTCGGCCACGGGCCAGCGCTGGGGGAACCCGCACTATCGCTGGGACTCAATGCGCAACGAGGGCTATGCCTGGTGGATCGAGCGGCTGCGGCACACACTGACGACGGTCGATCTCGTGCGCATCGACCATTTCCGCGGGTTCGAAGCGGCCTGGGAGATTCCGGCAGACGAAGCGACCGCGATCAACGGTCGATGGGCGCCGGGGCCAGGTGAAGATTTCTTCCGCCGGGCCGAAGAGGCGCTCGGAGAGCTGCCGATCGTCGTCGAAGACCTCGGCGTGATCACGAAGAGGGTGCGCGCACTGCGGGACGCTCTTGGCTTCCCGGGAATGAAGGTGCTGCAGTTCGCCTTTGGAGACGACGCCCGCAACCCATACCTGCCGCACAATCACATCGCGAACAGCGTCGTCTACACCGGCACGCACGACAACGACACGACGCTCGGCTGGTTCAAAACGCGCGGACACGACGAACGGCACCGCATCCTGCGCTACCTGGCCACCGACGGGCACGACGTCGCGAGCGACCTCATCCGCGTCGCCTACGCGTCCGTGGCGAAGATGGCGATCGTCCCGATGCAGGATGTGCTCCGGCTAGGCCCAGAGGCGCGGATGAACGTGCCCGGCGACGCCGACGGGAACTGGAGCTGGCGCTTCCGCCACGAGCAGATCGACCCGGGACGAATCGCCTGGCTCCGGGAGATGGCAGTCACCTGCGGCCGGCTGCCGGGGTAAGGCTCGCCAGTGGAGCGCCATGGCTCAGGGCCGTGGTGAGCCAACCGGAAATAGCACAAAGCCTCCCGATTCCCGTGCGGCATCGGAAGCCTCGAATCGCAGCGTCGGCGTGCCGGCATCGAGGTGGACCGTGGCGATCACGTCCCAGGCCGCGCCACCGTCTGGTATCACGTAGCCGCGGACCTCGGCGCCCGCGTTGTCGAGGAGGACCACCTTGCCGCGAGCCGTCGGGCCAGCCCGGACGATGTCGACATCGATCGGCGCCGTAACGGTGATTGAGCCCTGGAGCTGCCCCTGCGACACCGCGTAGCGAAGCGACCCGGTGTCGTCGTACTCGGTGGTCCATTCTCCCCCGGCTCCGGGAAGGCGTTTCCGGAAGAGCAGCCGGCCATCACGGTCTTGGATCCTGATCGCCTTGAAGAGCAACGGGGCGTTCTTGTCACGAGGGTAGGAGTCCGGAACGGTGGGAAACGGGAAGCTGACCGACTGGAACGTGCCCAGATCGGGTTTGACGACGACAACGAGTTCGTCGACGTCGCGCGTCATGCTCACAGCCCGGTGGTCCAGCAACCAGAGGGACTGGTATTGGGCGGAATTGGGAAAGTCGCCGGAGCTGCAGAGATGCTGGGTCCGGGCCGGGTCGCGCGTGGCAATCCCGCTCATCGAGGCGGGCTCGATCCGCGCGCTGTTGGCCAGCGGTATCGAAATCCAATAGAAGCTGGACTGGTACATCGCCCAAAGCGCGGGATGGAGTCGACCGCCGTTGGCGTCAAGGAAACGCGGCGTGGCGAACACGGTCGCCATGGCGGCGGGCGCCGGTTTCTGCCACCCGGTCGTGAGTTCGCAGAGCTTGAAGCCAACGGTATCGGAGGACGCAGGCGCGGGAGGCGTGGCTGGCGGCGTCCCCTCCGGGGGATCGGCAGAAGCGGGGAGGATGGTCAGGACGACGATCACGCCTGCGATGACTGCCACGCCCAGCCCGCTTGCCGCCACAAGACCCTTCCCCGAGGCCGGAATCAGCACACGGCTGAGCCGGGACAGGCGCAATCGAAGACCGTTCTCGCGGCGCCAGTACTCGGCCGCTTCCTCTCGCGAGTCGACTCCCAGGATTCCCAGGATCTCGCGGACGTGCCACTTCGCCCCGTCGAGGCCTATCCCCAGCGCCGAAGCGATCTCTGGATTCGTCCGGTCCTGCGCCAGGAGGTCAAGGACCTGCCTCTGGCGCGCCGTGAACGATGGGCTGCGGGAACTGCTCTTCGTCCGCACAGACGTAGACTATGCCCGATTGGCCGCGGTTTCCCTAATCCATGTCGAAGATTGCATTCTGGCATTGCCAGAGACGGCCAGCGTCCCCAGGCTTCAGTCGAGCGCCTTCGCGATCTCGTCCTCCTGAAGATCCGGACCGACGACGGCGCAGTGAACACGATCACGCACCAAGAGGCGGGAAGCCACGGCGCGAACCTGTTCGACCGTCACCGCCTCGATCTGGGCGACCACATCGTCGATCGATTCCACCATGCCCTTGGTCAACAACAACTCGCCGTGACGCTGCCCCTGCGCATGCGCGGTCTCCAGGGAAAGGCGGAAGCGTCCGATGTTGTGGTCCTTCGCCTTGCGGAGCTCGTCAGGGGGCACCAGCTCCCCCGTGAGCCGTTCCGCCTAGGCCAGGCAGACGCTGATCGTTTCGCCCAGCTTGTCTCGATTGACGCCCGCGGAAACCGTGAACACTCCCGTGTCAGCCAGGTAGCCGTAGCCGGAACTGACCGAATAGGCCAGCCCGCGGCGTTCGCGGACTTCGCGAAACAGCCGCGACGACATGCCCGCGCCGAGCACGTCGTTCATCACCCGCAGGGCGAACCGATCAGGGTCGTCTCTGCCGAAGATGGGCAGCCCGAGGAACATGGTGCACTGGTCGATCGGGCGGCTGTCGACCACCACGCGGTCACCCGTGACGGCGCCATCGTAAGGAGTCACCGCCGGCAACGAGTCGTCGCATAGGTCGCGAAAGACTGGTTCCGCCTGGGCCACAACCGCCTCGTGCGTCACGTTGCCTGCGACCGAGAGAACGATGTTCGAGGGCTTGTACCAGCGGGCGATGTGCTCGACGAAGTCCGGACGCTGCATTTCCTGGACCAGTTCAACCGAACCGCCGACATCCCATCCCGGTGGCTGCTCGCCATAGACGGAGGTGCCGATCAGCCGCCCTGCCCACGAGCCCGGGCTATCGTGGTTCCGCTTGAGCTCCTGTTGGACGACGGCGCGCTCGCGATCGATCTCTCCCTGTTCGAGTTTCGAGTTTAGGAGCATATCGCACACGACATCCAGCGCCGTGTCGAAGCGGTCAAAGGGCACGATATTCCAATAGCACGTGAACTCCTTGTTCGTGTACGCGTTCAGCGTGCCGCCAGCCCCTTCAATCTCCTGGGCAATCATGAGGGCGTCGGGGCGCCTCTCCGTGCCCTTGAACACCATGTGTTCCAGGAAGTGAGTGATGCCGTTGAGTCGCCTCGGCTCGGAGCGCGAGCCCACCCCGACGAACAGGCTGATAGAGACCGCCTGCGTCGTGGGCATGGGTGTCGTGATTATGCGCAGTCTGTTTGGCAGCGTGGTGCAATCCCACGGAACGCCCAAGGGTAGCCTCCCCGGCTGGTTGTGAAGCCGTATTCTACGGACCGCCGCGATTTCCGAAAGCCCACGCAGTAAAGCGGGGTTTGCACTTCGATGCTGGTGTCCGAACCGCGCGACCGAGTCCCCGGATCGCGGTAGTCTGGAACGGTATGCCTAACTGGGTGATCGAAGGAGTGCTCGCGACCAGTCCGCGGCCAGGCTATGCGCCGGGGCCAGAACACCAGGTGCCTCTCCACATCGTGCGCGATTGGGTGGAAGAAACGCTCGGCTTCGGCATCGCATCGGTCCTCTGCCTGATTCACGACGATCAGCTCCCGCTCTACCATCACTCCCTGCCCCAGGGACTGCTCTCGTTCTACCAGGAGTCGGGGCTGGAAGTGGCCCACGTGCCGACGTTTGATCAACTGACGGTACCGTTCAGCCCCGAGCAGTACGAGGAGGCCTGGCGCGCGTTTCTCGCCCTTCCCAAGCCGGTCCTCGTCCATTGCAGCGCAGGGATGGACCGCACGGGACGCATCGTGCAGCACATCCTGGAGCGCCTCGACGAGCAACAGGGGTTAGGAGCCGCCGCGGGCCAGTAGGCACACCGGGAGCGAGCGCCGGGCTTAGTTGCCGGGGAGCTTGGCCCATTCGTTCTGGCGCTGGAACAGCAGGTCGTGCATCTGGGCGAACTTGCCCTCGGAATCGATGCGGATCAGGAAGGTGCCGCCCGAGGTGCTCAATACGAGAACAGCGAAGCGTTCGCGCGAGTACAGGCGGGCGTCGAACAGCGTGCTCGCCTTCTGCACCTGCCCGTCCTTGATCAGATCGTCGAACAGGATCACGTCCGGCGTCTTCGCGATCTTGTCCGGGGGTGCCACGCGCATGCGCACGCC
>CAZCDK010000025.1:0-5315 GCA_964497285.1 uncultured Anaerolineaceae bacterium | reverse complement strand
CAGGCTCGCGTTCCCGGCGTTTGGGTGGATCTGGGTGATTGGGAAGTGGAGGAAGGCGAACGCCACGTCGTTCCCCAGTTGCGCGCGCAACCGCTTCATGTAGGTGTCGAACCACGTCTTGCAGAACGGGCACTGGAAGTCGCTGAATTCGACAACCAGCACCTTCGCGCTGGGATTGCCTTCGATCGTGGTGTCAGAGACATCGACCCGGCCCGAAACGATCTCGAAGCTCGGCGGGTTGACGGCCGCGCGCTGCTTGATTGCGTCGGAATAGCCATCGAGCGTGGCAGGGCTGCCGCTGAGTTCGGCGGCGATCACTTCGTCGAAGACGGCGGCGGGTTGGGCGCCCACGATCTTCTTGTTGTTGATAAAGAACGTCGGGGTCCCGTTCACCCCGAGCTGCGCACCGCGTTGGAGATGCCTGTTGACGAGTGCCAGGTTGTCGCTCTTGCCCAGACACGCCGCAAACTTCTTCGAGTCCAGCCCGAGCTGCGTTGCGTATCCCGTGAGCGCGGCCAGCATGCTCCCCGGTGTGTCCGGCATATCTGTGGCCGGACCTGCCGTGTGAGCGGCAGCCGCATCGGCGGTCATCCCGGTCGAGCCATCGCTGTCGTCGTTCGTCATCCAGACCGCACTCGCGATGACGCCGGACCCAATGACGACGGCTATCGGGGTCAGGAAGTAGGTCCACACCGGCTGCTTGCGCGCCGGGGGCGGCGAGGCCACGACCGGCAAGGCAGTGCCACCAGGCTCGGCGTCTTCTGCGAGACCGGGCTGCAGGGCCTCGTCCTCCCGGGAATCGGGCTGATCGGACATGGTCCCATCGTAGTGCCCCACCGGCAGCGGAGCGAACCGGCGGCGGAATGCCCTTCAACGGGCGTCGCGACGGCGCAGGACTGCGATCGTCAAGTCCTCGATCGAACTGAGGCCAGGTTCGGAGGCGAGCGCCTCCTGCACCCACTGTTTCGCCTGGTTGCGCGGGTAGCCAAGGGCCACAATTGCTTCGACTGCATCTTCCGACACCCGGTTGAGCTCGAGCCTGGCCGCATCCACCGGTGAGGCAATCCCGCCGTCCTGCAGTGAGGCCTCCGCAACGACCTTGCCCCGAAGCGACGCGATAATCTTGTCTGCGCCGCGAGTGCCAATGCCGGGCAGGCGGGTGAGCGTGGCCCGGTCTTCCCGCTCGATCGCACGGGCGATTGTGCTCACCGAGACGTTCATCGCCTTGACGGCCCTCGCAGGGCCGATGCCCACGACGGCAGTGAGCTTCCGGCAAAACGCCCGGTCGGGGCGGCGGAGGAAGCCGGCAAGCACCGGCACTGGCTGGTTGGCGCTGGCCGAATAGAAGATATGCAGGCCCAGCGAGGGCCATTGTGAGTCGTCGTTTAGGTCCGCCTCGCCTGCCAGCGCGTGGAGATCGGGCCAGAGAAACAGCGGCACCAGCACCTCGTAGCGGATCCCGCCCACATCGATTTCGACCGCGGGGATGCCGATGTCCATGCGCGCGAGGCGACCCTGGAGGTGGGTGATCATGAGGGGCAGTATGGCCCGCCCCGGCCCACAGCGAAACGGCCCCCGGGGTTTCCCGAAGGTTCCGGCGCCCGCTACGCTTAGGCTGTGCCCGAACTGCCCGAAGTCGAGACGATAAGGCGCGACCTGGAGCCACTGGTGCGCGGGCGGCGCATTACCGCAATCGAGGTGGACCCGGGCACGATCCGCCTCCTGGCTGGCACCCCGCTCGAAGCTCTGCGCGAGCTGCTGATTGGGCGAACGATCCTGGCACTTGACCGGCGCGGGAAGTACCTGCTCTTCGGGCTGGACAACCACCGCGCGCTTGTCGTTCACCTTCGTATGACCGGGCGGCTGGTGTGGCGCGATTCCGGAGCCGGTCCCGAGCCTCACGAGCGGGCGCGCATCGTACTCGACGAAGGCCACGATCTCCGCTGGGGCGATCTGCGGAAGTTTGGCACCTGGCGGTTGGTCGACAACGGCGCGGAGGCGCTCGCCGGGCTCGGCCCGGAGCCAATCGACCCTGGCTTCACACTGGCGCAGTTCCGATCCGCTCTGGCCGGCAGGCGCGCGCCGATCAAGGCTACCCTGCTCGACCAGCGGCGAATTGCCGGACTCGGGAACATCTACGTCGACGAGGCGCTGTTCGAGGCCCGAGTGCGGCCCGACACACCTGCCGGTGAGGTCCATCCCGCGGCGAGCAACCGCCTGTTCCGCGCCTGCCGGACGGTGCTCGAACGGGGGATCGAGAACCGGGGCGCCAGCTTCCAGGACTATGTCGACGGGCAGGGCAACCCGGGGCGAGAGCACCTGTACGTCAAGGTTTTCCGCAGGCAGGGGAAGCCGTGTTACACGTGCGGGACACTCATCGAGCGCACTGTAGTCGGTGGCCGAGGGACTCACTACTGCCCGAAGTGCCAGCCACCGTCACGAACGAAGGCGTCCTGACATGCTCGTTGAGCCAGACCTGCTCGCCGCCGCGCTTGGCCTGCCGCCAGGCACGGGTGTGGAGTGGGAGCCGCTCTCAGCCCGGCCTGCAGGCCCACAACTCGGGATCCTGGCTCCGCCAGGCATGGATGAGCGGCGCGCGGTCGTGCGTCCGGTCGTCGACGAAGCCGCGGAGAACCACGCGGCGGTGCTCGAAGCGCTGGCGCGCGCCGGTTTCGGAAACGCTCCCCGGCTGGTCGCGTTTGCGGCCGGTTGTGCGATCGAGGAGTGGGTCCCCGGGGTGAGCGCCCTGTCGCTTGTTCCTCCGCCGGGCTCGTGCGAGGCCGCGATGGACGCGCTGGCCGCGCTGCACGGCCTCGGAATCCGGGAAGGCCTCCGTTGGGAGTTGGCACCGGCCGCGCTCCTGCCAGGAGAAGACCTGCCGCTTCACCGGCTTGGGTTTTCCGCGCACGAGCGCGAACCGGCCCGCGCCCCTCTGACGGACGCGCGGGCGCTGTTGTTGGGCGGACCCTTCGGGTTCGTGCATGGCGAGGCGACGGCTGCGCACGTGCTGCTGGTGCCCGGGGGCGCCACGCTCACAGGATTCGGGAACGCCGGCCTCGGGCTGCCGCTGTGCGACGTGGCCGCGTTCCTCCTCACCGCAGGGCTGGAGGCCGACGCGCGGCACGCCCTCGCATGCCGCTATGCCACTGCCCGCGGCCTCCCGGGCGAGGCTACTGCCAGCCTCGTCGACCTCGCAGGCATCTGGTGGGGTCTGCAAGAACTCCTCGCACTTCCGCGCCGCCAGATCCTCGCGCTGGGCGACGAAGTGGCCACTCATCGCCTGAGCAGCACAGCGGTGCGCATCGACCGCGGAATCCGCAGGTCAGCAGGCTTTCACCCCCTCGCCGCGAGCGCCCGCGCCGCGCTCTGGCCTGCGTAGAATCAGCCGGGAGCCGAGATTGAACGATGCATTCCAGTGGACCGCCGGCCCCCGCGACGCCATCACAGACGTGCGTGGGATCCGCATCGGGCACTGGACGAACCGGCGTGCCGGAACCGGCTGCACCGTCGTGCTCTGCGAAAGCAGCACCGGCGCGGCGGTCGATGCCCGCGGCGGCGCTCCAGGCACCCGCGAGACCGACGTGCTCGCCCCGGCAAACCTGGTGCGAAAGTGCCACGCGATCCTGCTCACTGGCGGCAGCGCCTTCGGGTTGGCGGCGGCGAGCGGCGTCATGGACTGGCTGGCCAGCCGGGATATCGGGTTTGAGACCACGGCGCGCAAGGTGCCGATCGTGCCTGCAGCGGTGCTGTACGACCTCGGGATTGGCAAGCCCGACGCGTTCCCGGGACCGGAGGCAGGCTACCTTGCGGCAAGACGGGCGACAGGTGGCGCCGTAGCGCAGGGAACGGTCGGCGCCGGGACCGGCGCCACCGTGGCGAAGACTCTCGGACCCGGTCATTGCCTCAAGGGCGGCATCGGCACCGCTAGCCTTGTGGGCCCCAGGGGACTTGTGGTCGGAGCGATCGTGGCCAACAACGCCAGCGGCCACGTTTTCGAACCCGACACGGGCGAAATCATCGCGGGCCCGCGTGGGGAGCCGGGGCGTTTCGTGCCCCTTCCCGAAGCCATGGCGCGACGGACGGCCCAATTGGATGCGCTGATTGAGAACACGACGCTGGTCTGCGTGGCAACGAACGCCGTTGTGGACCACCACCACCTGTTGCGCCTGGCGATCCAGGCGCACGATGGGCTGGCCCGCAAGGTCGTGCCGTCGCACGCGTTCGGCGACGGCGATGTCGTCTTCGCGGTCGCCACCGGCGAGGTCGCCGTCCAGCCGCACGATCTGTTGAGTCTGGGCGTGATGGCGGTGCGCGCCGTCGAACGGGCGCTGGTGAAGAGCGTCGTCCTCGCGACCGGCCTCCACGGGGTGCCGTCGGCGGTGGAGTGGCGGACCGCAGGGCGTTGACGCCAGTGCTACGATTCGAGAGCCGAATCCCCGGCGGAGCCGGGCCGGGGAGCGGGGGCTCACCAGTCGGGGTGAGTCGCGCAGGAGCGCGCAGGCGAATCCGGCGTGGAACCGGTCAGCCAACCTCGCAGGCATCTGGGGGCTGCGTTCGCCAGCGCCGCTTCCTCCACTGGCCGTCGCTTGTTCCGCATCAAAGGAGGCGAATTGATGCGCAGGGGCCACGTGTCACGCGTCGGTCGGGACCTTCCGGACGAGCCCTGGAAGCCGGGCTACGTGCCTGTGGAGCCGGAGGACCGGGAGTTGTCAAGGGCGAGCGCCCGGGGCACGCGTAACAGGGTCGTCCGTCGCAACGGCGAATGGTTCGTCGAGTTCGGGCAGGGCGTCGGACGCAAGGATCCTCCATGGAAGTGACCTGCTCACGTCAAGAGCACAGAGGGACCGGCGCAGCCCTGGTCTCCGCGTTTGCCCTTGCCATTGCGCTACTGCTTGGCGGGTGCGGCGACGACGGAGGCGGCACCAAAGCCGACACGAGCACGCCGCCGGGCGGGCTATCCCCGGCTGCATCCGCCACACGGGCCACTCCCACGGCGGTCGCCTCGCCATCGCCGAGCCCAACCGCAAGAGCGGCCTCCGGAAGCGCCTACATCGTGAAGGCCGGCGACACCCTCTGGGACCTGGCCCAGGGGTGGGGCGTCACTGTCGAAGCAATCATCGCCGCCAACGACCTCGCCAGCCCGGATGACCTCGCCATCGGCCAGGAGCTCAGGGTCCCCTGAGAGGCAAAGGACCCGCAGAACCCCGGCTGGATTCAGACCGTCCGCGGCACCGGCTACAAGTTCCGCCCCGTCGGCGGCGGATAGAGCAAGGGGTGCCAGGCACCAGTTGCTCAATACGAGCAACTGATGACTG
>CAZCDK010000024.1:12405-21854 GCA_964497285.1 uncultured Anaerolineaceae bacterium | reverse complement strand
CGCTTGGCGCGCAGATTCGCGAGATCGGCCTGGGGCAAGGGCGGCTGAAGACGGGGACCCCGCCGCGGCGCGACGGCCGGACGATCGATTGGGCCCGGCTCGAGGAGCAGCCAAGCGATAGCGAGAGCTGGTCGATGTCGGCGCTCTGGCGCCCACGCACGGGTGGAGCCACAAGTTCGTTGACGAATTCGTGTACCCACAGATCCTTAAGCCGATGACCGAGGGCCCCGGCTATCCAATCGTGTCGACCTTCGACGTCGGCATGGCGGTCTCCCAGGCGCTGCTCACCGCTTTCGATGAGGGCCTCGGCGCGTGCATGGTGACTCTGCCCGGGCCGGTGCTCAAAGAGGTGTTCAAGACCCCGGACTACTGGATCCCGCTGCCGACCATCATCGTGGGCTATCCGGCGGAGTCCTGGGATGGGGGCGGGCAGCGCCCACGGCCGCCCTTTGAAGAGCTCTACTACGAAGGTGAATACCCGAAACCGTTCGCGCGTGACCCGAAGGTGGTGGACAGCCTGGAGGCGGCGAAGATGATCCAGGAACCCGCGAAGCCCAACAACCCGGAGCGCATCGCGGAAATCAAGCGACTGGCCGACAAGTACGGCCTGCCGATGTAGGGATGACGGCCAATGGCGAACCCGAAGCCCCCATCCTGCTGAAGCCGCTGCTGGAGTACGTCGCGGTAAAGTCTTGGATCGACGGACTGAAGCAGCACTGGGGCGGTGATCCCGCGAACGACGACCCTGAACGCCTCCCCATCCTCGAGTCGTTCTGTAGGCGCGTAAATCGGGACCCCGACCGGATCATCAAGGAGACGACGATGATCAAGGACGGGGAGAAGCGCATCCGCGCGAAAGGCCGCGAGCGGTATGCCCAACTCATAGAGGAGTGGCAGGACGGGATCGAGGGCTCCCGGATGCGCCAGGCCAAATGGGGGAACACCGTCCGGAGCTTCCTCATCCACAACGGGGTGCTGCTCGCGGCCGGCCCGCAGGCGTAGCCTCAATCCCCGGATCCCGAGAGGCACCCCCGCTACGAATCCGCCGCCTCGAATTGGTACCGCCCGGAGCGGGCCGGGGGCTGAGGCTTTCGCGCGAGGATGAAAAACACCGAGCCTGCCGCCGCGATCCCGGCAAGGATGTCGAATCCGACGCGATAGCTGCCGGTCTGGTCGTAGACGATCCCCGCGATCAGGGGGCCGGAGATGGTCCCGAGGATGATGATCATGTTGGAGACGCCCATGATCTTGCCGTAGGCGGCGCGGCCGAAGTAGTCGGCCCTCAGCGCCGCCATTTGCGGCCCCCGCCAGCCCCAGGCCATTCCGTGAATGAGCACAAAGGCAAGCACCATCCACAGGCTTGTCGCGTGGGACAGCAGGACCAACCCGATGGCGTGCATGCCCATGCAGGTCACGACAAGGCCGCGCTTCGAGGTCCGATCGCCGACCGGTCCGCCACTCAGCGTCCCGATGAGGAAGACGAACGTCATCAGGAAGACGATGGTCGAGGCCTGGCCGAGGGTGTAGCCCTGGCTCTGTTTGAGGTGCGAGACGAGGTGGACGCCCATCGCCGAGACGGTGAAAAGCGCCGACGCGTGTCCGAGCGAAACCCACCAGAAGGATGGTGCGCGCAGCGCCTCCCCGAGCGTGAAGTCCGGACCAACCGCAGCGACGGCCACGGGCGGCCGTGCCCCTGCCCCCGTCACTGTGGCAGCCGGGGCTCCATCGAGCTCGAGGCCGTGGTCATGGGGATGATGTCGCAGCACCTGCGTGAGGGGCAGGCCGGCGACCACGATGAGCACGCCCGAGAGCAGCGCCGTGGTGCGCCATCCCAGGGCTTCAAGCACCAGGACAACGATGGGAATCGCCATGCCGCCAAGTGCGAAGCCGGCGGACGTGAGACTGATGGCGGTGGCGCGACGGCGCTCGAACCAGTGGACGGCCGCGAAGGTGATGGTCAGATAGCCGGCGAGGCTGCCGCCGACGGACATGGTGAAGAACGCAAGGTAGAAGGTGAGCGGCGAATTGACGCGACTGAAGAGGACGAAGCCGACGCCGAGGACGATCACGCCCACGCGCGCCACCGCCCGCGGGCCCATGCGGTCGAGCAGCCACCCCTGGACGGGGCCCATGATGCCGCTTTCGGCTTCGCGCAGCGAAGAGGCGGCGGAGAGCATCGTCTTGCTCCACCCGAATTCGTCCCTGAGGAGAACAACATAGGCGCCGTAGGCCTGCCCCAGGAGAGCGCTCTGAAGGAACTGGAGCCCGCCACCCGCAATGATGATCCACCACCCGTAGAAGAGGTTGGGGCGCAGACGAGCGCGCGCCGCCGCTCCCGTCTGCCGGCCGGCGTCAGTCTCTTCCAAGGTGCCTCTGGGCGATCAACGGCGGTTGCTCCCGGTCGATTCTAGGCCGCCAGTCGCCCAGCCGCCCGGAACGGTGGCTCTTCCGATAGGATCCCGGCATGGAAACCACGCATGCTGCCGCCCTTGCCGTCATCCGCCAGTCCATCGAGATGCTCAGGGAAGCCCTGCGCGGCCTGCCCGACGAAGTGATGGACTGGACACCTGCACCGGGGATGAGCCCCCTCTCTGTGCTCGTCGCCCACAGTTGCAGCTCATTGCGCTTCTTCGCCGGCTGCGGCGCCGGGCGCACCGGTTCGATCGGGGAATATCGCGCCAGCGCTCGTGCGCAGGCGTTCCAGACCAGCGGGATGACCACGGCAGCGGCACTACAGGAGTGCGACGGAGTGGAGGCCAGCATGGTCGAATTGCTGTCCGCCGCGAGCGTCTCCAACCTCGAAGCGGCCATCCGCTGGCCGGAGGAGCCAGCACTGGCCATGACTGGCGCTGAGGCGCTGTTCCGCAGCGTCGGTCACCTCCGCGAGCATGTTGGGCATGCCCAGTTGATGCGCGACCTTTGGATGGCATCGCATCCCTCCTGAGTCATGGCAGCCCTCGGCTCGAAGGCAGTAAGGTGATCGGGTGACAGAACCGTCGCCCTTCATGCAGCGTGCCCTTGAGGCCGCGGCCGCTGTGCGCGGGGCGACCGGCCCCAACCCGTGGGTCGGCGCGGTGCTGGTGCGCGACGGACAGGTCGTCTCCGTGGGGGCAACTGCGCCCGCGGGTGGAACGCATGCCGAGGCGGCGGCCCTGGCCGGGATCGATGCGCGTGAGGCGGAGCTCTACGTCACACTCGAGCCGTGCGTGGCGTTCGCGGCGAAGCGAACCCCCCCCTGCGCTGAGGCGATCATCGCGGCCGGCTGCGCCAGGGTCGTGGTCGCGATGGAGGACCCGGATCCGCACGTGCGCGGGCGCGGAATCGCCGCCCTGCGCAGCGCGGGGATCCGGGTGGCCGCGGGTGACGGCGCGGAGGCAGCCATGGAGTTGCTCCGCCCCTACATCAAGCACCGTCAAACGGGCCGGCCCTACGTGATCGCGAAATTCGCCGCCAGCCTCGACGGCCGCACGGCTACGCGCACCGGCCACTCGAAGTGGATCACCGGTGAGTCTGCACGCAACCGTGTTCACCAGGAGCGGGCGCGCGTCGACGCCATTCTCGTGGGCAGCGGCACCGTGCTTGCGGACGACCCCGCGCTTACCGCCCGTCCCGGCGGGGTCCTGGCTGTGCGGCAGCCCATGCGCGTTGTCCTTGACGCGCGCGGCCGGACTCCGGCCTCGGCGCGGCTGCTTTCCGAGCCCGGCTCGACGATCATCGTTACCACGTGCGGCGCCGGTGCAGGGTGGAAGCGGGCGCTGGCTGAACGCGGAGCGGAGATAGTCGAGTGTGAGCCTGTCACGGCAGGCGTGGACCTCGATGCCTTGCTGGCTGCCCTGGGCGCACGGGGCGTTCTGTCGGTCTGGGCGGAAGGTGGCGGGACACTTCTGGGCTCGCTCTTCGATGGCGGGCTTGTGGACGAGGTCTGGGCGTTCATTGCACCGGTTGTCATCGGCGGCGGCGGATTGGCCGCGGTCGCGGGCGAAGGCGTCGATACCGTGTCGAACGCCTGGCGACTGCGGTCGCCGAGCGTGGAGCTCGTGAACGGCGATGTCCTTGTTCGAGGCTATGCCGGCCCGTGGTCACCGTCGCTGCCGGCGCGGTCAGACTGAGACAGAGGGGAGGTCGCCATGGCAAAGCACTGGATCGTCGTCATGGGACCCGAAATCTACGCGAAGACCGGGGAGCTCGGATTCACCAGGCAGGGGTTCAAGAGCACGCGCCGGAACATGGCCGCAAGCATCGTCCCGGGTGACATGCTCGCGTTCTACATCACCGGCAAGAAGCAGTTTGCCGCCGCCGTGCGCGTGACCACGCCCATGGTCGAAGAGCAAAGCCGCGTCTGGCAGAGCTCGAAGAAGCCGGCGGAGATGTACCCGTTCCGGGTTGGCATCGAGCCTGTCGAGATTCTGGACCCGGCGGACTGGCCGGATGCAGAGCCGTATCACGATCGCTTCAGCTGGACCCGGAAATGGCCAAGAGCCCACTGGACACTGGCCTACCAGGGCAATCTGCACGAGATCCCACAGGCCGATTTCGAGCTGTTGCTGGACGACATGAAGGCAAGGGCGAAGGCGCCGGTTCGGTAGCGGCGCCCGCCTAGTGCCGCTCCAAGCCGACTCCGGGGCACGAGCGCAGAGGCGTGTCTCCAGTCCTCCCCTTCTCCCGCAGGATCGGGAGAAGGGGCCGGGGGATGAGGGCCAGATGCCGGCACCCACGTCCTCCTCTGAAGTCCAGTTGTACCGGCACTAGTCCCCCGCCAGGTCCCGCCTTCCCTGCGTGCTGGCAAGGGCCGCGTGATTGAGGATATTGCGGGCTATGGATGACGGCTCGAGCTTGGCGCGGGCGTTGTAGACCTCGCTCCGAAGCGCATGCGCTTCCCGCGAGGCTGGCTCGGCGAGCACTGCAAACTCGATCAGGTGGCATGCGAGCCGCAGGTTGCCCTCTTCCCGGAGCGCGGCGACTCGCTGGAGGACGCGTTCGAGGCCGCCGGCGAGGTCGACCCATGCGCGGGCCTGCTCGGCGCGAGGCGCCGGGAGCATGGTGTCGAACTCGCCATCCCACCAGCCGCCGTAGAGCCTCCAGACGTTCCGCAGAATGAACTGCGGGTGGTCGTAGACGGGCCGGAGGTAGGGCTTTTCCATCAGCCGTTGTGGGATCTCAACCTCGTGCAGGATGCGGTCCAGCGGAGCACCGGCGTTCATGAGGGCGAGGACCTGGCCTTCGAGGGTGTCCAGCAGCTCGGCGGTGTCTCCCAGGGCCTGGCGAATACGGTCCGCACCGAAGATCGGAAGCCCATGGCCAGGGACCATCAGCTCGGCGCCGAGGCTGGCCATCTGGCGAAGCGCGGCAGCCCATTCGCCCACGTAGCGCTGCACCTTCTGCGGGTTGCCCGCATTGGGAGTGGCCCAGATGAAGAGGTCCCCCGGGGCGAGAATGCGCCGCTCGGGGATCCAGGTCCAGGTGGCGTCGTCTGTCTCGCCCAGCCCGTGATGGAGTTCGAGCGTGAGGCTCCCCACGCGAATGGTCATCCGGTCGTGGTAGTGGACGTCCGGATAGCGGTAGTTTTCCTGCCAGCGGAAGCGGTCGAGCGGAAAGGCGAACTGGCGGACGTTTATCGCCGTATTCCAGCCGATCGTCTTCCGATAACGGTCGAACGCGGGCCCGACGCCGGCATGAGCATAGACCAGTGGACGGGCCCAGCGCCTCTCTTCGGCTTCCCTCTCGAACGGGCCGACGCCGAAGACATGGTCCACGTGGTGATGCGAGAAAACCGCCACGGCAAGGCGGGTATCGGGCCGCCAGCGGCGGACGGATTGGAAGATGGGTTGGGTGTCGTTGATCGCCCCCGTGTCGAGCATCACGAGGCCGTCCCCGGAATCGAGCGTGTTCGCGCTGGCGAAGCCCTTGTAGTAGAGCAGGCCCGGCGCGATCTCCTGGCCCTCCGGGATGCGAGCGGTGACAGGATGGTTCTCGGCCGTGTCGGCAACGCCATTCCACAGCTGGTCGGCGAGCGCGCGAACATCGGGCATGGCAATCCCCTCCGCGGATGTGGCGCAGACTATACCTGCTTCGGTCCTGTTGCGGAGGCGCCGGGTCCAGGCAGGTGGCCGATTCCGCACTTGCGGCTCTCGCGGAGCGCCCGAAGCCGGGATGCTGGCTTGACAGGTATACTTACTACTGGTAAGGTAGTTATAGCACGTAATTAGGAGAACCACCATGGCCTGGACACTCGATCCGGCACACAGCTCCATCTCATTCAGCGGCAAGCACATGCTTGTCGCCACCGTCCGCGGGCGGTTCCTCTCTTGGGAGGTCGAAGCCAATATCGACGAGAAGAACCTCGCCAACTCCAGGGGCACGGTCCGTATCGATGCGACCAGCCTCGACACGGGCGTCGAGCAGCGCGACAACCACCTCCGCTCGGCGGACTTCTTCGACTCGGAGAACCACCCGGAGATCGTCTTCCAGGTGAAGCGCGTCGAACCCGTGGGGGAGGGCTACCGCCTTGTCGGCAACCTCACCATCCGCGGCGTGACGCACGAAGTGGCTCTGTCCGGCGAACTCGACGGCCCCATCGACGACCCCTGGGGCGGCAAGCGCGTCGGGCTGAGCGCCGAAGGCAAACTCAACCGCAAGGACTGGGGTCTCGACTGGAACGTGCCATTGAGCGCGGGCGGGATCCTCGTCAGCGACCAGATCAAGTTCGCCATCGACGCGGAGCTTGTGCAGGCGGCATAGGCCCGTCTGAGCCTGTTGCAGGAGGCCTCTCACCGGTTCTGGCAAGGGGCCTCCTGCGTTCAAACGACCCCGCCAGCGTGCCGATGATCAGGTTGGCGGGCCGCAAACGCGGCGCATCCCTCCGCGCGAGAACCCATATGCGCTTTCCAACCCGGCTGATCATCCCGCCGGTCGCCTTCGTCGCTGGTCTGGCCGTGCTTGGCGTTTCCGCCGCGGATAGCGCGGTTCGCGCCGAACGGGCGGAACGGGGCCGCGTCTTCGCCGCGGATCTCGCATCCGCGGCGCGCTCGCCGCGGGTGACGCCCGGGTACGAGCAGTCTGCGAGGGTCACGGGCGCTGCCATCCTCGGCGAGGATGAACGGGTGCGCATCGACGACACGACGGCCTTCCCGTGGCGCACGATCTCCTGGCTGGAGCTGTTCGATCAGTCCGGACAGCCGGAGGGGCACTGCACCGGCACGTTCATCGGGCCGGATGCGCTGCTGACGGCCGCTCACTGCCTCTGGAACGCGGAACAGGGTTCCTGGACGCGCCAGATCGCCGTGGTGCCGGCCAAGAACGGCGCCGACGAACCGTTCGGGTTCGAGTGGGCGTCCAACTGGTGGGTGCCGGACGCTTACATCGACAGTGGCGGGGATAGCTCCTGGGACTGGGGCATTGTCAAGCTCGATTCGGACGTGCTGGGCCGGACCGTGGGCTGGCTCCAGGTCGCGCAGTTGACGAACGCCACGCTGTCGCGCCCCGACGTCGCGCCCGCCATCTTTGGATACCCTGCCGACAAGAAGGACGATGAGGCAGGGACCATGTGGGGCGGGATCAAGGATGAGCTCCTCGCCGTCGATTCCCGTGAGCTGCGTCACGAGATCGACACGTTCCCCGGCGAGAGCGGAGCGGCCATCTTCTCCGCCAACGCGCAGGACCCATCGATCTTCGGACTCGTGGTCGGCGTGCACACCACAGGGGGAACGGACTTCAATCGCGGCATCCGGATCGATTCCGGGCTGCTGGACGATATCCTGGAGGGATGCCGGGTGATGCGCTGCACCATCGCCTACGTCGTCGAGCCCGAGTTGGGCCCGGGACCGCGAGCCACACCGGAACCGGCTCCTCCCTCAGAACTCCCCCCGCGTGCCTTCAGGGTCTTTGTCCCGGACGTCGGGAGCGACCGTTAGGACGCCCGCGCAGCGCGAGCCCGTGTCACTGCCGGGGTGCATCAAGAACACGGTCGATCGCCTCGCGAAGGACGCGGAGCTCGAACGGCTTCTGGATGAATCCCGAAAGGGCGTGTTCCGCGAAGCGGTTGCTCACCTCCGATTCGCTGTAGCCACTCATCAGTATCACGCTGGCCCCAGGCCGAATGGCCCGCAGGGCCCGGATCGTGTCCTCGCCCGTCATCCCGGGCATGGTCATGTCGAGCAGGACGCAGTCGATCTCGCCGGCGTGCTGCTGAAATGTCCTGACGGCCTCCTGCCCGTCGGGAGCGGAAAGGACCTTCATCCCGAACGCTCGAAGGGCGCGCGAGGTGACAGCGAGGACCGACGGCTCGTCGTCGACGACCAGAACCACACCGGCGAGCTTCGCCCCGCGTTCGGCCTCTGTTTCCCTGTCCTGTTGCGCAAGCGCGCCGCCGGCCGCAGGGAGCAGTACGACGAAGGTGGTGCCCGACCCGGGCTCACTGTCGACGCGGATCGCGCCACGATGGCCGCGGACGATCCCGAGCACCGCGGCCAGTCCCAAACCGCGACCGGTAAACTTGGTCGTGAAGAAGGGGTCGAAGATCCGAGACCTGGTCTCGGCATCCATGCCAACACCGGTGTCGGCGACCTCGAGAAACACGTAGTCGCCCCCGGGCAGGTCATCCCTCGCGAACTCGCGGGCGAGGTCGGCGCGCGTCGCGTGACGCACTCCCGTGGAAACGCGAATCACGCCTTCCTGGTCGCCGATCGCATCGGACGCGTTGAGGACGAGATTCATCACAACCTGGCGAAGCTGCGTCGCGTCGGCTTCGACGGCGGGCAGGCTTGGTGGCGAATCGAACCGGAGAGCGGCTGACTTGCCGATGGATGCGCGCAGCAGGTGCGTCATTTCCCGGACGATCTGCGAGAGATCGATCCGCTGGACCACGAAGTGGCCCTTGCCAGAGTAGGCAAGCATCTGGCGGGCGAGCTCGGCAGCCCGCTGTCCGGCTGCCTGGATGTCCTCGATGGACTCGCGGGCGGGCGACTCGGGGGAGAGCTCCAGGAGGGCGAGTCCCGCGTTCCCGAGAATGCTGACAAGCAGGTTGTTGAAGTCGTGGGCAATGCCACCGGCCAGGACGCTCAGGCTCTCGAGCTTCTGGGCCTGGAGCACGGCTTCTTCGGCCCGGCGCCGGGCCGTGATGTCGATCGAGACCCCCATCAATCCTGACACCTGCCCCGACGAGTCACGCTGGGGGTTGGCCCGGACGTCCCAGTATGTTTCGCCCACGTTGACGACTTCCGCGAATGGCTCGCCCGCCAGATTGATCGGGAGGGGATCCGGGCGGTGGATGGGTAGGTTACTGGGCGGAGACGAAAGTCGCTTCGCGCCTCTGCTGGAGGTGCACGTAGCCGGAGCCGAAGGCCGGGTCGAGTGAGCCGGGGCGGATCTTGATGACTGTGACCTTCAGGGAGCAGTCGTTGGGCTCTCCGTCCTTCTCGCCGGTGGACTTCAGTGTTCCCTTGGGGATGGTG
>CAZCDK010000024.1:11361-12395 GCA_964497285.1 uncultured Anaerolineaceae bacterium | reverse complement strand
GCTCGTTGCCGGGTTGTCCCCGTAGAGACCGAAGATCGATTGACCGACTACCTCGTCGGGCCCGAATCCGAGAACCTCCAGACCGCGTCCTTCGGTGAAGGTGAGGATGCCGTCACGATCGACGGCCCAGAGGATGATCGGAGCGTTGGCAGTCACGGTCCGCAGCCGCTGCGACGCGACGTGGGTCGCCTCTTCGGCCTGCTTGCGGTCGCTAACGTCGCGGACGACAGCCGTAAACTTGGCCTGCCCATCGATGGAGAGCTCGCTCACCGAGAGCTCAATCGGGAAGGTTGAGCCGTCGGAACGTTCTGCGACCACCTCGCGGGTCGTGCCGATAATCCTGGCTTCGCCCGTCGCCAGGTAACGGGCAATGTACTCAGGGTGCTCTTCCCGGTACGGAGACGGCATAAAGTACCTGATGTCCTGGCCCAACGCCGCAGCGGCGGCAAGACCGAACATCCGCTCCGCGGCGGGGTTGAAGGATTCGATGAGACCGTGCCGGTCTATGAGGATCATCGCATCATTGGAGGACTCGACGATGGCCGCGAGCCTGGCGGTCGCCTCCAGCGACCGCTTCTGCTCGCTGACGTCGCGGCTGATGCCGCCGACAGCAATGACCTCGTCTCCAGCGCCGAATATGGGGAAGAGGGAGAGAGACGACGTGATTGCGGAACCATCCTTGCGTTGGCGCACGGTCTCGACGTTCTCGATGCGCTCGCCGGCAAGGGCCCTCCGAAACAGTTGGGACGGCTCCTCGCTGCGTCCCGGCAGGGCGAGCATGTCGGTGTTCCGCCCGAGCATCTCCGCGGCGCTGTAGCCGAAGATGAGTTCGGCGCCACGGTTCCAACTGATTACGCGGCCTTCGAGGTCGCGACCGACGATCGCGTCCGGCGACGACTCGATCATGGCCGCAAGGCGGGCGACAGACGCCTCCGTGTGTTTCCGCTGGCTGATGTCCCGGTGGATGCCCCCCACGGCGACCACTCTTCCGTCCGCGTCGCGGATGGGAAACACAGTGAGTGAAACGTCGACGC
>CAZCDK010000024.1:10630-11351 GCA_964497285.1 uncultured Anaerolineaceae bacterium | reverse complement strand
CGGGCGAGCCGGGCGGGCGGCGCAGGCTTTTTCTCGCCTGCGGGTCCCCCATGACGACCAGCGTCTTGGTCACGTTGTCGAAGACCACCATCTGGTCGTAGAAGGCAAAAGCCAGGTCGGGAAGCTGCCGCTCGTCGCTGGGGGCGTTGGGCAGCCGCTCCGCATACCGCACCGTGTCGTAGCCGGCGATCACCTTGCCGGTGAACGCGCCCTCCAGGATTCCCCGCTGCTCCGCCTCCAGTTCCGGGGGCGCGGAGATCAGTTCGAAGAGCCGGCGACCAAGCGCCTCGGTGGCAGCCCATCCGTAAAGAGCTTCCGCCCCGGCGTTCCAGCTCAGGACCGAGTGGTCGGGCGCAAGCATCAGAATGCCATCGTTGGACGACTCCACGATGGCTGCGAGCCGGGCCACGGATTCTTCGGCTCGCTTGCGTGCGTCTATGTCGTAGGCCACGGCCATCCGCGCCGGCCGGCCGCGGAGGTCGATGTCGGTTGATCGCACGTCCGCCCAGACGATTGAGCCGTCCTTGCGTCGATGCCGCCACTCGCCCGCCCGCGGTCCGCAGGGCTGTTCCCGGAAAGACTGCACCAACCCCGGGACATCCTCCGCTGGGTGGATGTCCGGAATCGTGAGGCCCGCGAATTCGTCCCTGGTGTAGCCTAACCGCTGCACGGTGGCATCGTTCACTTCGAGGAAGGCGAGCGTCTCGCAGTCGAACATGAA
>CAZCDK010000024.1:1857-10620 GCA_964497285.1 uncultured Anaerolineaceae bacterium | reverse complement strand
TTGGGGTTGGCATCGAAAAGCAGGCGGAAGTCCCGCTCGACCATCCGTTGCGCATCGTCGCCAGCCACCCGGCGTTCGAGGAGTCCCAGGCGCGCGGAGATTTCCTGCCGGCTGGCGGTGGCCGGGATCCAATCGTCGAACCCGGCCCCACCAACGGACGCGAGTGCGTCATCCAGGGGCCCTGCGAGGACCGCCACCAGGAGGGTCCCTGCTTCCCGGAGATCGCGGCGCAGGACCGGGCCTCCCAGGGACCCGGACGGCCAGTCGGCGAAGGCAAGGCCGAAATCGGCCGCGGTCGCGAGCGTGGCGGCTTCAGAAGGACCGGCGGCGCAGACCGCTTCGTGTCCCCGGCCAGCGACGATGCTGAGCATTTCCGCACGAAGCGAAGGCGAATCGAGGAGCAGAAGTACCTTCATGGGTCTCCAGGCGCCGCGGGGAGTTGGTGAAAAGCCACCGCGACAACATCAGTTTAATGCAACCAATTGGCTCAAAGCCCCATCACGAGAGCACGGGCAGCCTCGCCGGCGGAAAATACGGGCCAACCCTTACCCCGACCAGGCTGGAGACCATCCCCACCATCAAAACCATCGGCGCCGGCGGAAGTAGAGCGCCATGGATGTGGCCAGGCCGCCCATCGCGCCCAGCATCGCCACGAATCCCCAATTGCTGTGGAGCCCGGGCACACTGTCGAAGTTGGTACCGAAGATGCCTGCGATTACGGAGGCCGGGAGTGCCAGAGCGCCAACGATAGAGAGAACCTTCATCACCTCGCTGAGTCGGTTGTTGATCGCGCTCAGATAGGTGGTCAGCGCCACTTCGGCGTCTTCGCGCAGGCCTTCGAGGGCGAGATCGATGCGCACGAGGTGGTCGTATACGTCGCGGAAGTAGATCCGGTTGCCTTCGGCGACCTCGCTGAACTCTCCTCGGCTAAGGCGCTGCATGACAGTGAGCTGGGGCAGGAGCAGCCGCCGGATCTGGCCCGCATGGGATCGAATGGCAAGGATGGCCGAGTTCGGGTTCCCGGCCAGGTCGCCGCGCAAAACTTCGCCCTGGAAGTTGTCGAGCTGCTCCCCCAGGTCGCTGACCTGGGGGAGGATTGCGTCGACGGCGCGGTCGGCGATCTCGTAGAGGAGGCCGTCCGCCCCCGGCCGCACGGTAAGGCTCTCGGCCAGCGCAGCCGCCATGGCAGCCGTGGCCGGGACTCGCCGATCCTGGTAGGTGATGAGGAACTGGCGGCCCAGGAAGACATCGAGCTCCTCGGTCGTGGGGCCCTCGGGCTGCGGCACGAGCGCGTGAAGGACGACAAACAGGTGGTCGGAAAACTCGTCGATCTTGGGCGCGTGGACGAGCGGCGAAAGGCAATCCTCAATGGCCAGAGCGTGGAGTCCCAGCCGCTTGCCAAGCGCCTGGAATTGGCTGTCACCCGCACCGCAGACGTCGAACCACCGCACTTCGGCGCCGGCCAGATCTCCCCGGTTCCAGCGCCCATCACCGAACGACCACGTCTCCATTTGGCCTAGGGTACAGAAGCGCGGCTCGAGGCACGAGCCGCGCTCGCGGTCGGTCGACCTAACGTTTGCGTAAAGGTAGATTTGTCGCGTGCAAGCCCACTCGCGACGCCCTTCAACGCCCCAGACATTCAGGGCATTGCGCCACCGCAACTACCGCTTGCTGTGGCTGGGCCAGACCGGCCATTCTGCCTCATTGTGGATGGACCAGGTGGCGAGGGCCGTGCTCATTCTGGAAATGACTGATTCGGCAATCATGCTCTCCCTCGTGATTGCGGCCCGGCTCGTGCCCATCCTCCTCTTTGGACTGATTGCCGGTGCCGTCGCGGACCGCTCGAACAAGCAGCGCGTCCTCTTTGTCACGCAGATGGTTACTCTTGGAACGCACCTCTTCCTGGGCATCATGGTCACCACGGGCATGATCGAGACCTGGCACGTGTTCGTCACCGCCGTGGTTGCCGGCACTGCGATGGCCTTCAACCAGCCGGTGCGCCAGGCCCTGATCCCGATGACGGTCCCCCGGGAAGACATCTCGAACGCTGTGGCCCTCAATTCCCTCGCTTTGAGCGTCATGCGCGTCGGCGGGGGGAGCATGGCCGGGGCGCTGCTCATCTTCCTGTCGACGGGCGGCGTCTACCTGGTAAACGCCGGTATCTACGTGCTCGTCATCGCCAGCACCTCGGCGATCCGGTTGCCTCCACGCGAAGTGCGGGCTGGCGCACGCCCCGGGCTGTTCGCCGAGCTGGGCGAGGGGCTGGCCTATGTCGCCCGCAACCCCAACCTGGGCGTGATCGCGGCGCTTTCGCTCGTGTTGTTCGTCCTCGGCTTCCCCTACCAGCAGGTCTTCGTCCCGCTCCTCGCGAAGAACGTGCTCGAAATGGGCAACTCCGGCGTGGGGTTCCTCGCCGGCGCGACAGGAGTGGGAGCCGTCGCCGGCACTCTCTTCGTGGCCTCGCGGTCGCGGATCGCGCGGCCCGGGTTGCAGTTGTTTATCAACCTCTTCGTGTTCGGAGGGGCGCTGATCGCGATTTCGCTGCAGGCCACGGTTCTGGGGACGGTCGTCTTGCTGGCAGTCGCCGGATCCATGACCGTAACCTACACGGCCCTGACCAACACCGTCCTGCTCGAGAACAGCACCCCCGACATGCACGGTCGGGTGATGTCGCTCCTGAGCCTTGATCGCGGGCTCATCCCCCTCGGGGCAATCCTGGCTGGGGTTCTCGCATCCAGCCTGGGGCCGAGGCCCGCGATCTTCGTCATGGGCTCGCTCGTGGTCGCCATGGCACTCGTGGCCTTCTTGCTGGCAGGCCGCCGCATCCTTGGGATCCGCTCCCAGGCCCCGGAGGCCGAGCCGGGCCTGGCGCTGGCCCCGGAGGCGGCCGCACCGCGGCACTGATCGCAGCCGGCGAACCGCGTAGCATGGCGGAGCATTCTCGTGAAAGCAGGTATGTAACAATGCCCATCGACCCGGCAGCCGTTGGATCTGCCATCCCCGGCGGCACGCACCACTGGGACCGCGACCGGATCATCCTCTACCACCTTGGGGTCGGTGCCGGTGCACCCCAGACGGACCCCAACGAGCTGGCCTACTCCTACGAGAAGAACCTGAAGGTGCTCCCGAGCTGGGGAGTCATCCCCGCCTTCGGCGCCATGGGTTCGCTCGCTGCGATCCCGGGCATGCAGTTCAATCCAGCCCTGCTCCTGCACGGCGAGCAGGACCTGGAGATCCACAAGGCGGTCCCGGTGGCGGCAACGGTGACCACCGCGGGCAAGATCGCGGGCATCTACGACAAGGGCAAGGCGGCGCTCGTCGTACTCGAGATGGTGACAAAGGACGAGGGCGGCGACCCGCTCTTCACCAACCGCTTCTCGCTCTTCATTCGCGGCGAAGGCGGCTGGGGGGGCGATTCCGGGCCAAGACCGGCGCACGAACGCCCCGAGCGCCAACCGGACCTCGTTGTCGAATCCAAGACCCTGCCCCAGCAGGCCCTGCTCTACCGCCTCTCAGGCGACAAGAACCCCCTCCACGCCGACCCGGAGTTCTCCAGGCTGGGCGGCTTTGAGGTGCCCATCCTCCATGGGCTCTGCTCGTACGGGATCGTGTGCAAGGCAGTGGTGGACCATGCCCTCGGGGGAGAGACGGCGAAGGTCACGCGTTACCAGGCGCGGTTCGCCGGAGTCGTGTTCCCGGGCGAAACCATTGTCACTTCGATATGGAAGGATGGGAACGACATCCTCATCGACGCGAAGACGAAGGAGCGCGCCACCCCGGTGATCTCGAACGCGGCAATCACCGTCCGGTAGCGTCAGGCGAATCGCGCGAAGTCGCACTCGGAAGTCCGTTCGGGTGGGTCCGCTCCTTCCAAGTGCCCGAAGCGATGAGCACGATGCGGCGTCCTCCCGGGCACGACGCCGGTTGCCTGCACTATCCGGCCTCGGCTCCGCGTCGGCACTCCTCCGCGTACCGTCGCGGACCTGGCTGACCACGGGAGACTGCCACGAAGGAATCCGCGGGTGGTGCCAGGCCAACACGCGAATCGGGCAGGGTCCACACGTGCGCCTGGTGCTAGTGCTCTGGTGAGTCGGGCCGATACACATCCCGCGAGAAGGTGGTGTAGAGCAGCACCAGCGATGGCACGAGGATCAGGGCCCCAATGGGCAGCGCGACGAGGAACGACTTCACGGTCAGATAAGGGGCCGCTGCGGCTTCGAGCGTGAGTCCGGGAACAATGAGATCCGGGCGTTGCGCAAGCGCCCACGTCACCACCACACCGCTCGCAGTGGCGGCGGCAAGCACCGGGGCGAGGTTTACCGCGCCTCGCCAGATGGCGACGAGCGCGACTACTCCAAGGATGGCGGTCGAGGCGATGCTGGCGACGACGCTCGCGCGTCCGAGCCGATCGTAGAACTCAGCTGCATCCTGGCCGGCAACGGGTATCGCGATCGTTGTCGCCAGCCCGAGCGCAAGCGATGCCACCAGGGCCCGGCGCCTGAAGTCATTGCGCAGCGGCCCTTCCGTGCGCGGAATCATGTAGGCAGCACCGAGGAAGGCACACAACAGCAGCCCAATGGAACCTGTCATGATCGCAAAAGGCGAGAGCCAGCCCGCGAAGGCGCCGCTGCTGACGTGCGGGCCGTCGGTTTGAATGTCGCCGCTGGCTACAGCGCCCACGCACAGCCCGAAGACGAAGGGCGTGAGCACGCTGGCCATCGAGAAGGCTCGCAGCGATAGGTGCGAAAGGCGCGAGTTCCGGTCGCCGTAGTGCCGGAAGGCGAAGGCGGCCCCCCGTGCGACTATACCCACAAGGGCCACGAAGAGGGGGACGTAGAGCGCCGTGAAGATCGCCGCGTAGGCGGTAGGGAACACCACGAAGAGGGTCACGACAAGGAGGATGAGCCAGACATGGTTGGTTTCCCAGACCGGGCCGATGGCTCGCTCAAGGGCGCTGCGCTGGTCTTCTTTCCGCGGTCCGGAAGCGAACAGAGTCCACACCCCTCCGCCGAAATCGGCCCCGCCGAACGCGGTATAGGCCACGATGGCGAGCACGGCGACGACGCCGGCGATCTCCTCAGCGGGCATCGTGCACCGCCACAGGTTCGTCCCCGTCGCCGGCTTCGGTTCGGTGAGGCCATCGCAGAAGCGCCGCCACGAGGCCGGCCGAAATCACAACGTAGAGCAGGGTGAAGAGGACGAGGAAAACATCGATTCCTCCACGGTCGGTGACGCCTTCAGAAGTGCGGAGATAACCGCGAACGACCCAGGGTTGACGGCCGAACTCGGTCACAAGCCAGCCTGCCTGGGTGGCCACGAACCCCAGCACGCCGCTGACCGCGATGGCACGCAGCAGCCACGTGCCAGGAGGGCGCGAGGATCTCCGCCGCCAGCGGACGAACGAGTACCAGCCGCCGACGGCAAGCAGGGCAGTTCCTGAGCCAACCATCACCTGGAATGAGAGGTGGGTCAGCAGCTCATTGGGGCGGTCGTTGTCCGGAAACTCGTTGAGGCCCCGCACCTCGGCGTCGAAGTCACGATAACCGAGGAAACTCAGCAACCCCGGGATCTCGAGCGCGAATCTTGTTTCGCCGTCGATGGGAATGCCCCCGATGCGCAGGGGTGCGCCTTGTTCCGTTTCGAATTGTCCCTCCATAGCCGCGAACTTCTCCGGCTGGAGACTGGCCACGCGCCGGGCCGCGAAATCGCCTCCCACTACCTGGAAGACGATGGCCACCGTGCCAAGGGCCATCGCCAGGTCGAGGGCGGGCTGGGAGCGCCGGTTCCCCTGTCCGCGGAGGACGAGCACGGCGTAGACCGACGCGACCGCAAAGCCCGTCGTCACGTATGACGCCAGCGTCCCGTGAATGGCCTCGTGAAGCCACGAGGCGTTGAACATCGCGTCCCAGGGATCCACGTCCACGACATGGCCGTCGACCACGCGAAAGCCCTCGGGCGTGTTCATCCAGGCATTGGCGGAGATGACGAAGACTGCCGAGACAGCCGCGCTCACGAAGAGCGGAATGCCGACCAGCCAGTGGGCGCGGGCAGAGAGGCGGTCCCAGCCGTAGATGTAGATGGCGAGGAAGATGGCCTCCGTGAAGAACGCGAACCCTTCCAGTGAGAAGGGCATGCCGATGATGCCACCGGCGTAGTCCATGAACCCGGGCCACAGGAGCCCGAGTTCAAACGAGAGCACGGTGCCAGACACGGCACCCACGGCGAAGAGCAACCCCGTGACGGGAGTCCAGGCGCGGGCCAGGGCGTGATACCGGGCATCGCCGGTGCGCAGTCCGATACCCTCGGTGATGAAGAGCAGGAGAGGCAGGCCGACGCCGAGCGGCGTGAAGAAGGTGTGGAAGAAGAGGGACATGCCCATCAGGGCTCGCGCCGAAGTCAGCGTGTCCAGGCGGTACCTCCCTGCCGACCGTCCCGCCAGCTTCCGCGCCAACGAAGGCGACGGACCGCGGCCGATTCCGAGCCGGCAGCAATCATTCTCGCTCTGCGATGGGGAACACACAGTAGCGTAGAAATCAAAGTTTTAATTACCTATTATTGAGACCGCGACTGTGCGGACAACCTTGCCGAAGCGTCGCCTCGCTACGGTGCCTTCTCGATGGCGACCCGGGTGCCGCGCATGACCGCGGAAGGCTGCCACTCGGTGATCCAGTACTTCAGGTGACCGTATCCTCCCGCGAGGTGGAGCCACTTGATCATTCCCGGCTCGGCATCGTTGGGGCCCTGCCAGTTGGGGAACTGGTAGGGCTCGAAGCCGTTGTACATCATCACCTGGCCTGGCGCGCCGCCGCGCGATGTGAGCAGCGGCACGCGGAATTCGCCCTGGTCGTTGTGGACGCGAACCATGTCGTTGTCCTTCAGTCCCAGCCGCTCCGCATCCCCGTCGTTGATCACGAGGTGCGGCGTGCCGCGGTTGGTACCGAGCATGAGTTCGTTCGCGATGTTGATGGCATGGATGCTCCAGCGGTTGTGCCCACTCGTGACCCGGAACGGATAGTCGCCCCCCGCCAACGGGGGGGCCTTGTGCGTCGGCAGGTGTTCGTCGGCTTCGATGAACCATTCGTGCTCGATCAGGAACTGGGCCCGGCGCGTGAGCGTGGGGTAGGGCTCGCCCTTCTCGATGTGGTTCTTGAACGGCACGAACGTTTCATCCGCCATGGGCTCGGAGGCCTGTGCCAGCGCCTTCGGCGAAATGCCGGCACCGTGGAAGCGATAGAAGCCCTTCTCGCGGATGCCTTCGAGGCTCGCGTCCGGTTGCAGCGAACCAGTGACGGCACTATCGCGCAGCATCTCATCGGCCATCATCTCCGTGTCGTTGAACAACCCGGCGCGGGTGAAGGCCGTGTATGCGTTGGCGAGGTCGTGCTGCCCGCCGCGGCTATCGGCATAGGGCTGGACCCCGCGCTCTTTCGCCCGTTCCTCGAGCTTGGCCGCCAGGCGCCCGAAGGCCTCCCATTCGTCCACGGCCTCGCCCGGCGGATCGACCGCCTTGTCGCAGAACGTCACGTGCATGACGTGCGTCGTCGGCGTTCCGAAGGCGATCTTCTCGTACTGGTGGGCGATGGGCAGAACATAGTCGGAATAGAGCGCCGTGGCGCTCATGCGGACATCGAGCGTGACGATCGCGTCGAGCTGGGGCCACAGGTGTTCGAGGAGACGCCGGCCGCCGCCGCGCGTCCGTCGGATGACATTGCCGCCGCACTCGATGAGCACCCTTGGGGGCTGGTTTGGCCTCGGGTAGTCGGCGCCCTGCCACCAACCCTTGGCCACAGCTTCATCGAAGTACTCCTCGAACGGGCGGGCCATGCTCGGGTCGCTCCAGGCGGCGTTCCGCCAGGCATTGCGGTAACCTGCATGCCAGTACCAGAAGAACACCGGCGGGAACATCGTCCCCCGGCCTGTCGCCGAAGACGCCTTGGCACCTTCGATCGCGATCAGGGCCGGTGTGAGTGTCGGATCGTCCGCCATGCGCAGCTGCTGGGCACGTTCGCGACTGTCCACCATGGCGACCACGTCGGCAGGCCCCCGGCGGGTCTTGACGGGGACCGTGAGCGTGCCATCGAAGAAGCCGCTCATCCAGCCGCGGACGCCCGCGCCGTGCTTGCCCCAGTTGCCGGTGAGAGCGAGGAGGAGGATTTCGGCACGCTCGGTGAGGTCCCCGTGGTAGTACTTGCCGTTGCCAAGGGAGCCAATGATGTTCGTCCGCTTGCAGGCGACCTTTCGCGCCAGCGACCGGATGGTCTCCGGGTGGACGCCGGTTGTCTCGGCCACGAGCTCCGGCCTGTACGCCTCCAGCCGCTCCCGCATGAGCGCGAAGACCGTCGTCACCGTCAGGGGGCCTTCGCGCGCTTCGACCCGGAACTCACCTTCGAGGGCCGGGACCGCATCTCCCCAGAAGAGCGTACCGCGCGGGGCAGGAGTGAGACTCCCCGTCGCGGTGTCCCAGGCATAAAACTGCTCGTCGCTGCCGTCTTTCTCGAGGTCGGACTGGCGAAGGAACCGTTTGGTCACCGCGTTCACGAGCAGCGGGAGGTCGGTTTGCTCGCGGACAAACTGCTCGTGGACCAGCCCCTCGGCGATGATGACCTGCGACAGCGATAGGGCAAGGGCGCCGTCGCTCTCCGGTCTTACGGGCACGTAGTAGTCGGCGTGGACGGTCGAGGGAGACACGTCGGGTGCGATGAGGTAGACCTCGGCGCCGTTGTAACGAGCCTCCTGCATGTAATGAACGTAGGGGATGCGGGT
>CAZCDK010000024.1:0-1847 GCA_964497285.1 uncultured Anaerolineaceae bacterium | reverse complement strand
AAGCTCCGAGTGGAACCAGTCGTCGACGCTGCTGACGGGGTCGAAGGTGCCGAAGGTGAGGTAGTGCCCGGGGGCAAAGTCGTTCACTTCGCCATTGACATCGGTCGCGATTCCGCCGATGAGGCCGAGGAAGCGCCCGCGGCCGGCCGCACCCCAGGTGCTGAAACTGCCTCCCGACGGTGCGACCACCGACTCGGGACCAACCGATTGCACGGCATCGAGGATGGTGTCTGCAATCTCGGTCGCAGCCTGGTCCCAGGAGATCCGCTCCCAGCTTCCCGAGCCACGTGCGCCCGCGCGCTTCAGCGGGAAGAGCAGGCGTTCCTCCGACTCGAGCATCTGCGACCAGCCTGCACCTTTCTGACAGCCCATCGGGTTCATGTCGGGCACTCCCGCCATGATCGTGTCGAAGGTGCCGGCCGCCTCTTCGCGAACGACCTTGCCGTCCTTCATGTAGACCCGCTCCGGGCAGTTGCCGGGATAGCAGTTTATGCAATGGGAGGCCCAGACCACCTTGTCCCAGGTCCACCGCTCGCGGTAGCGGTTGTCAGCGGCATCGCCGCGCGTCACGTGAGTCGGTCCAGGTCCGGGCATGTGCTTCCTCGCAGTCAGGAATCGATGAACGAGGCGGCCAGCCGTGGCGGTGGCGCCTCACCGTCGCTTCTTAGACTCTGGCCCGGCATCTGGGAATGACAGCGATCACAATGGCGAAGGCAGGTGAGCGGCAGACGGCCCGCCGGGCCGGCGAGAGCCCGGGGCGAGGCTGAAGCGGCGAGCCCAATCCGATGGGTCTCCGGCATGCCATGTCAGCCACAGCCTCGCAGGCGCTCGGCACGGATCGCAGAAATACGCAAACGAGGGGGTTACCGGCGACCCCTACGTGCCGCGGGCGGGTCTCATCGGGATTCCGCCGCATCCCGCTCTGAAACGCCAGGCCGGACGATGACAGGGACCCGAGGGGAACGTGGGTGGGCGGTGATCGCATCCCCGGGGCAATCAATCGGGGGATGGCGACTTGAAGCTGCGACTGCGAGAAAAACTGCTCGGGACGTTCGGCCTGGTCCTGTTGCTGCTGGGAGGCGGCATGGTGGTCACGCTCTTCCTGATGCGGTCCACCAACGACACATTCGCCAACGACAGCGGCCCCAAGGGTGTGGCCGCCCTGGAAGCCGCCAACCTCAGATCGGCCTTCCAGGCCCAGCACCAGCAGCTGAAAGACCTCCTGATTCGCGGAGGCAACGCGGAAAACTACGCCAAGTACACAGCCTCCTTCCAGGACGCCGGCAAGACCGTCACTGCCGGGCGCGACGCGCTGGCGAAAAGCCTGGCGTCTGTCAACGACAAGGAAGCGCAATCGATGCTTGCTACCTTCGACAACGAGCATAAGGCCTACACCGCAGCCTTCGCCGATGCCGTGAAGGCCGTCCAGGGCAAGAACGGTTTTGACGGGGCTGCCGGGGACGCAGTGATGAAGGGGAAAGACAAGGGAGCCACCGAAGCCCTGACCGCACTCTCGAATCGGCTCGAAAGCGAATCGCAGTCAGCCAGCAGGGCGGCCGTTTCCCGGGGCCGCGAAACCACGACTATTGCCATCGTCCTGCTTCTCGCGGCTTCGGTGGTGGGGTTGGGCGTCGCATTCTGGATGGCCCGGTCCATCAGCTCGGCTGCACAGGCTGTCGTGTCGCGTCTCGGCAGCCTGCAGGAGCACTGCCTCGCGGACCTTCGGACGGCCATGGTTGCCTTCGCGGGCGGCGACCTCACCGTCGCCGTCACGCCGGTCACCGCGAAAATCGAGAAGCTAAGTGGGGACGAGATCGGGCAGGCGGCGGCCAGCACAAACGACATCA
>CAZCDK010000023.1:18069-22003 GCA_964497285.1 uncultured Anaerolineaceae bacterium | reverse complement strand
GCCTCAGCACCATGGTTTCAGATTCGGAAGGCGACGATAACGGACGGCCGTTTCGTCGCCTTCTTTGGTTTTGACGCCAAACGCTGACCCGGCCGGCAGTCTGCGGCTTTCAAGGGGCGGGGCCAACACCGGAAATGGGGAGTGGACGAAGACCAGACGAGCGACGCTTCTCCCGAGGATGGGGTGCTCCAGATTGCGCGGCTGGCTCTCTCGTGGCACGGCGAAGCCATTCTGAGGCCAACGCCACCAGTGAAACGAAACGGGAGTGACAGGCACCGGCCGGACCGAACAAGGGCGACGTCTATTCAAGCCAACCCCCCAAGCTGCTAATATCCGCCAGACCCAACCAGCCTCGCACCAGAGGAACGCCTCCCTGTCAATCGCGAGCGCAAGGGGTCACGCGTTCTTTGGAGATCTGCCTGTGCTCACTGCGGCATCTGTCGCCGGCGTCGATGGCGCGCTTGCGCGCGCCACCCGTCACCTCCTGTCCATCCAGTCGCCCGAAGGGTACTGGTGGGGCGAGGTGGAGGCCAACGTCACAATCGCGGCCGAGTACATCATGCTGGAGCACTTCCTCGGAATCGCCGACCCAGGCCGCTGGGAGAAGCTGGCCCACTACATCCTTGCGAAGCAGAATGCAGACGGCTCTTGGCCCATCTACTTTGGCGGGCCGGGCGAACTGAGCACCACGGCAGAGGCCTATTTCGCTCTGAAGATGGCCGGACGCCCGGCGGACGCGCCCGAGATGACACGCGCCCGCGAGTTCGTTCTCGCCCACGGAGGAGTTGCCGAGACCCGCGTCTTCACGAAGCTCTGGCTCTCGCTGCTTGGGGAATTCGATTGGGACGCCTTCCCGGCAATGCCTCCCGAGGCGATCCTCCTGCCCGCGTGGTTGCCGCTCAACATCTACGAGTTCGCGTCGTGGGCGCGTGCGTCCATCGTGCCGATCCTCGTGGTCTGGCACTACAGACCCGTGGTTCCCGTCCCGTCCGGGCACGGCATCGCCGAGCTCTTCGTCGGCCCCGGAGATCGCCACCGGATCCGCTTCGCCCGGGACCGGATGCCGCTGACCTGGCGGAACGTGTTCGTGGCGCTGGACGCTGCGCTGCGAGCCGCAGAACGCTCCCCTTGGAAACCACTTCGGCGCCGGGCGCTCGACGCCTGTGAGGCCTGGATCGTCGAGCACCAGGAAGCCGACGGCGGCTGGGGCGGAATCTGGGGTCCCTGGGTCTATTCGCTCATGGCACTTAGGTGCCGGGGCTACGACACCGGCCACCCGGTCATCGCGAAGGGGATGGATGGGCTCGTCAATGGCTTCGGCCTGGAGACGGATGAGACATTCACCGTGCAGCCCTGCGTGTCGCTGGTCTGGGACACCGCCCTGGCAGTCACGGCCCTACGTGAGGCCGGTCTCGCCGCCGACCACCCCTCCCTCCTCCAGGCCGGTCGCTGGCTCCTGGCGAAGGAAGTGCGCCAGCCGGGGGACTGGTGCGTCAAGGTCAAGGGGGTCGAGCCTGGCGGCTGGTCGTTCGAGATCGCGAACGAATGCTACCCGGACACCGATGACGCGGCCGAGGTGCTTATGGCTCTTCGGCTCCTGCGCCTGGACAACGACGCCATGCCTGCCCGGCGGCGGGCCACGGACTGGCTTCGAGCGATGCAATCGCATGGCGGTGGCTGGGCCGCCTTTGACCGCGACAACACGAAGCAATTCGTAACGAAGATCCCGTTCGCCGACTTCGGAGCGACCCTGGACCCGCCTTCCGAGGACGTCACCGGGCATATCCTTGAGTGGCTGCTACTCGACGGCGCGTCCTCGGGCGACCCCGCGGTGAAGGCCGGACTTCGCTACCTGAGACGTGCACAGCGGCAAGACGGCAGTTGGTCGGGCCGGTGGGGAGTCAACCACGTCTACGGAGTCGGCGCGGTCCTCCCCGCGCTGATCGCGGCCGGCGTCGATCCCGGGTCGGGACGAGTCCAGCGCGCCGTCCGCTGGATTGTCGAACACCAGAACCCGGATGGCGGTTGGGGTGAGGTGTGCGAGTCCTACGTGGACCCGGCCCAGAGAGGCGCCGGTCCGAGCACGGCTAGCCAGACATCGTGGGCTCTGATCGGTCTGCTTGCTGCCGGCGAACACCGCAGCGAGGCTGCGGAACGGGGCATCGCATATCTCGTTGCCTCGCAATCCCCCGATGGTCAGTGGGAAGAGGACCAGTTCACCGGGACCGGGTTTCCGATCGACTTCATGCTCAAGTACCACCTCTACCGGAACAACTGGCCCGTTTGGGCCCTGGGACGCTACCGCAGGCTTCTCGAGGGCCGCCCAATCCATCTGCCGGGCACGGACCCGTGGAACTAGTAGCTGATACTCCCTTGCCGGAGGCGATCGACCTCCAGTCGGCCTACGCCTGGTGCCGCGACTACACGAGGGCGCATCAGGAAAACTTCACTGTTGTCTCCTGGCTCCTGCCGCGGGATCTCAGGCCCCATTTCCACGCTCTATACGCTTTCTGCCGCTGGACCGATGACCTGGGCGACAAGGCCGAGGGCGACCGGTTGGCCCTTCTTGGCCGCTGGGAAACCGGCCTCCGCGAGTGCCTCTCCGGTCAGCGCTCCTCCCCTCTCTTCCTTGCGCTTGGTGCGACCATCGATCGATTCCAGATCCCCGGCGAACCGTTCCTGCACCTCATCGAGGCCAACCGGCTAGACCAGAGGAAGGTGCGATTCGATACCTACGACAAACTGCTTTCCTATTGCCAGTACTCCGCCGCGCCCGTCGGCCGCCTCGTGCTCTACGTTCTCGGCTACCGCGACAAACGGCGACAGGAGCTGTCCGACGCGACGTGCATCGCGCTGCAGCTGACGAACTTCTGGCAGGACGCGGCAAGGGACTTCTCCGCCGGGCGGGTCTACATACCCCAGGAAGACCTGCGCCGGTTCGGAGTCGACGAAGACGAGATCGCTGCGGGCCGGGCCGGGCCCGCGTTCAGGCGCATGATCGAATTCGAGGTCGGCCGCGCCCGCCAACTCTTCCGCCGCGGGCGTGAACTGGAGACCATGGTCGATCGCCGGGCGAGACTCGACGTGCGTCTCTTCCGGCTGGGCGGCGAAGCGACTCTCGCGGCCATCGAGGAAGCCGGGTACGACGTGCTCTCAGCCCGGCCATCCATAAGCGGCCGCAGGAAAGCCTGGGTGGCCCTGTCCAGCGGCGTGAGGCTCAAACTCGGATTCTGATCGCACAGGGAGGCCTACCATGACCGCGACTCGAGACCGCGTGGACACGACTACCGGCCGGGACGTTGCCCTCGACTCCGCGCAGACGTGGTGCAAGGCCTACACCAGAGAGCGCGCGAAAAACTTCTACTATGCGTTCGCCATCCTCCCGGAAGCCAAGCGCAACGCTGTCTACGCCGCCTACGCCTTCAGCGGCCTCGTGGATGACATCGCCGACGAGATGGACGACCGCACGGAGCAAGTGCGGGAAATGGCGGATGCGCGGGCGCGCATGCGCGCCTGTGCGGCCGGCGAGCGCGAAGGCCCGCTCTTTACCGCCCTCGGATGGATGTTCGATGAGTTTCGCGTGCCTGCGGACTTCTTTGACGAACTGGTCAACGGCGTGGAGATGGATTTCACGATCAATCGCTATGCCACGTGGCCCGACCTTCGCGAGTATTGCTTCCGTGTCGCCTCCATGGTGGGACTGATCTGCACGTCCATCTTTGGAGTACGGTCCCATCCCAGAGCACGGGACTACGCCGTGGACATGGGCGTCGCCCTCCAGATCGTGAACATCATGCGCGATGTGAAGGAGGACGCCGCCCGTGGACGCGTCTACTTCGCCGCCGACGACCTTGGCCGTCATGGCCTCACAGCAGAAGACATCCTTGCCTGCCGTTTTGACCAGCGCTTCGCTGCGCTTATGAAGGAATACGAC
>CAZCDK010000023.1:15956-18059 GCA_964497285.1 uncultured Anaerolineaceae bacterium | reverse complement strand
CATCCAGAAACGTGAATACGACGTTCTGACCGAGCGGGTAAGCCTCGGCACGGTCCAGAAGCTGGCGCTCATCGGGCGCCTGTGGTTGGGAGCGGCTTTGGTCAGGTCCAGGTGAAGGTGGCCGTGATCGGTGCCGGCCTGGCCGGCCTTGCCGCGGCGTGCGAGCTCGCGGATCTCGGCCACCACCCTGTGGTCCTTGAGCGCCGGCCATGGGCCGGGGGAAAGACCTACTCATTCGCCAACCTGGTGACCGGCGAGGTCGTGGACAATGGACAGCACGTCTTCATGGCGTGCACCACCGCCTACGTCGGATTCCTTGGGCGACTGGGGACGTTGAAACTAACCAGGAGGCAGCGCCGTCTCCGAGTGCCGGTGATTGACGGACAGGGTCGACGATCCGAGATCCGTTCCAGCGCTCTCCCATCCCCGCTGCACCTTGGGCCCTCCTTCGCCACCTATCGCCACCTCGGCCCGCGCGAGAAACTGCGGATCGGCCGCGCCGTGGCCTCGATCGTCCGGCCCGTCCCGGGTGAGGGACTCGCCGATCAATCCTTCGCGCAATGGCTGCGGCAACGGGGCCAATCGGAGGCCGGGATCCGGGCGTTCTGGGACCTTATGCTGGTCCCGACACTCAACTGCCGCTCCGACGAGGCAAGCGCTGAGGCCGCGCTCTTCGTGCTGCGAGAAGGATTCCTGAAGGCATCAACCTCGGCTGCGATCGGCATCCCCGCCGTCGGTTTGAGTGAGCTGCATGTACAGCCGGCCATCCGGTACATCGAGTGCCGGGGGGGTGAGGTCCGGCTTAGGACCGGGGTCCGGGCACTCCTTGGCCGCGACGCACGAATCGAGTCAGTGCTTCTTGCCAGCGGACAGGCCGCCGCGTTTGACGGCTATGTTTGCGCGGTCCCGCCTACGCATGTCGCCGGCCTCCTGCCGGAAGGCGCAGCGTCCACGGCCCCGTTTGCACGGCTGGCGGCCTTCCGAACATCGCCGATCATCAACCTCCATTTCTGGTTCGACCGGCCCGTGGCGCCGTTCGCATTCGCCGCATTCGTCGGCTGCGACCTCCAGTGGGTGTTCAACAGGAGCCGTCTCGCATTGGACCAGCAGGGCGGCGGGGAACACCTGGTCGTTTCCCTGAGCGCTGCCGGACCGTACATGACTCTCGACAAGACCGGCCTCCGCGACCGGTTCCTGCCTCAGCTGCGGAGCGCCCTGCCAAAGGCCGCGACGGCCCGGCTCACTGGCTTCACCGCCATCAAGGAGCCGGATGCAACCTTCGTCCCGGCTCCGGGGATTGTCCGACCGTCCGCCGCGACCCCCTTCCAGAACCTTGTGCTTGCCGGCGGCTACACAGCCACGGGCTGGCCCGCCACCATGGAGTCGGCGGTTCGCAGCGGAATCGAAGCGGCTCGGGTCTTGCACGAGCGAGCCGGCGCGCTCGACCTTGCGGGACGCGCAACCGCCTGAACGCGGCTCGCTTATGATTACCAGGCTGCGCGCATTGCCGCGCCCCGGACATCGGTAATGACTGATACGACCGCCCGCCGCAAGAAAGACCATGTCGAGATCGTCCAGAAGCTGGCCGTGGACTCGGCAACAGGCGCCGGCTGGGACCGCTATCGCTTCGTGCACAACGCTCTCCCGGAAATCGGCCTTGGCGATGTCTCGCTGTCCACAACCGCGTTTGGGAAGCGGCTCTCAGCTCCGATCATCATCTCCTCGATGACGGGCGGCACGTCCGCGACTGGCAGTCTGAACCGGTGCCTCGCCTCGCTGGCCCAGGACCTCGGATTGGGCATGGGCGTGGGCTCGCAACGGATCGCGCTCGAGGACAATGATGCCGTCCGCCACTTCCAGGTCCGGGATGTCGCGCCGGACATCCTTCTCTTTGCAAACGTGGGCGCGATCCAGCTCAACCACGGCGTAACTCCTCGGGACTGCGCGTTTCTTGTGGATTCGATCGGCGCCGATGCGCTCTTCCTCCATCTCAACTCCATCCAGGAGGCCCTTCAGGTCGAAGGGAACACCGACTTCCGCGGGCTCGCCAGCAAGATCGCCGCTGTCTGCCGCTCGGTCCCCGTCCCGGTAGTTCCCAAGGAA
>CAZCDK010000023.1:0-15946 GCA_964497285.1 uncultured Anaerolineaceae bacterium | reverse complement strand
CACTACGGCGGCTACTTGGGACACCATGCATACCCGATCGGCTGGGGCATCTCCGCCGAAGTGGCGACGATCCTCTGCGATGCCGGAGTCTCCGGGATCGATGTCGCCGGGGCGGGAGGCACGTCGTGGAGCGAGGTCGAGAAGAACCGGACCACCGCGCCGCTCCTCAGGATGGTGGCCGAGGGGTTCTCCACCTGGGGGATCCCGACCGCGGAGGCGCTGGTCGGTGTGCGGGCTGCCTGCCCCGAGACCGTGGTCATTGCCAGCGGCGGCCTGAAATCAGGCGTGGACATCGCCAAAGCGCTGGCACTCGGCGCAGATATCAGCGGACTGGCAGCACCCGTCATCCGGGCGGCGCTCGTGAGTGCCGAGGAAGCAAGAACGCTGCTGACCGTGCTCGTCGAACAGCTACGCCTCGCGATGTTCGGGATCGGCGCACCCGCGCTGACTACTCTGCGTGGCACGAAGCACCTTGCCCGCGTGGATTCGGGCGGAGCCCAGGCTCAGCCGTAGCACGCGGAAGTGGGCGATCACGCCCCAGGGCCGTCGCCAACCACCGAATGTGCGACCCGCCTTGGACCGAAGAGCGCTGGTCAGGTGCGTCGTGCCGCCCTTCCGGGAGCGACCTCTCAAGTCCCGTGGCGGCGCTGCCGGCGGCTGAAAGACCGGACCGCCCGCAGGAAATCGATCCTTCGAAACTCCGGCCAATAAACATCACAGAAGTAGTACTCGCTGTAGGCGCTCTGCCAGAGCAAGAACCCAGAGAGACGCACCTCGCCCGAAGTACGAATGATTAGGTCCGGGTCCGGGACATCCGGAGCGTACATGTAGCGCCCGATTTCATCCGGTTCCAGTTTGCTGGCGATGCCTTCGAGCGAATCGCCGTTCAACAGCCGGTCCGCAATCAGCCGCCGCACCGCATCGGTGATCTCTTCCCTTCCACCGTAGCCAACGGCCACGATCAGCTCGTACGGACCATAGCTGGACGTCGCCTCCTCCACGCGTGCAATCGCCTCGCGTGTCGACTCCGGTAGCAGCTCAAGGCGGCCGACAGCACGGATGCGGCGCCGCTTCGAGCGTGCCTGGCCATCACCCAATGCCGCAATCTTCTCCTCGATGGTGACGAAGATGGTCTCCAGCTCCTCGGGGTCGCGCTTGAAGTTGTCCGTCGAAAGGGCCCACACGGTCACAACCGGGATGTGCAGATCGTCACACCATGAGAGCAGCTCGTCAGCCTTGTCGGCGCCTGCGCGATGGCCGAACCCCACGTTGGCGAACCCCTTCTTGCGCGCGAAGCGACGGTTACCATCGAGGACCACACCGACGTGCCGGGGGAGGTCTCCTCCCCGGACGGCGGCTTCCAGCCGCTGCTGGTAGAACCGGTATATCAGTTGTCGGAACATCTGCGCCCCCGGTGCTCCATGTTAGCGCTCCCGGAGAAGAGCACTACGCCTCCGCTCCCAACGGACCTCCTGCGGCGTTCGCTCTCCGCGGGAGCCCCTTGGCCGCCGCATTCATCGGCGCACCATATGATTGCGTGAAGATGCATCGTCAGGACACGCCCATCCCCCGTGCCACCACCGTACCTCTGGCCCTCGGACTTCCCGGAGCACCCCTCCGCATGTTCGTCCACGACACCGACGACGAGTTCATCTCCCCATCGATCCGCGCCGAGGGCATATGGGAGCCGGCGGAAACGCGGTTCTTCGTCGCGACCATCCGCCCGGGCGACTTCGTGGTCGACATTGGTGCGAATGTCGGCTACTACACCCTGATTGCCTCGCGTCTGGTTGGCGATCACGGGCGTGTGCTCGCGATCGAGCCAGACCCTGCCAACGCCACCGTTCTCTTCCGCAACCTCGCGGAGAATGACGTGCGCAACGTTCGGGTGTTCCAGGGGGCCGCCAGCGACCACAACGGGGTGGAGCGCCTGTACCGTGCCGGCACGAACCAGGGCGACCATCGCACGTACGACTCCGGGGACGGACGGCCCTCAGAGCAGGTGGCCGCGTGCAGGCTCGATGACCTCGTTGGTGACTGGTCGCACCGTGTGGACTTCATGAAGATCGACGCCCAGGGCGCCGAGGCGAAGATCCTGGAAGGCGCTGCCGGGACCCTCCGGCGCAACGCTGACCACATCACGCTGGTGCTCGAATTCTGGCCATTCGGGCTCGATCAGGCGGGCAGCAGCGCCGCCCAGGTCCTGGACCTCCTCGCCGAGTATCGCTTCAACATGGCCTTGATTGATGAGGCCGCCGGCGAATCACGGCCCATCTCTCCCGAGGCCCTGCTTGACCTGGCATTCGGCCCTCTGCACCCCTCCACGGGCTACTTCGCCAATCTCGTCCTGACCCGCCGATCCCTGCTCAGGTGACCGGCCGCTCGCCGGTGACACTTGGACCGGATCCCGTAGAATCGCGCGTGGAACCCCGTTCGGAGGCGCACGCATGGCAGGACCGCTCAGCGGGATCAAGGTCGTGGAGATGGGGGTTTGGGTCGCCGGCCCCTCATGTGCGGCCATCCTCGCCGATTGGGGGGCAGACGTCGTCAAGATCGAACCTCTCGAAGGTGACCCCTTCCGAGGGCTCTTTGCCGGGCTGTTGGACCTGCCCGCCAACCCGCCCTTCGAACTCGACAACCGCGGCAAGCGGAGTATCGCCCTGAACCTCGAGAAGGAGGACGCCCGCTACATCGCCGGCGACCTCGTTGATGCCGCGGATGTGTTCGTCACGAACATGCGCCCTCGCGTCCTCAAGAAGTACAACATGGACTACGAATCGCGGTCGGTCACAAACCCCCGGCTCGTCTATTGCCAGATCACGGGCTACGGGCCCGATGGGCCCGATGCCGACCAGGCTTTCTACAACATTGGCGCGTTCTGGAGCCGCTCCGGCGTGGTCGCGGGGCTCACGCCCGAAGGCCGCGAGCCCCCACAGCAACGCGGCGGCATGGGCGACCATATGACCGGGTCAAATGGCGCCGGTGCGATTGCCGCAGCGCTCTTCAGTCGAGAACGGACAGGCCAGGGCCAGAAAGTGGCCGTCTCCCTCATGCGTGTCGGCGCCTACATGATGGGCTGGGACACGAACACCAGCCTCCGCTTCGGGATCCCGTCAGTCCCCTATGATCGTCTCCACGCCGTGGACCCCATCATCAACAGCTTCCAGGACAAGGACGGCAGGTGGTTCTGGCTGTTGCTGCTCCAGGCCGACCGCCACTGGCCGGACCTCCTCCGAGCACTCGAAGCCCTTCACCTGGCTGGCGACGAGAGGTTCGCGACCATCCCCAACCGGATGACGAATTCGGAGGCATTGGTCAACGCGATCGACACCATCATCCGCCAGAAGACCATCGACGAGTGGGGACCAATCTTCGATCGCGAGAACGTCTGGTGGGCGCCCGTGCAGTCGACCGTGGAGGTCATCGCCGACCCGGTTGCCCTCGCCGCGGGAGTGTTCGTCGACGTTCCGGGGCCCGAGGGACCCGTAACGCAGGTCGCGACGCCGTCGGACTTCTACGGCACACCCGTCGAGCACCGTGGCTGGGTCCCCGAGCTTGGCCAGAACACCGAGGAGATCCTCCTGGAGCTAGGCTACGACTGGGATCGGATCATCTCCCTGAAGGATCTGGGTGCGATCCTCTAGCCCACATCCATATCGGGGCCTGCGTGGTCTGGTCGTTTGTCCGTGGTCATCCATAGAGGCCCGCTGCCGCCCGCTCGATGGCCCTCTTCTCGGCAGCGTCCATTGGCTCGTAGGCCGAGACGGTTGCGACGTTTTCGTCGATGCGCGAGGGGTGGCGCACGCCTGGGATCGCGACCGCAACCCCGGCACGAGAAAGGACGTAGCGGAGCAGGTTCGCGGGCGTCAGAATGCCGGCGGACCATTCTTCCACGCGTCGGCGAATGACGCTCGTCCGGCCCGACCCACCCATGGGGCGCATGGCGATGGCCCCGACACCGTGCTCCGCCGCGAGGTCGATGAGGCGCCCGGTCTGGGGAAAGAAGGCAGAGTACTCCACCATCACGGTATCGAACTCACCGCTGGTGATCGCCTTCTCGATGAGGTCGAGGCTGTGCGACGACATGCCAATGTGCCCTACAAGGCCCCGATCCCGCGCAATCTTCAGGCCGGCAAGAGCGCCATCATCCCGGCGCATCACCTGCTCCCAGACCTCCGGCGTTGTGACATCGTGGAGCTGGTACAGGTCGACACGTTCCAGCCCAAGCACACTCAAAGACCGGTCAACGTCGCGCTGAACGCCGTTGGCTGTCCGGCTGAAGCTCTTCGTCCCAATGTGAAGGCTGGCATTGCCGTGAGCACGGATGTGCTGCCCAAGGAGGAACTCGCTGCCGGCGTATTCGCGGGCCGTGTCGATGAACGTGATACCCAGTTCGATCGCTCTCGCCACCGTCGCCGCGCCGTCTGGAGTTGTGGGGGTATCCATCGCTCCGAGCCCAAGCTCGGTGACCATGATTCCCGTTCGTCCGAGACGGCGCTGGTTGGGAGCAGGCATCCGTTCCATTAGACTCCCGCCATGGCCTGCAAGTGGCGTGCCCTCATCGCCGTCTGTTTCGGCAGCTACATGGCCACCATGGACGTCAGCATCGTCAACGTCGCCCTGCCCACGCTCTCGCGGGAATTCAACCAGCCTGCCGACGTTGTCGTCTGGGCCACGCTCATCTCGAACCTCGTCGTCACTGGTCTGACGCTCACGGCCGGGCGTCTCGGCGACCTCTTCGGGCGAAAACGAGTATACGTAGTCGGCTGGCTCATCTTCACGGCCGGCATGGCCACTGCGGGGTTCGCTCAGGACGTCGGACAGCTCATCGCGTTCCGCTGTTTCCAGGCGATCGGGGTCTCGCTCGCCCTTGGGAACGGCAACGCCATCGTCGCCGACGCGTTTCCCGAGAACGAGCGCGGCCAGGCGCTCGGCACCACCGGTGCGGTGGTCGGGGCAGGCCTGATGTCGGGTCCGATTCTCGGGGGGCTTGTCCTCGGTGGCTTTGGCTGGCAGGCCATCTTCTGGGTGCGCGTTCCCATCGGCCTCGTGGCGATGGCAATGGCGATTGCTCTTGTGCACGAAGGACACGGCGGGGTCGCCGGGTCCAGGCGTCTGGATGTTCCGGGCGCAGTCGCGCTCTTCGCCACACTCAGTGCACTCGTCCTGGCGGTGAACCGCGGTCAGTCGTGGGGCTGGACGTCCACGGCCATTCTCGCCCTCTTCACCGTGGCCACCGTCGGCCTCGCGACGTTTCTCCGGGTCGAGTCCCGGAGCCCGAGCCCGGTGTTGTCCCTCGCGCTCTTCAAGAACCGGCTCTTCACCGTTCCCATCCTCTGCCTTGTCTTGAACTTCGCCGGCCAATCGGCGGTGACGTTCCTGATGCCGTTCTACCTGATCAAAGTCCAGGGCTTCGGCAGTGCGCATGCGGGATTGATCATCGCCACGGTGCCAGCGATGATGCTTGTCCTTTCCCCTCTCTCGGGACGCGCCGCCGACCGCTTTGGCCTGCGTCACCAACCGACCCTCGGCCTGGCTCTTGTGTGCGCCGGGCTGGCAGTTCTTGTCACGCTCAACTCAGATACTCCGACCCCGCTCATCGTGGCGCGGCTGGCCTTGGTCGGCATCGGCGCCGCCATCTTTCAGTCACCGAACAGCGCTGCCATTATGTCGAGCGTTCCCCGGTCCATGCTTGGCACGGCATCGGCCGCTGTCGCAACGTCGCGAAACATCGGAAACGCCGCTGGGCTCGCGCTGGCGAGCACGCTCCTGGTCTCAGTGGCGGGAACGGCCGCGGGGGTAAGTGCGGCCCGGGTCGACATCCCGCCCGCCGCGTTGCTGGATGGCGTCCGCACGGCCTTCGCGGTCGCAGCGCTGTGCTCGTCAACTGCCGTCGTCACCTCCGTCTTCCGTCCCTCCAGGGCCGCGCCTGATGCCCCCAACAGCGGCGCTCCGATCCCGGCGTCACGATAGCGGGACTCCACGGTCGGGGCTCACGGGGCAACCGCCCGGAGAAAAGCGGGTCCGAATAGTTTTTTCCGTGTACGCTGTCTTTGCGACCCGGTGCCGATGGCCCGGAGCGAAGTCGCACCAACCTGATTCAGTGCCGAGCGCGCTCAGCGCGCCAGGGGGTTCTTCATGACGATCTCGCCCACGACCTTGCCCCGAGGCATCAACCTTGGCAGTCCTGCGCTGTTCGAACGCGACGAAGCCCACGAGGCATTCCGCATCCTGCGACGCGAGGCCCCGGTCCACTGGAATCCGGGCAGCGAGGAAGCCAACGGCTTCTGGTCTGTGACGAAATACGCCGACATCCTTTACGTCTCCCGGCACCCGGAGACCTTCATCTCATCCAAGGGAATCGCCGGTTCTGGACTCCGGAATCCTGCCACTGCGGGCCCCCTGGCCCCGGGCGAAGGGAACATCAGCATCATCACGATGGACCCTCCGCGCCACGTGAAGATGCGCCGCCTTGTCAACAAGGGTTTCACGCCACGCGCAGTGAATGCGATGGAGGGTCAAATCCGGGCGATCACGAACGAAGTCCTCGATCGTGTCGCCCGGAAGGGTGCTTGCGATTTCGTCCTCGATGTCTCGAGCCAGCTTCCGCTGGCCGTCATTTGTGGAATGATGGGCCTGCCCCGAGACGCCTGGCCGTTGATGTTCGATCTCACCAACAAGGTGCTCGGTGCGGGCGATCCCGAATACCAGTCAGAAGTCTCAGAAGAGGATCGTGGGTCCCAGACCGCCGCTCAGCAGACGAGCATGGCCGGCGCGATGCGGATGTTCGAGTTCTTCCGCGGGATCCTTGAGGAGCGGCGCCTGGAGCCCACGGATGACCTCATCAGCATCCTCATCGAGTCGGAGATCGATGGCGAGAAGCTGACCGAAGGCGATATCCTTTCGTTCTGCTTCCTCCTCATCCTGGCCGGAAACGAGACGACCCGAAACGCGATTTCGGGCGGCCTGCTGGCCCTCTGCCAGCACCCCGCTGAGATGGCACGCCTTCAGGCCGACATGTCGCTCATCGATTCCGCAGTCGAGGAAATCTGCCGCTGGACGTCACCGTTGCACCACATGAGTCGCGAAGCGACGGTTGATATTGAACTCGGCGGACAGCTCGTGCGCGCAGGCGAGAAGGTCATCATGTGGTATCCGTCAGCCAACCGTGATGAGGAGGTCTTCGAAGACCCCTACCGGTTCGACATCACGCGTGACCCGAACGAGCACCTGGCTTTCGGAATCGGAGAGCACTTCTGCCTCGGGGCCGGCTTCGCCCGCAGAGAGATCAAGGTGATGTTCCAGGAGCTGCTACGCCGCTTCCCGGACATCCAGCTTACCGGACCGCCCGAGCGGCTGCGGTCCAACTTCATCAACGGAATCAAGCACCTGCCGGTGGCATACACGCCCGAAAGATGATCCAGCGGATGCCCTCAGCGCGTACAGTTCCGGCAGGGGCAGGCCCGGGCCACGACGTCGCTCCACACCCGCGCGCTCGCGTCCGCACTGACTGCCGGCCAAAGGAGCCATCATGAAGGTTCGGGTAGACGAGGACATGTGCGAGGGACACGCGAAGTGCCAGGCTTCGGCACCTGAGGTCTTCGCGGTCCGTGACGACGTCAGCCATGTGCTGCTCGATGAGATCTCCCCAGGACTCCTGCCGAAAGTGGAACGGGCCATCCGTCTCTGTCCTCGCCAGGCGATTTCCGTTGTTGTTGGGGATTCGTAGGGCCGCCGTTGCCGGCCGAAGCCCTGGAGCAGCGGGGCTGCCGGACTACCAGAGGCCGACGGTCTGGCCACCATCCAGAACGAGGGCGTGGCCAACGCAAAACGACGCGGCATCCGAGGATAGCCAGAGCACTGCCTCCGCGATCTCGTCCATCGTCCCTATCCTCCCGACCGGAATGCTCGCCCGCATCCGCTGGTCGGCCTCCGGCACGGCGGCAAGGACTGGGTCCATGCTCTCGATGCGCGTGAAAGCCGGGCACACGGCGTTTATCCTCAAGCCGGCGGGCGCGTACTGGAGCGCAGCGGACTTCGTCAGTCCCACCACACCGAACTTGCTGGCCGAATAGAGGGCAGCGGCGCTCCAACCAGCAACGCCGGCGGTCGAAGACATGTTCACGATCGACCCGGCTCCCCTTTCCAGCATCGGAGGGATCTCGTGCTTCATGCACAGCCACGTTCCCTTCAGATTGATCCCCATGATCAAGTCCCAGTAGTCAACCGTGACAGCATGCGCCGGACCCTCCGCACCGAAGATCCCCGCGTTGTTGAATGCGACGTCGATGCGACCGTAGGTTCGAATGGTTGTGTCAACAAGTGCGCGTACGTCGGGCTCCGATGCCACATCGGCTACGGCCGCGATCGCTCGCCCCCCGGCATCCTGGATACTGCGCGCTGTCTGCTCCGTCTCAGCCGGCCTGCGCGCCGCTACCACGACCGCCGCGCCCTCGCGGGCGAATGCAAGGGCAGTGGCCTTGCCGATCCCCGAACTTGCCCCGGTGACCAGCGCAACCTTCCCCTCGAACCGTCTGGACATTCGCCATACCTCCGGCCGCATCCCGCCCGGCGAGTCGTCCAAAGCGGTGATGACTTCGAGACGTGGATTCTACAGGTCCGGGCCCTCGCTGAACCCAGCCACCCCGTACCGGCGTCGGTCCATCGCTCTCGTCCCGCGGCGCGGCGTACAGGTTCGCACATCAGCCGGGCGTATGTGTCTCGTCCGCGTTCCTGAACTCGGCGATCACCTGGACAACTGCGGATGCATCCGCTCGATTCGACGTCTTCGTCACGCGTTGGGACTGCTTCGGTGGGCCGAAGCAGTCCCAGCTTCTCTGCGGGGGATCAGGCGAAGGAGGGCGAAACGCCCTCCTGCACATGCGGCTACCAGCGGCGAGCGCCCCCGCCACCGCTGCGGGCTCCGCCGCCGTAGCTACTGCCGCCCCCACCATAGCTGCTGCCGCCACCACTGCGAGGCTGCGACTGGAAGCAGTCGCTGCAGTAGACCGGGCGGTCGCCGCGAGGCTCGAAGGGGACCCGTGCTTCCTTGCCGCACGTGGCACATGTGGCGCTGAACATCTCGCGAGAGCCGCCGCCGCCGCCGCCTTCGGAACCGCGACGGACCGTGCGACACGACGGACACCGCCTGGGCTCGTTGGTGAACCCCTTGGACTGGTGGAATTCCTGTTCTCCGGAAGTGAAAGTGAATTCACCACCGCAATCTGAGCAGATGAGTGTCTTATCGGCGAGCATGACTCGACGACCTCCATGTAGATTGGCATCTTCTACGGTCATCGAGCGCCGGTGAAAGTCAGACGAGAATCGCGAAAGAACCTGATCACTACCATACCGCCTCTTGCCGAAGACGACAAATCGCGCGCGGCCGCCCCGGACACCGTCGGCAGAGAGCCCTGCCTGTCCCGCTTGACATCACCGGCCCTTCCCCCATCATGGCGCCACCATGCACCCGGGCGTTCCCGGGCTCTCCCCCGGGGAATTGTCGGGCGCCAGCAGGCGGCCTTGGCGCACCAACGGCCGCCTCCATTGAGGAGGAGATCCCACGATGCCGTCCGCCTCCACTGAACCATCCAGCCCGATCGAGACGCCAAAGAGAAGCGGCTCATACCCCGACCGTCTGCGCTGGGATACGGTCACCTGGGGGTCGCACTGCGTCGACTGCTACCCGGGCAACTGCCCCTACCGGGTGTACGTCCGCGATGGAAAGGTTGTTCGCGAAGAGGTGGCGGGGACGCTTGAACAGACGATCCCAGACACACCCGACCGCAACCCAATGGGCTGCCAGAAGGGGGCTGGCTGGAGCCAGACGCTCTATGGGCCCGAACGGCTCCGCTTTCCGCTCAAACGAAAGGGTGAACGTGGTTCCGGCGAATGGGAGCGCATCTCCTGGGACCAGTCCCTTGAGGAGATCGCCGACGCCCTCATCGACGCCATCCAGGAAGGCGGACCGGAGTCGATTGTCCACGAGAACACGCCGGCCGAGGGCGGCGCAACGGCCCAGTGGCCCTGCGGCCGGCTCATTGCCGACCTCCTGGGCGGGCTGCGGACCGACGTCAACGGCGTGATCAACGACTTCCAGCAAGGCCAGTACCTCACCTGGGGAAAGTTCAACCCCTCGACCAGTCCCGAATCGCACTTCCTCACGGAAGTCGACCTCATCTGGCACGCAAACCCCACCTACACCCAGATCCCGCTCGGTCACTTCGCGACCGAGGCTCGGTACCGCGGTGCCGAGACCTTTCTCATCGCCCCGGATGTGAGCCCGTCGCACATCCACACCGACTACTTCATCCCCGTCCGAATCGGCACCGATGCCGCGCTCGCGCTGTCAATGTGCCAGGTGATCGTCGGAGAGGGGCTCCACGCCCAGGGCTTCATCAAGGAACAGACGGACCTTGCCCTCCTCGTGCGGCGCGATACCGGCCGGTTCCTGCGGGAGAGCGACCTCCGCGACGGGGGCGCCGACGACCAACTCCACTGGCTCGACTCCCGGTCCGGGGGCCCTGTCCCGGCACCACTGGCCACGCTGGATGCCGGCGATGTTGTCCCTGCGCTCGAAGGCAGCGCGGTGGTCACGCTGCAGGATGGTCAGCAGGTCGAAACCGTACCCGCCTTCGTGCTTCTCCGCGAGAACCTGGCCGCCTACGAACCGGAGGCTGCGAGCAAGGTCTGCGGAGTTGCACCGAGCGTGATCCGGATGCTCGCCCACAAGATCGCGACGAAGAAGACGGCGATCAATCGCGGCATGAACCTCTGCAAGTACTATCACGGCGACCTCATGGAGCGGTCGATGCTCTTGCTCCTGGCGCTGACGGCGAACTGGGGGCAGGTGGGAACCGGCATGGGAAGCTGGACGCCCGGCAACTTCGAGGGACCGGCGATCTTCAGCGGCAAGCAACGACCCGGGATCCAAGAGGCCGAGCGGTTCCTTCAGGCGCGCGACAGCCTGCGGGAATCCGTCAAGGCCGAGAACGCCACGTGGACCGATGAGATGGCCGCGATCGAGTGGGTCGTGCGGATGACCCGAGGCGGCTTCGCTCGGCACATTCCGACGGTCTTCCTCTACTACTACCACTACGGGTACCGGTTCAACTGGAACCAGCCGGGCTGGGGCGACCCGGGGATGAAGCGCACCTTCGATGAGTACATCACGGAGGCGCTCGACAAGGGTTGGTGGCAGGGCGTCGTGAAGCCGGGACCAGAGACCCCCCCTCGCGTGCTGATCGAGGTCGGTGGGAACATCCTTCGCCGCCAGCGCGGCGGCCAGAACATGCTCGTGCGCAATCTCTGGCCCAAGCTCACGACGATTGTCCAGGTCGACTGGCGCATGAACACGACCGGGATGTTCTCGGATTATGTCCTTCCTGCGGCACAGCACTATGAGAAGCTGAGCTTCCACTTCGCGACCCCGTCGCTGCTCAAGTTGACGTTTTCCGACCGGGCAGCCGCGCCCATCGATGAGGCCAAGCCCGAGTGGGAGATCTTCGGCCTTCTGGCGAGGAAGATCGAGGAACGCGCGAAGGCGCGTGGCTTCCTCGAGTACACCGACGGGACTGGACGAGTGGTCCGCCTCGACAACCTGCACCACCAGTTCACCCTCGGCCTAGACTCAGAGGACCTGCTCGTGGACGAGTGGATGAGGGACACGGCCTTGACCGGGACTCTCGAACAGGGCGCCACACTGGAGACAATGCGCGAGCGCGGCTACGCCCGGATCGAGGAAATGGGTTCGGGCTCGGCCTACACGTTGAACCAGGCATCTGACGTCGAGCCGGGAGTTCCATTTGTCGCCCTCCGCTGGCACACAGAGAAGAAGCTCCCCTATCCCACCTTCACCCGCCGGGCGCAGTTTTACATCGACCACGATTGGTTCCTCGAGGCGGGCGAACAGCTTCCCGTCCACAAGGAGAACCCGAAGATGGGCGGAGACTACCCCTGCGAGCTCACGAGTGGCCACAACCGCTGGAGCATCCATTCGATGAACATCACGAACCAGTTGATGCTGGACACACACCGCGGTCGTCCTCACATGGTCGTGAATGATCGCGACGCCGCTGCTCGCGGTGTTGCCGACGACGAGCAGGTGCGCGTCTTCAACGACCTCGGATCGTTCCTCGTCCCGGTGAAGACGTCGGGGTCGGTACGGCCGGGCCAGGTCATTGTCTACAACGGCTGGGATCCCTATCAGTTCGAGGGCTGGAAGGGGCCGATGGACATCGAGCCGGGCATGGTCAAGTGGCTCCACCTTGCCGGCGGCTACGGCCACCTACGCTACTGGCCAATCCAGTGGCAGCCGACCCCCGTCGACCGTGCCGTACGCGTCGAGTGGGAGAAGGTGCGGTCACGCGCAACTCCGGGTGCGTAAGGCACAACAACGCCAACCAGCGCGCGGGCGCCAGCACGTAGGTCCCGGGCGAAAGCGCCCGAATCCAGGCGGTAGCGGGGCAGCATCATTGCCCATTGCGACGTCCGGCACCGTTGAGATATCACCCATCAGGGAGAGACCCCCGTGACCAGCCGTTTCGGTCCTTTCTACGACTTCCGGAACCCGTCGCAGTGGGAACGTCCATGGCCTGAGTTGTTCGAGGCCCTCATCCGCCAGATTGAATTCGAGGACTCGCTTGGGCTACGACTTGGTCTGCATCACCGGGCATCCCTTCGCTGCGGACGGGTACGCGCCTTCGCCCTTGACCCTCCTCGGCGCTACCGCTGGCCGTACAAAGACGGTGAAGCTGAGTACCGATATCCTGCTCACCCCGCTCTACCACCCGGTGCGGCTCGCGGAGGATGTGGCTACGATCGACATTCTCTCGAACGGGCGAGCCATGCTGGGCCTGGGCATCGGGTACCGCGACACAGCGTGGGAGGCGTTAGGCACGCGCCGACGAGAACGAGCGCGGCGGACCGAAAAGACAATCGATGTCCTTCGCGGTGCATGGGGCGAGGCGCCGTTCACCTATTGGGGCCACTTCTTCAAGGTCCGTGACCTGGTCGTCACTCCAAAGCCGGTGCAGAAGCCGCATCCGCCGCTATGGTTGGCATCATCGTCAGGGCCCCCAGCACGAGGGGCCGCCCGGTTCGATCTGAATCTGCTGCCCCAGGGAGATCTACGCGTCGTCTACGAACCATGGCTTGACGAGCTCGCACGCCTTGGGCGTGATCCGGCGGACTACAGCATCGGCCTCATCAAGAGCTGGTTCGTGGCAGAATCAAGGAGCGATCCAGTCTGGCGGAAAGTGGCCGAGGCGGAACGTTACCGAGGAGGCACGTACCAACCGTGGATCGCAGCATCCAACAGCCCACTACTGCCGGAAGGTCCGCCCCAACACATCCACCAGCGCTATTTCGTCGGCGGGTCACGCTCGTCGAAGAGATCCAGCGTTTTCGCGAGACTCTGCCGGTGACTGACTTCATCTCCTGGGGAACTCCACCCGGCATGGATCCGGAAGAAGTGGACCCCAGCCTGGAACGCTTCGCTCGTGAGGTCATTCCCTGCTTCCGATAGAATCGCTACGGCAGCGGGTCGCACTCGATACGCCGCTGCATCGAACGTCTGGCGATTGTGTTGGGCACCAAACAGCAACGCTTGAATGTCGCTCCCGAGTCCCTGCGCTGGGCTGCGCCATTCAGAAGGAGAAGGCAATGGTTGGTATCAAGGATGCAGCGGCGGAATTCCTGGCGAACAAGCGGATCGCCGTCTCGGGTGTATCGGCGAGCGCCCGAGGGCACGGGTCGAATACCGTCTACCGGCGGCTCCGGGAGCGCGGATACACGGTGTTCGCCGTGAACCCCAACAGCGAGACGGTGGAGGGAGACCCGGCCTTCGCCGATCTTAAGTCGATCCCGGGCGGCGTCGACGCAGTGGTTATCGGCACGAGCCCGGAAAACGCCGACGCCACCATGAGGGAATGTGCCGACCTCGGGATCAAGCTGGTCTGGATGCACCGCTCGATTGGATCCGGCAGCTTTTCTGCCACGGCCGCCCAGTACGGCCGGGAGCGCGGGATCACGGTCATCGCCGGAGGCTGCCCACTGATGTTCGACCCCACAGCCGATTTCGCTCACAAGTGCATGCGCTTCGTCTATACCCTCAAGGGAGTGGTACCGAGACAGGTCTGATGGTCCCGGGGGACGTGTTGGATTGCAGTTCCGTGTACGAGGGCAACGACGGAAGGATCCGGTTGGTCGGGGTCTCCCCGAGTCGGTCTTCGCTGCAGTCACCCAGGTCGTTTCCTCCGAGAATCGCACCGCGGTGGGTCTCCCGACCCGGTGCTGGGCAGAATGGTGTAGGGAGAGCTGACAGCCGCCCACTCGCAAGCCAAGAGGACGGATCGTGAAGAACGACTCAGCAACCTGCCGGACTTCCCGTTCCCACCCCACTACCTCGACATCCCTGCCCGGGACGGAGCAACCCTGCCTGGTCGTGAGCAACACAGCCTTTCCGACGGGCGAGGGGCATCCTTCCGAGGCATTCACGAACTGGCAGGGGTCCTCCCAGCAGTCGCTCAGATGCGAGGACGCCGGGATCATCGCGCAGTTCATCGAGGCCACCCCATGACGGAGCGCTTCGAGATCGTCTTCCTTGGCACGGGTAGCCCCCTGCCGAGCGCAGACCGCTGCGGGGCGGGCAACGTCGTGGTGGCGGGAGAGACTAGCGTCCTCGTCGACTGCGGTTGGGGAGCCGCCCGCCGGCTCATCCCGGCCGGCGTCCGGCCAGCCACGATCGACGTCGCCCTCTTCACCCATATGCACACCGACCACATGACAGATGTTCCCGACTTCCTCTTCCAGCGCTGGACTGGCGGCGCGACCGTCCCCCTTCAGGTCTACGGTCCCGACGGCACGCAAGAGATGATCGACGGCTTCCTCCTTGCCCTTCGCCGCGACATTGGATTCCGTCTCGCCCACCACGGCGACAAGCTCCACCCAGACGGGATCAAGGTCGAAGTCACCGAGGTACCAGTCTCGAAAAGCCCACTCCCGTTCCTCACGCTCGGGGGTCTCTTGATCGAGAGCTTCGAGGTCGACCACTTTCCCGTGGTCCCTGCTTTCGGCTACCGGGCGCGGTTCGACGCCCGTTCCGTGGTGCTTTCGGGCGACACCTCGTTCTGCGAGACGCTCGCGACAGCCTCCGAGGGTGCCGACATGCTTGTGTGCGAGGCGATGAACACCCAACTGATGACCCGGCTGATTGCCATGCTGAAGATGACCGGCCGCGAACGGGAGGCAGGGCTGGTCAGCGACGCTCCTTCCTATCACATCGCGACGCACGAGATCGCGAAGCTCGCCGCGCGTGCCGGCGTTGGAGAGGTCGTCCTCTCGCACATCCTGCCCCTAATACCCAACGACTCCACCAACGAGACCGAGTTCATTGCGGGAATGGGCGACCTGTACCGCGGCCCGGTTCGGGTCGCGCGGGACATGCAGCGGATCCCCATAGGCAGGAGACACCCATGACCGGCCCAGGCCGGGCCGATCGCCGTCCGAGGCGGCATCCGACGGAGTGGGGCCCGCCCAGATCCGGCAGGCCTCGGCGCTCATCGACGACATCGCACTCGCGGGCGCGATCATCGACGCATCTTCCGCGAAGCAGCTGAGTTCAGCGTGCCGCCGGCTGCCGGACCGGACGCCCTCCGGGTCTGAGTCACGTTCGAACCTGCGCTTGCGAGACATCCACTCTGTTACAATACCCGCGTGCGCGAATCTGCATGGAAAGGCCCTGGGGTCGGGCTGCCCTACAGCTTGGGCTTCTCTCCAGTGTCCGGCTCAAGACTCCGGGAGTCGTGCATCACGGCGATCGTCGACTCCGGCTAGATTCGCCAAACGGCTATCGGCTGCGGGAGTAGCTCAGTGGTAGAGCGCCTGCCTTCAAAGCAGGATGTCGCGAGTTCGAACCTCGTCTCCCGCTCCAAACCCCGCGGCAGCA
>CAZCDK010000022.1:17745-22113 GCA_964497285.1 uncultured Anaerolineaceae bacterium | reverse complement strand
CCGCTCACGTCGAGCAACAGGTCGTTCGACGACACCACGAGGCCGGGGAGCTCGAGATCGGAAGAGCACAACGTCTAACGCTGGACAGCTCACACCAGGAACGGCGGCCAAACTCGGAGTTCTTCCTGAAGCGACCAGAGTGGATGGTGCACCGCTTCGAGCGTTACCCGGCTGCCATCACCAACACGCTTGCCATCGCGGAGCGTTGCACATTCGACCTCACACGCGACCTGCCCTACCGGCTGCCCGATTACCCGGTGCCTGAGGGTGCGACTCTCGATAGCTTCTTGCGGGGCGTCTGCGAACGGGCCTTCTTGCGCAAGTACGGCCCCCAGCTTTCCGACCGCATCCGCAGCGAGGCTCGCAATCGCCTCGAACGCGAACTGACGCTCATCGAGAAACACCGGCTGGCAGGCTTCTTTCTCGTGTATTGGGACATCCTCCAACTGGTCGGCGAGATTGCGCACACGCTGCGTGGCCGCGACCCACGGCTGCCGCCCGACGAGCGTCCCGTCGGACGCGGACGAGGGTCATCCGTCAGTTCCACCGTCTGCTACCTGATCGGGCTGTCCCACATCGACCCCGTGCAGAACAACCTCTATCTCGAACGCTTCCTGAACGAGGAGCTTCATTCGTTGCCCGATATCGACCTCGACTTCCCGCGCGACATTCGAGACGAGCTCTTGCAGCGCATCTACGACCGCTACGGGCCGGAGCATGCGGCGATCGTTGCCGCCTTCCCTACTTACCGTTTCCGGAACGCTGTGCTCGACATCGGGAAGACATTGGGGCTACCCGCACCGGCACTGGCGAAGCTGAACAAGCTGGGCGGGCACTTCGCCAACGCCGACGAGATCGCGGACGAGATGCGGCGCATCCCCGAACTGAAGACACTGATCAACGCGCCCATTTGGCGGGACCTCGTGGAACTGGCCAGGCAGGCAGCAGGCTTTCCACGGCACATCAGCCAGCACGTCGGCGGCGTCGTCATTTCGGCCGAACCTCTGTCGTCGGTTGTGCCTGTCGAGCCGGCGCGCATGCACGGTCGCTATATCTGCCAGTGGGACAAAGACTCTGTCGACGACGCCCGATTCGTGAAGATCGACTTCCTCGCCCTGGGCATGCTTTCGGCGGTCGACGATTGCCTCGACATCATTGAGGAAGTGCAGGGCAAGCGGGTCGACCTGGGGCGCATCCCACACGACAGCCCGGAGATCTTCGAGTCGATCACTGCGGGCGACACGATGGGGGTGTTCCAGATTGAGAGCCGCGCCCAGATCCAGACACTGCCACGCACTCAGCCGCGCAATATCGATGACCTCGCCGTGCAGGTGGCAATCATTCGCCCCGGACCGATCGTGGCCGGCGCGTTCCACCCCTACATGGAGTACCGCGAACGGTTGGCGCGGGGCGAGAGCGTCGAGATTGACTACGGCCACCCGGAACTTGCCCCGCTGCTGAAGCACTGCCTGGGCGAGACCATCGGACATGTGCTCTACCAGGATCAGGTCCTGCAGATCGCCTGCGCTGTCGCAGGCTTCACTCCCGGTCAGGCCGACCGTCTGCGTCGCGCGATGAGCCGCAAGCGATCCGCCGAGGCGATGCATGCGCTTGCCTCCGAGTTCCTGGAGGGCGCGAAGCGGCAGGGCGTGAGCGTCGAGGCGGCCTCGGTCGCCTTCGAGAAGATGGCCGCCTTCGCCGCATTCGGCTTCCCAAAGAGCCACGCGGTAGCCTTCGCTCTGCTCGCCTACGAATCCTGTTGGCTGCGTTACCACTTCCCGGCTCCGTACTACTGCGCCCTCTTGAACAGCCAGCCCATGGGCTTCTATTCGGTCGAAGTGCTCACCGGCGATGCCCGGCGCCATCGCATTGAAGTACACATGCCCGCCATCAACCTGAGCCACGCCGGCGCCTGGCCCGAAGGCGATGGCATCCGTCTGGGACTTGGACAGGTGAAAGGAATCGCGGGAGGTTGGAGAGAGACCAGGGGCAAGCACGGGGAAGGGAGCACGGAGCGGGCACTCACGATCGCCGATCGTATCGTGGCCGAACGGGAGACCTGTGGACCTTACCGATCGCTCTACGACCTGCTGACGCGCACACGCCTGAGCCGCGATGAGGCTGAGGCACTCATTCGCGCCGGCGCCCTCGACGAGTTCGGACTGCCACGACGCGAGCTTCTTTGGCAACTCGGCCTGCTTGTCCCGGTCCAATCCAAATCCAGAGACGCAAAATCCAAAATCGCACAGCCATCTCTGCCGATGCCCGTTGGCCATGACATGATCCCGCTGCCAGGGCTTTCCCTATGGCAGGGTTTAGCCTGGGACTACGACCGCTTGGGAGTGACGGGCGGCCCACACCCAATGGCGCTCGTACGGCCACTGCTCCATGAGGGGCTCGTGACCAGCCTGCACCTCGGGGGCCAACGCAACCCCAACCGCCTGCCCCAGGACATGATCGTCGAGATGGCGGGCATGGTAGTCACGCGTCAACGGCCCCAGACCGCCAGCGGCGTAATGTTCATGCTCCTGGAGGACGAGTTCGGGCTGGCGAACGTCGTAATCTACACGGCGCTGCAAGACCGTCAGCGCGAACTCGTGCGCGCCACGCCGTTCGTCATCGTTCACGGCCGGATCGACAACGCGAAGAGTGGCTTCCCGAACATCATCGCGGACGCATTGCGTCCCTGTCCGCTGCCGGGCCGCATCGACGCACCAGGTTCGCACGATTTCGGATAGCCCGACCTAGACCTCCACGATCGTGATCGACTCGATCGTCACCGGGTCAACCGGACGATCGCCTGGCCCCTTTGGAGCCTGAACGATGGCATCGACGACCGCTTCCCCCTCGGTGAGCTTGCCGAAGATCGTGTACTGGGGCGGCAGCCCGTAGTCGCGATGCATGATGAAGAACTGGCTGCCGTTAGTGTTTGGCCCGGCATTCGCCATCGCCAGCGTGCCCCGCAGGTACGGTCGCCTTACCGGCTCGTCGTTGAAGCGGTAGCCAGGGCCGCCGCGCCCGGTACCCGTTGGATCGCCGCCCTGGATCATGAACCCGCTGATCACGCGGTGAAAGATGACGTCCTCGTAGTAACCGTCGCGGGCCAGAAACACGAAGTTGTTGACCGTCTGCGGCGCGTCGCCGGGGAAGAGCTCGGCACTCATCATGCCGACCGACGTCTTGATTGTTGCGGTGTACTTTTTCGCCGGGTCGATGGTCATCGGCGGAGGGCCAGAATACTCTTTCACAGGGTCTCCGGTCGTGGGATTCATTCAGCGTAGCGCACGGTCGCGGCAGGAGCCCGCCGGTCAGGACACCCGGTTGCCGCCGGGTCTCCCGCACCCCGACAATTGACGCCAACGACGAAGCCAACGTCGAGCCCAACCCGGGCTCGCGGGGCGGCGACTGCCGGAGGATGCCATGAGCCAGCTTCAGAAGATGATCGCCCGCCTCACCAGGCCCCGCGGACCGGGCATCGGATTCGGACTTGCCACGCGGGAGAAGCCCCGCCAGATGCTTCTCGCAGTCCTCGTCGCCGACGTCGGCGCCGCCAGGGCGCTGCTCGCCGCTGGAGCCGACTTCGCCATCGCTTGCGCAGCCGACTCCCGGGCGGTCAAGAGCCTGATCGAGGGACTGGCAGCGAAGGACACGACGGTGGGAGCGTGGGTCTCGGCCATCGACGCCGCCGGTGCCGAGGCGCTTCGCGCGGCCGGATGCGATTTCGTGATCAGCACTCTCGACGGCACAGCCGCGGACGCGATCGAACCAGACAAGATGGGGCTTGTGGTCGCCATCGAAGGCCAGCCCACCGACAGCACCTTGCGCGCGCTCGGCCCGCTCGGACTCGACGCGCTGCTCGTTGAGCACCAGCCCGGAAGCATGACCCTTGCAGGCCAGCTCGAACTGGTCAGGCTCTCGTCGTTCTCTGGTTCTCAGTTGCTCGTCACCGTCTCCCCCGACGCCGAACTCCCCGAGCTCCGCGTGCTCCGCGACTCCGGGACCGCAGTCGTGGTCACGCCGGAAGGGACAACCCCGGACCAGGTCAACGGCATGATCGACAGGCTGAAAGCCCTCCCACCCCCTCGCAGAGCAAAGCGCGAGGGCCAGGAAATGGCGCTCGTTCCGGCCGTCGCGTCGAGCTATGTCGAAGACGAGGGTGGTGAGGAAGAAGAGGAAGCGTAGCAGATGGAGCCCGGTCGCCGGCCTTGATCCCCGGCGCATCACGGCAGGATGAGCATCGCATCGCCGAAAGAGTAGAACCGATACCGTTCGCGCACTGCCGTGCGATATGCATCGAGAACGAACTCCGGGCCTGCCAGGGCGCAGACGAGCATCAGCAGAGTCGAACGCGGCAGGTGGAAGTTGGTG
>CAZCDK010000022.1:4902-17735 GCA_964497285.1 uncultured Anaerolineaceae bacterium | reverse complement strand
GCCATCGATCACCTGAAACGGATCGCCCGGGAGGATCCGAAGACTCGTCCAGCCATCGAAGCTCCCAATCCCCCCACTTTCGCGCGCAACGTGCTCCAGCGTTCGCACAACCGTCGTGCCAACAGCGATCACGCGCCGGCCCGCCGCCTTGGCCGCACAGATGCTGGCCGCCGTTGCCTCGGGAACAGTGACGTGCTCGGGGTGGAGATGGTGCTCGCGCGGATCGTCGACGGTCACCGGCTTAAACGTGCCCGGACCAACCTCAAGGGTCACCGGCATGAGCTCCACTTGCATCGCCGTCAGCTCTTCGAGCAGCCTGTCGGTGAAGTGCAGCCCCGCGGTCGGTGCAGCAGCGCTCCGCGGCTCGTGACTGTAGACCGTCTGATACCGTTCCGGGTCGCCTCGGTACTCTGTTATGTATGGTGGCAGCGGTACCTCGCCAATCACGCCCGGATCGAACGGACGCTCGAAGTCGAGAACCACGATGCCTTCGTCGCGAGAAACAACCGCGGCTGCGAGTTCTCCGATCGCCGTCGCGAATCGGAAGCGACGGCCGGGAGCGGCCTGTCGCGCGGGCCGAAGCAGGGTCTCCCATCGGCGATCGGTGAGCGGCCGCACGAGGAGCGCCTCGACCGCGCCGCCGGTGTCGTCCCGCCGTCCGTGCAAACGCGCCGCCATCACCCGTGTGTCATTCACAACGAGCAGGTCGCCGGGAATCAGCAGCCTCGGAAGCTCCCGAAACACGTGATGAGCGACCGCCCGCGTAGGCGGCCTCAGCAGCATCAGCCGGGACGCGTCACGTGGCGTGGCCGGTTGCTGTGCTATGAGTTTCGCCGGCAATTCGAACGTGAAGTCGTCTGTGCGCATCTTCGCGATTGAGGATTGCGCTTTTCTGGGGCCGGGTCTACGTTGGAGCCTCCTCCGGGAGGCAGGGCATGGTGAACGGCAACGGCTCTTCGACTTCTCGCCTCACCGGCGATCGACTCGATGACCTCCGGGCGACACATGTGACCGTACAACGTTCCGCCGTTCGCAGTCTTGACGCCGAACAAGCCCAGCTCGAACGCGCGGCCGTACACCGGCTTCGCGCCTCACAGGTCACCGTCGACCGCAGCGCGATCGGAATCGGCAGCTTCAGTCAGGGCACGATTCGGCAGAGCAACGTCGGCGTGATCGCTGCGAAGTCGGTGGCCTGCGATGAGGTGCATTCCTTCATCCTGGCCTCGCCGGTCGTGCGCGGCGAGGTCCACACCCTGCTGGACATGCGATCCGCGGTCGCTATTGGCGTTGGAATGGCCCTCGGCAAGGTTGTGGTTGTCGCCCTCCGGTCGATCGCGCAGCGGGTTGCGCGATAGCCCCTCCAGGTCTGTCCGAAGCTGACCGCATGCCGCCGAGATCTCGGTTCCTTTCTCCGCCCGGACGGTGCAGTTGACGCCCTCCCCTCGCAGCACTCGCTCGAAGGCAACAACGCGGGCGCGCGGTGGCCGACGGAATCTGCCCGCGGTGGCGTTGACAGGGATGAGGTTGACGTGGATGCCCGTGCCCTTCAACAAGCAGGCAAGCTCGGCCGCCAGTCCTGGCGAGTCGTTCTCCCCTTCGATCAGGGCGTATTCGAACGTGACGCGACGCCCCGTCTTGGCAAAGTAGCGCCCGGCGGCGGACAGCAGGTCGGCAACTGAGTGGGGTGTTGCAGTCGGCACAAGGCGCTGCCGGAGCGCATCGTTCGGCGCATGAAGCGAGATGGCGAGACCCACTTGCAGCCCCTCGTCCGATAGCCGCTCGATCCCACGGATCACACCGACCGTAGAGATGGTGATGCCACGTTGGGACAGACCGAACGCGCGCGGATCAGTCAACAGGCGCAGGGCGCGCACGGTCTCATCGTAGTTGGCGAGGGGCTCACCCATGCCCATGAAGACGGCGTTGGTGATGTGTTCACCTCGCTCGCGCATCATGCGCGCGAAGTGGATGACCTGGGCCACGATCTCCTCGGCCTTCAAGTTGCGCTTGAAGCCCATTGGTCCCGTAGCACAGAACACGCAGCCCATCGCGCACCCGGCCTGCGTCGACACGCACACGGTGGACCGCGGGTGGCCTCTCCTCTCCGGGTACCGCATCAGGACCGTCTCGATCAACGTCTGATCACCCAGGCGAACCAGCAGCTTCGTAGTCAGGCCATCCTCGCTCTCGACCCGGCCCACTTCATGCGTCGCACCAACCCTGTGACCCGCTTCCGCTAGCGCCGTTCGGAGCCCTGCGGGGAGGACCGGAATGCCCTCCAACGACGGTGCGAACCCGCGGTACAGCGCATGAAGGATCTGGTCCGACCGGTAGCGCCGCTCGCCCAGCTGGAGGATGAGTTCGTCCATTTCGACGGGCAGGTAGCGAAAGAGATCGGCTGCTGCCGGCCGGTCTCTCTTTCCTCCCGCACTTGACCTCATACGAGTGTTGCTCCTGAACCGAGTGCCCCGCGGTGGCCGTTGAGGAAGTCCCGGCCAGATTGGCGCCTGGCGCCAGCCATCTGCACCAGGTCGAGGACGAGGAGGCCGTCGCGGCAAACAAGCGCCGGGCGCTTCTCCGCGGCGACAATCGCACCCGGTACCAGTCCCGCGCTGGCCGGCTCGATGTGGGCCTTCCAGATGCCAAGACGACCGCCCCGGTAGGAGACAAACGCGCCGGGCCACGGGTTGTAGGCGCGCACTGCACGCTCCGCTTCGCTGGCCGTCATCGCTTCACTCAGGCGCCCGTCCCCCTTCGTCAGGAGTGAGCAGTAGCTCGCCTGAAGTTCGTCCTGGGCTTCCGGGACTATCGTCCGGTCGATCCACGCGGGAAGTGCGTCGACCAGCAGTTGCCCACCAAGCTCGGCGAGGCGCGCTTCGAGCACGCCCGCTGTGTCTTCTGGGAGGATGGGAGTCGCTTGCCGGGCGATCACCGCGCCCGCGTCCATCCTGGGAGCCATCTCCATGATCGACACACCTGTCTCAGCATCCCCGGCGAGGATCGAAGCCGCGATCGGCGAAGCGCCTCGCCAGCGTGGCAACAGCGAAGCGTGGACGTTAACGCACCCCCGCCGAGGGATTGCGAGGACCGCCCGGGAAAGGATCTTCCCGAACGCAGCCACCACGAACAGATCTGGCCGCCATGCGATCAGCTCCGCTCGCACCACCTCGTCTCGCAGGGTCTCGGGTTGGATCACTCCCAGGCCGAGGTTTTCGGCAACAGCCTTGACTTTCGGTGGAGTCAGGTGGCTTCCTCGCCCGGCCGGGCGGTCCGGCTGGGTCACGACGCCCACTACAGCATATCCGGATTCCACAAGCGCCCGAAGCGGCCAAACCGCGAACGCAGGCGACCCCATGAATACGACGCGGGTGCTTGACGGGTTCAACGAGCGTGCACCACGACAGCATCGCCGCGCCGTGCACCGAGCGTCGCCGACGCACTCCCTTGGTTGACGGCGATTGCGACGAACCCTGAGCTGTCCGCATGGCAGAAGAGCGTTCCCACAGGCGCCTCGGCGAACGTCCGAGTGTGGTTCGCGATCTCCCGGTCCGCCACTTCGAGCGCAAACTTCGGGAACAACTGGGCGGCCCGCACCGTCGTCACCAGGTTGCCGTAGCGGTCGATGTGTACGATTCGGCCGACGAGGCGCCCAAAGCCATCTGGTTGGGCGCAGAACGGTGGCAGAACGGTCGCCTCGCTCACCGGTGGGCCCAAACGCCGGTAGTCCACTCCGGAAGCAACCCATGCCGCGGCAGGACCGAAGATGTCCCGACCGTGGAAGGTGCTACTCACAGCCGGCCGCTGGAACCGGGGGTCACAGAGCTCGCGGACATCACAGCCCTTTGCCGGCTCGCCGCGGCTGGTTCGAAGCACGACAGAGAGCACGCCGTTGTCGGGCCCGAAGAAGCAGTGCCCGTCACGACGGACCACCAGCCCTCGCCGCGTGGTACCCACGCCCGGGTCGATCACCACGACAACGAGTGCGTCCCTTGGCAGGAGCGGCAGCGTGACCTCGAGCATCCATGCTGCCTCATCGATGGCGAAAGGCTCGATCTCGTTGGAGATGTCAATGACAGCCGACCGGGGCGCGATGCCCGCGATGACGGCCTTCACGTGGCCCACGTAGTGGTCCCGCGAACCGAAGTCACTCAAGAGAAAGATGGGCGGAGCTAGAGCTTCCAACGGTAGATGTCAGCGAAGCGGAGTGACGCGGAGAACAGCACCCCGGGCTTCGGCCCCTTTAGCGCGGACGTATACGCGTAAGTGTACTGGGGATAGGCAATGACCACGCTGGGCACAAGGTCCTGCCATACTTCCTGGATCTGCCGGTAGGCGTCGCGACGCACCTCGTTGTCGGTGCTCGTTCTGCCCTTCGCGATGAGGCTGTCTGCGACAACGTCTGCGAAGTTGGCGAGATTCAGGCCGGCAGTTCCCATCTGCGAGCTGTGCCACCCGGAATAGGGATCCGGATCCGGGCCTTGATCCCAGCCCGCCACCGCTGCGTCGTACTTGCGCTCCTGCAGGAAGTCGCGCCGGAGCACGGAGAAGGTTGTGCTCGCCACGGTCGCGCGTATTCCCATCGGCTCCAGCTGACGCGCGACCTCCGCGGCAATCGCCACGCGTATCGGATCGCTGTCTGTCCGGATCGTGATCCGGAACTCCGCTCCTTCCTTTACGAGAATCCCGGTCGTCGCTTGTGGCTTCCATCCCGCCGCCTGGAGCAGCTTCGTCGCTTCGATGACGCGTGCACTGGTCGTGTCGTACTGTTCCGCATACGCCCATGTGCCCGGCGAAATCGGCGAGTTCGACGGCCTCGCCACACCATGGAACACGCGCTCGACGACCGCCTTGCGATCCAGCCCCAGTGAGATCGCCTGCCGGACGCGCGTATCCTGGAAGAACGCAGCCTGGTCGTTGTTGAGGTACAGCACGATGTACGCGCCCCTCTGCGGGTGGTCGATGTGGACGCTCTTGTTCCGCTGCAAGTCGGCGAGTTGGGCATCACTCAGGCCGTCTCGGAACATGACCCCTTCCACCGCTCCCTGTTGAAGAGCGCTCAGGGCGGCAGGATAGTCCGTGTAGAACCGTAGCTTCAGCCTGGCCACGTGTGGCTCGCCGAAGTGATAGTCCGGGTTCGCTTCCAGCACAGCCTCCCGGGAATCGAGCGATCGGAGGCGGTATGGTCCGGAGCCTATCGGCGCGGCGTTGAACGGTGCCTCGAAGAGCGTCGCGGCGGACAGGTTCCCCAGCAGGTGTTGGGGCAGGATTCCGACCGTGGCCTGGCGCGCGAGAAACGGAGCATATGCCTGCTTCAACCGAAACACGACGGTCGTGGCGTCAGGCGTCTCCACCTCGACTCCGAGCCAGGGATCGACCAGCGCCGGCTCGCCCTTGAAGTCAGGCGACGTCAGAGCACGGATCGTGAATGCCACGTCGGCTGACGTTACCGGGGCGCCGTCATGCCACTTCAGCCCTTGCCTCAGGGCGAACGTGTAGGTCTTGCCGTCCTCCGAGACTCGCGGCTCGGAAGCCATGTCGGGCTCCACTTGGCCCGCCGGCCCAAGCCGCACGAGTCCTGCAAACACCAGTTGGGAAAGGTCCTGGTCCACTTCGTTCGTCGAGGCGAAAAGCGGGTTTACCCGCTGCCAGGTCCCCGCCACGCCTTCGATGTAGGTGCTGTCGTCAGTGAGGACACCGCTCTCGCCGCCTGAGAGCCTGAGCCACAGCGAGCCTCCTGCCCCCAAGACAGCGACGCCGAAGACGAGGGCGAGCATAACGATGCGGCGCGATGGCGGCGAGCCACGGGTCATGGGCGGCTATTGCGATGCAACACTGAGGAACGAAACCATGACGAAGACAATGACGAGCATGATCGTGGCCTGGAAGAGCGTTCGCTCAAGGCCGCGCTTCGTGCGGAAAACCGAGCCACCCGACATCCCGCCAAGAGCAGCGCCGAACCCTGAGCCCTTCACCTGGAGCAGAACGACGATGATCAGAGTGACGGAGATGACTATCTGGAGAATGTTCAGCATCTTCTTACCGTGTGGTGAGGACTGCTTCGTCGGCACGCCGCCTGCCGGGATCGGATGGCAACGAACTCCGCTCATCATACAGGCGCAGAATCGTAGCCGCGAGCTTCGCCGGATCATGGCGGTACCGGTTCTCTTCCGCGATGACGTCGGCCTCCACAACACGCACTCCCGCGAAGGCCGCCGCGTTGGACTGGTCCATTGTCACCGCCACCGACTTCCAGTCTTCGGGCAAAGCCCGCGTGACGTTGTTGTTGGCAATCACCGCCTCGATCATTCCGTGTCCGATGTGGCGTTCGATTGCCTCCAGGTGGTCGGCCACACCAAAACCATCTGTCTCCCCGTGTTGCGTGGCAACATTGCAGACGAACACCCGGATGGCCGAGGTGGCCACCAGAGCCTTCCGAATCCCTTCGACGAGGAGGTTGGGCATCACGCTCGTGAACAGACTCCCCGGGCCGACTACTACAACATCGGCTTCGAGGATGGCCCGAACAGCGTCGGGGTGAGCGGCAGCTGACGGCGGATTGAGGAAGACCTGACGAATCGCGGCGCCACGCTCGGTGATGTTGTGCTCCCCATGGACCATTTCGTCCTCATGCGTGCGTGCGCTCAGCGTCACATCTTCAAGAGTGGACGGAAAGATGTCGCCGCGAACGTTCAGCACTCGGCCAGTCTCATGGATCGCCGTTTCGAAGTTCCCGGTGACTTCCGCCATTGCCACAATGAAGAGGTTGCCGAATGAGTGGCCTTCCAGGCCGCTGCCTTCCAGGAAACGGTACTGAAACAGGCTGGTCATGAGGGGCTCGGCCTCGGCCAGTGCGGAAATACACTGCCGAATGTCGCCCGGCGCGATGACGCCAAACTCCTGCCGCAATCGGCCGGTGCTGCCGCCGTCGTCCGCCACCGTAACGATCGCGGTCAGATTGCTCGTGCGCCCCTTGAGGCCGCGGAGCAGCATCGAAAGGCCCGTTCCCCCGCCGATTGCCACGATCTTCGGTCCGCGCCCGAGGATTCGCTTGTTGTAGATCGTCTCCGAAAGGCTCCGATCCCTGTCGGGACGCACGAAGGCGAACAGCAGCGACTCGTTCAGCTTCCAGATTGCCAGACCGACCGTGGAGATCGAGAGCATGATGAAGAGCAAACCCCGTCCCCAGCGCGGGATGAACTGGAGCGTCAGGTAGTAGAACTCACCCGGGAACGTGTAGGACAGGTAGGTCTCCCGCAGGATGTAGGCTATCCCGAGACCCATCAGGCACACACCAAACGCCACCAGCGCCAGCCAGCGCTTTATGTGCATTCCCGGATAGAGCCACTTGAACGCGCTGTGTTCGCGGATGCGTTCGAACGTCATCGGGTGGGAGTATACCACCGGGCCGTCATACCGATAGGCAAAGTAATCATTTCGCTTCCAGTTCGGCCACGATCAGCCTTTCGACCACCTGCGGATTCGCCCGCCCCCTGGTTTCGCGCATGACCTGGCCGATCAGGAACTTCAGTGCCGTGTCCTTCCCCGATCGGTAGTCCGCGACGGCCTTCTCGTTCGCCGAAACCGCCTTCTTGACGATAGCCAGAATCTCATCCTGGCCGCTGATCTGGGCAAGTCCCGCCGCCTCAACGATCCCTGGCGCGCCCTCACCGGTCGCCGCCATCCGGTCGAAGACCTCCTTGGCAACAGCCGCGGTGATGGTCCCAGACTCCACCATCCCGATGAGTTCGCTTAGTTGGACCGGCCGGACGGGTAGTTCGCCGATGCTGCGGCCGCTCGTGTTCGTCCATCTCCCAACTTCACCGAGCACCCAATTCGCCGCAACCTTGACCGCTCGAACACGATCGAGCCGGACTCGAGCAGCTACCTCCTCGAAGTAGTCCGCTCGATCGCGCGACTCGGTCAGCGACGAGGCTTCGTGTGCGGTGAGCCCAAGCGAGAGGAAACGGGTCTTCCGGGCTTCCGGGAGTTCGGGGAGCTGCTCGCGCAGCGCACGGACTCGCTCGCGGCTGAGGGTGAGCGGCGGAAGGTCCGGCTCCGGGAAGTAGCGATAGTCGTGCGCGAATTCCTTCGAGCGTTGCGACACGGTCTCCGCCCGGTCATCGACCCAGCCTCGCGTCTCCTGGGGGACTGTCCCGCCCGCCCGAAGCACGGCCGCCTGGCGCTTCTCCTCAAAAAGCAGCGCGTCATGCACTGCCCGGAAGCTGTTCATGTTCTTGACCTCGACCTTGCTGCCGAAGACGCCGGCACCGCGCGGACAAAGGCTTATGTTCGCATCGCAGCGGAAGTCCCCCTCCTCCATGTTGGCTTCGCTGACGCCGATGTAGCGCAGGATCTGACGCAGCCGAACCAGGTACTCGCGGGCCTCCGCGGCAGTGCGCATCTCCGGTTCGCTCACGATTTCCATCAGCGGCGACCCACCACGGTTGACGTCGATGAGGCTATATCCATCACCCGTCGCCGCGTCCACCCGGTGGACGAGCCTCGCGGTGTCCTCCTCCATGTGCACCCGAGTGATACCCAGGCGCCTGGTTTTCCCATCCGCCTCGACGTCGAGCCACCCGCCAACGCATACCGGCAGGTCGTATTGCGAAATCTGGTAGCCCTTCATCAGGTCCGGGTAGTGATAGTTCTTGCGATCAAACTTGGAGAACTCGGGGATCTGGCAGTTTAGCGCCAGCCCGGTCATCACGATGAAGTCGATCGCCTTCTCGTTGATGACCGGCAGCACGCCCGGCATTCCGAGACAAACGGGGCAGACATGCGTGTTCGGCTCCGCGCCCGAATAGGCAGCGCTGCATCCGCAGAACATCTTGCTGAGGGTCTTGAGCTGGCAGTGAACTTCGAGACCGATAGTGGTCTCGAACTCAATAGTGGCGACGTTCAACCTCACTCCTCCCCGATGGGGACCAGCACCGAGTATAGGCAGGCGCTCGAAGCACGAACAATCAACGACCGGTCCAGCCGACGCCAGTTCCGCCTCGTTGGGACCCACGCGCCAGGACATGCGGCCTGCCCTCCGAGACCCTTCCGATCCGCCACAAGGGCGCGCCGTCACGCGCGAAGGCAGCTTCGAGTCTCGCCGCACGCCTGGCTGGGCAGCCCAGGAGCAGGCCGCCCGAGGTTTGCGGATCGAAAAGCAATGCCTCCACGTTCTCGTCGATGCCCGCCTCTCGGGTAACGTTGTCTCCCACCCACGCGCGGTTGCGGCCCTCCCCACCCGTGTGTATGCCGAGCGCCATCGATTCGCGCGCACCGCCCAGCATCGGCACCGCGGAGGCCTCAACCTCGACGACGACGCCGGAACGTTCTGCCATTTCCCAGAGGTGCCCCAACAGGCCGAACCCCGTGACATCGGTTGCCGCTCGGATGCCAACCTCCCGGGCAATGTGGGACGCGTGCCGGTTCAGGCGGAGCATCCACGTCGTGGCTTCCTCTGACCAGGACCCCATTCCCCCATGCGACCGCGCGGCTGAGAGGAGCGTGCCCGTGCCGACCGGCTTGGTCAGGTAGAGCAGGTCGCCGGGCCGCAGTCCGGCCTTCGAGAGCAATCTCTTCGGGTGGACGAGCCCGAGGACGCTCAGGCCGAACTTTGGCTCGTCGTCCCAAATGGTATGGCCGCCGGCAACGATCCCGCCTCCCTCCGCCACCTTCTCCGCGCCGCCGCGCAGGATGGCAGTCATGGTCTCGGGCGGCAGGCTCTCGGGAAACGCGGCGATGTTGAGGGCAAGCACAACCTCGCCGCCCATGGCGTAGATGTCCGACATCGCGTTTGCTGCGGCGATCGCGCCGTACGTGTGGGGATCGTCAACCAGCGGTGCGAAGAAATCGAGCGTCGCCACCACGGCCGTCTTTGCGCTCACGCGAAAGACCGCGGCGTCATCGGCGACACCCAGCCCGACAAGGAGGTCGGGGTGGTTCTCACTGCTGAACAGACCGGTAAGCGGCGACAGCACCTGCGCCAGGGCCGAAGGCCCCACCTTGGATGCTCAGCCGCCGCAGCCGGTCAGGTCCGTAAGCCGGATCTCCTTACTCGTCATTGGGCCATGGTAGCTGCAACCACGCCCGAAGCGCGCGGCCCACGCCGCTTGTGCTGGACCGCAACGCTCACCGTATCCTTCGGATCCCATGGCACTTGCCCCCAAGACCGTAATCTCCACCCTCTCCGCTCTCTACGGCTGGCCTGAACTCGTTGCGCACGGCGATGCGGTCGGCGAGTTGGTGCTCACAATCCTCTCGCAGAATACCGCCGACACCAATAGCGGCCGTGCCTTCATTCGCCTTCTGCGCCGCTTTCCTTCGTGGCGGTCCATCGTGGATGCTCCCTTGGCCGACATCGTCGACGCAATCTCGGTTGGTGGACTCGCCCGGCAGAAGGGGCCCCGCATCCAGGCGGTGCTCCGGGCAGTCGGTAGTCTCTCACCCGGCTGGGACGTCGACTTCCTCAGAGCGATGCCTACGGAAGAAGCGCGCCGGTGGCTTCTCGGACTGCCCGGCGTGGGGCCCAAGACGGCCGCGTGCGTGCTCCTGTTTGCCCTCGGGCGCCCTGCTCTACCTGTCGACACCCATGTGGAGCGCGTGGCCAAGCGGCTTGGGATTATACCGGTGACCACGACACCCGAACGCGCCCACGAACGGCTTGAGGCGCTCGTCGACCCAATCGACTACTACCCGTTTCACATGCTCCTGATCAAGCACGGCAGGCGCATGTGCGCCGCACGTTCGCCAGCATGCGACCACTGCCCCCTGGAAGCCAACTGTCCGGCGGGCCGCGTCCTGGGGTCGCGAGATTTCCTCGCAAGCCCTGGACGCCCCGGGTCCAGGTCCTAGCCCCCTCGGCCGTCAGGCTGCCGCACGGCCGGGAGCGGGTCCTCGAGGTACAGACCGGCAGCGCGCGCGACGTAGCCCGTCACCAGCCCGGCCGCGACAACAATGGACCCGCCCAGCATCACGACGAGGTTGTTGCGAAGGGGGATGGCGAGCAGTGTACGCATGATGTCCTGGAGGTCCGCAACGAACTGGTCGTCAGTTCCAATCCAACCCGCCGCGAGCCAACAGAGCCCGGACACGAGAAACCCGAACCCGGAGCCCGTCACGACTGCGATTCCAAGCTTCGAGAAGCCGCTGCAACCTTCTGCCAGCAGCAGCACGGCCGCTGCCAGTGCCGCCCCCGCAACCGCGAGGAGAGCAACCCCCCATCCTGCGCGATCGTGCGTGTCCGCCGTCAGCCGGTCGACCAGGAGGTCCAGAAGACCCTGGATCGAAAACACACCGAATTCCTGCTGGCCGGTGCGATCAAAGGCACGAAGACCCTCGTCATAGACAAGGCTTGCCGAGCGCCTGAGCACAAGTTCGCGGATGGCCGGTTCGTCCAGCGTCGCGGCCTCTTCGCGCGTGAAGTACACGTCGATGGGGTACCCGGGAAGGGCCACGAGGGCCGTCCGGCCAGACTGCGCGGTGCGCCTGGCGTCGGCAAGGTCCTCCACCAGCACCATGTCGATTTCGGTCGTGGACGCCACCACGTTCTCAAGGACAACTGTCGCTCGGTCCCGGTTTGTTGCCTGGCGAACGCTCGCCGACGCAACCAGAAGGAAGGTCACGACTGCCACCAGGAACACCAGTAGACCTTCTCTTCCTGCCGCCGAACCAGCCTCTACGTCACGGGCGATGCGCTCCCGCGCCCCATGTTGTCCCAACTGGCCGCTGCCGCCCGGGCCCGTCACTGGCGCTGCCGCCTAGTCAAGCTGGACGACGATCGTGCCGGCGATGCGATCATGCAAGGTCCTGCGATGGGAATCAAAGGCCGCGATGAGGAATCCTATCGTCGCGAGTGAGAAAGCGGCGCCCACCGCGGCCGCTGCTTGACCTGCAGAATCCCGCAGGGAATACGCCGCGACTACCCCCACCCCAACGAAGAGCGCGTATGTACCGAGGGCGATCACTCGCGCCATTGATCCAAGCACGCCAAGCGGCCGGCCATCCGAGCGAATCACCATAATCTGCATTACCGCCGCCCCGACCGTCTGGCCCTTCCAGGCGAGCGCGACGAAGAAGTACAGGACATAGGCCGCCGGAATGGCTCCCACGCAACCCCAGAGGATATTGATTGCCGTCGCCGATGGCTCGACCTTCTCAAAGTCCGACGACACAAGGACCACGATGGAGCCAGCGGTGACCAGCAAGGACGCAATGATGAACAGAACCAGCACGTCGAGCACGCCCGCTGCAACGCGCGATTCGAACGAGGCATAGTGAATGCGCACCGGGGGTCGATGCGCCCGGCCGGCATCGCGGGTGGCGGCTCTGCTGGCGGTCATCTGTGAAAAGGCATTCTAGCCCGCCGCGGGTAAGGGGATAGACAGCTGAGGCGAAGCCCACTCGCGGTTGAACGCTCGCCGGGCGGCTCCCATAATGGATTACAGGAGCCGAAGTGGCGGAATGGCAGACGCGCTACGTTCAGGGCGTAGTGTCCTTCACGGGCGTGTGAGTTCAAATCTCACCTTCGGCACCATGGGTTCACGGGCGCCCGTAGCTCAGCGGATAGAGCGTTAGGTTGCGGACCTAAAGGTCGTAGGTTCGAGTCCTACCGGGCGTACCAACTTCCTGCCGATCCCCTCGCTCACGTTGCGGCTATCCCGACCGCCCACAACCAGCACCCTGCCGTCCGGCAGCAGGGTCGCGGTGTGCCAGCAGCGCGCTTCGCGCAAGGAGGTCGCAGGCGGCCAGGCATCCTTGGCCGGGTCGTACAGCTCCGCGCTGGCCAGCGCGGCGTCACCCGTGCAGCCGCCCACGACCAGGACCTTGCCGGTGGGCAG
>CAZCDK010000022.1:0-4892 GCA_964497285.1 uncultured Anaerolineaceae bacterium | reverse complement strand
GGATCGCTTGCGACGGGATGCAGCCTCTTTCCCGGCCTCTTCGCCTTCGACCTGGAGAGGCCTGCCCCGGATGATGTGCCATGCTGACGACGCGGTCACCGGGAGTTCCCGGCGGTTCACGACGAGGATGGCTACGCACAGCACGGAGTATGCGAAGGCGAACAAGACCCGCGCGCGCTCGTCGGTAATGAAGAGCTGCGTGCCGAAGAGCAAGAACAGCGCAACCGCCTCGCGCCGGCCCATCTTGAGATTTGCAAACACGGCGATCGCGAAGGCTGACTGCGCCGCGGTGAGAAAGATCTCCTCGCGCTGGCGGTCGTCGAGCGGAAGTCCGCCCGCCCATGAGAAGGTCCCATGTGAGATCAGAAACGCAATTGGCAGCGTTCCGATCAGCAGGGTCCACTGGTTCACCTTCGAAGATATGAGCACGCCCATGCCCACTGCCGCCCGTCCGCGCCAGGCAAGCAGACCCGCCACCAGCACTTCGGGCGACTCCGATGCGAGCGGCGCCAGCCACTGGATCAGCACGAACTCGGAGATCCCCAGGTTCTCTCCCAGGTGGATCAAGGAATCCGCAAAGGGCTCCGCGGAAGAGAAGATCCCGAGCGCGCTATAGCCGAGTAGTCCACCGACGACCAGCCGGCGCCGCGTATTCGGTAGTGCCCCCATCGCTCGGGCGGGGCCCGCAAGCTCCACTTCTTCGGATTCCATCCGGCTGGTGAAGTAGACATACATCAGGAACATCGACACCAGGACGATGGAGTCGATGATGCTCACCGCGTGACGGATGGGGATGAAGATCACGTAGAGGGTGGCGACTGCGAGGAATGTCAGCTCAAGCGAGCGCTGGCGATCGACCACGAGCTCACGAATACGCGTGCGGTAGACGAACAGCGCGAAGACCAACGGCCAGCCTATGCCGATGAGCAGCCGGTTCCCACCGGTCATGTTGGCGATCGCCAATCCTCGCTCGGCCTCTTCGGGGTCGGCACCCGCCCGCCAGGCCAGTACCAGGTCCACTGCATACTCTGGAAGGACTGCGATGACCGCGATGATTGCCAGGGACAGGCCTTGCGACATGTCCATCTCGGCGGTCTCTGCCGCCCAGCTCAACAGAAACGCGGCCGCCAGAATCGAAAGCCCGAAAAGGGCAGCGCCCGCCAGGGCGGGCGGCTCGACCCCGGCGAATCGCAACGCGATTCCCGGGAACGCAAGCAACAGCATCAAGCCAATGGCCGACCAGAGCCGGAGCATGGGACCACCGGAGGTCTCGTCCGTGACATCAGGTGCGTTCGTGCCAGGTCTCATTGAGGGAGATCGCCTACCGAAATCGAGTTCCCAGCGTCAACCGCTCGAGGCCGGGTCAAACAAAGGCCGGGCAGGCGCCCGGTCCTGGGTCAGCAGTTTACTCCGCGTGCGGGTGTGGCTCCACCGGCGAAACCGCGACCTGCCTACTCGTAGAACGATACCGCTTCGGCGTCTTCCCAGTAGTTTCTTAATTTGCCCTCCGCGAGCCCGCTCGCAGGCCAGAACCTGCCCCTGTGCATCTGCTCAACCATCTGCTCCTGGCTCTCCAGTTGCTCCTCGAAGACGGCGACGAAATACCCTATCCCCTGGGTCGAATGCGCATCCGAGCCCCCCGTGCCGGGCTTCGCCAGCAGCTTGGCCACCTGCAGCGCAAAGTAGTTTTCGCGGGGAGTGTTACAGCCGTTCAGCACTTCGATGCCGTGTACCAGCTGGAACACCGGCAGCTTGCACGCCTGTTCCGGCGTAAGGTTGAACGGCTCTTTCCCTTCTCGCTTGAAATGAACCGGGTCGAAGAAGTGCCGAAACGGGTGCGCTGCCACCAGGAACGCGCCCTGCTCATCGGCGACTTCGCGCAATCTCGCCAGGTGTCGAATACCAGGCGCATATCCCTTCAGGCCGATAGCGAGAATGTGGCCCATGTCGGTAGACACTTCCATGCCGTTCGACACGAAGATGTGGTCGTGCTTCTTCCGAAAGGGCGCGAGATCCCACGACTCCCACATGCGGTCGTGTTCGCTCACATTGACTCCGGTCAGCCCCACGCGCGTGGCCTCGAGAATGAGGTCGTCGGGGTTGAGCATCGAGTCGGAGGCGCCTTTGGTTGTGTGCACGTGCATGTCGATAATGGTGCCCGGCACACGCGCCTCCCGGTTCCTTGTAGAGTTTGGCGAAGAGCCAGAAGTATATCATCGGGCCGCGAGTACGGGCATCAGCCAGCCAAACAGCCCCGCGAACGACGCCGACAGGACGACCCAGAGCCACCAGTAGCGCGATGCCAGCGCCGTCAACGGAATCAGCGGAAAGAGCGCCAGGATCGCCATCCCAACCGAAAACGGCCAACTCGGACTCCCCAGCGCACCGGGTTGGGCTTCCATCTCCCCCGCCTGGTACGCGGACCCTGCGACCAGGCCGATGATCGTCCATCCGACAATCGATCCGATCGAAACTGGCACGGTGACCAACCCGACCGGGATCTCCTCGGAGATCCAACGACCCACGAAGCTGCCGGCCCGCTCTCGCGTCGCTAGAAACGTCAGCGCGGCTGTCGTCAGCATAGCCATCGCATACCCGGCCACCCATCCAGCGACTACCCCTGCCACTGTGAAGCCGCCGTCGCGGTCTGAATCACCAGGCACGGCACGCCCTTGGCCTTCGCCGCGATGGACGCACCTCGCCCATCCCTGCCGATCCAGAACAGAGTGGGCCCCGCCCCGGCAAGACAAACGGACTCGCCGATGCGCTCCTGGATCGCGTCTCGCAGTGCGCCAAGCCCTGGGAAGACGGAGAAAGCAACTTCCGTGAACGAGTTGACCACTGCCCCCGGCGTGATCGCATCCAGGTGCAGCGCGGAAGCGTCCCCCGCATCCTCGCCAGCCAACTCAGCCAACTCCGTCATCGCATCGAAGGCCGCAAACATGCGCGCGGTCTTGTCCGCGATCGTCCCCTCCGGAACGAACAGGACGACATCGTGGCGGTTGAGGTCGGGGAGTCGCGACACGCGCTCACCACGTCCGCGGGCACGGACGGTGCCACCTATCAGGAAGAACGCCTCGTCACTTCCAATCCTGTTGGCGACCTCGATCAGCATCTCTTCACGAACGTTGGCCCAGGCTCGCTGCAGCAGTCGCAGTGTTGTGACTGCATCCGAGGCGCCACCACCGAGCCCCGCCGCCGGCGGAATGCGCTTCTCGAGATGAATCGAGACCCGATCGAGCGACTGGTGCGCCAGCCGGGCGAGCTGGGCCGCAGCGCGCAAGGCCAGATTCGAATCATCCGCAGGAGTCCCATCTGCGAACGGGCCGTCGACCGTGAGCCCACGCGTGCCGTGGAGTTTCAGGAACACCTCGTCGGCCAGGCTGAGTGTCTGCAGAACCGTGTCAATCTCGTGGAACCCGTCGGGCCTTCGGTGTCCGACTCTCAGCGTGAGGTTCACCTTCGCCGGTGCCAGGCCCGACAACCCCTCAGTCCTGGGCACGAATCCCCTCGCACGCGTCCAGCAGAGACAGCCACTCGCTGATCGTGAGCGTCTCCGCGCGGCGCGCCGGGTCAACGCCTGCCACACTAAGGGCTTCGCCGGCACCTTCCGTCGGCAGCCACGTGCTTCGGGCGAGCGCGTTGTGTATCTGCTTTCGCGGATTGCGAAACGTGCGTGAGACCAGCCCAAAGAACGCTTCCCGACGTTCAGGCGGCACCAGCGGCCGCTCCCGGAGCGCGAGGCGGAGTACGGACGACCAGACCCTGGGTGGAGGATCGAAGGCCTCGGCCGGGACATCGAAGAGCGTCTCCACGGTCGCGTAGACACGCACGGAGACCGTCAGCAGGGAGAAGTGGCCCTCGGGGGCCGCGATCTCGCGACCCACTTCGCGCTGGACCATCACGACCATCTCACCTGGCAACCGACGGCCCTCGACCACGTGACGAATGATCGGATTCGCCGCGAAATAGGGTAGATTCCCCACCACCACGAATGGGACATCAGCGGGGATCAGGGACCCGAGATCGACCTCCCGCGCATCACCATGCACGAGGCGGAGGCGTCCCTCCGCCGGGAATCGCCTTCTCAGGTGGCGGAGCATCCGCTCCTCAACCTCGATCGCGACAAGCGGAATCCCGCGCTCAAGAAGCGTCGCGGTCAGCTCGCCGGTACCCGGGCCAATCTCCACGATCATTCCTCCTGCGGGCACACGCACCGCCGCGGCGATATCTGCAAGGACGCCGCTGTCACGAAGGAAATGCTGCCCGAGCGACTTCCGCGCCGCGGGTCTGGCCAGATGTGGGGGGGGCACGCCTACGATCGTAGGGGCCGGAATCGCCTCAGTCGATTACGTAGATCTCGACGATGCGGCTCCCCCATCCCGGGTCACCGTCTTCTTCGGGGAAGCCGAGGTCAATTATGTTCCCCTTAATCGCCCCACCGGTGTCGGCAGCCACACACTGCCCATAGCCGGGCACGACGAAGCGCGTGAAGAACGGGATGACGGACGGATCGACCGCACAGATGCCGCGCGTCAGCTGCATTCCTGTTGCGGTTCGCCCATAGCCAGCGTCGCCTGGCTCCTTGCCACCGTGCGATGCGTTGTACCAGGTCGCTCGAACGGTCATTGCTTTCGAGTAGTGCCCCTTGTAGTCAGGCGTGTCCAGTAGGCCGGTGGCGGGCCTTGCGGGGCTCGAAGGGGGACCGCTGATGTGACGGATCGGCGTGGCTTCCTGGCGGATCTCGGCGCCCAGCAGTCTGCGCTCCACCTCAATGCCGTTCTTGTACGTCACGCTGTGCTTCGTGATGCGAATCCCCTCGCGTCCCCCAATGATCTTTATCTGCCCGGGGAGAAGCGAATTGTCCGATTCGTAGTAGATTGCCGGACTGA
>CAZCDK010000021.1:17839-22252 GCA_964497285.1 uncultured Anaerolineaceae bacterium | reverse complement strand
TCCGGGCCCAATCAACGGAGACGAAGACGGCGTGTGCCTCGGCGCAGAGCGTCTCGCCGGCGTGCACTGTCCCGGCAGTGAAGATCTTGCGGCCCTCGACGCGTTCGATCCGGCCTTCGAACTGGACCTCACGATGGAGAGGCGTGGGTTTGCGGTAGCGGACGGTGAGCCCGGCGGTCATCCCGGGCTGGCCAGACATCGCCTGCACCATGCCCAGGACCTCGTCGAAGGCGGCGGCTACGAAGCCCCCGTGAAGGTGCCCCGGTGGGCCCTCGTACGCGGTCCCAAACACGGCTGTTCCGCGCACCACGCCGTCGTCGTCGACTTCCAATCTCATCGGTGGGGCGATCGGGTTGGCGAGTCCCATCAACGGGCTGTTGTCGAACATGGCGCGGGGGTTCCCGGCGTTGGAGCTTTCCGCGAAGCCCCAGAGCCGCCGCCCGCGTGGTGCACCGGCCAGGCGGTCTGCGAAGGCCTCCGCTGCTTCCGCCGCGGCGAGCAGGTCCGTTTCCGGGGCGTCGGTGTCGGCCATAAGGTCGATCGTGCGGCGGATGGCCGCCGAAAGCCGCAGCAGCGCCGACCACTGCCCACCCGGCGGCCGGTCGTCCGGGATCCAGCGAAGCGAGATGGCCCGGAAATCGGGCGCCGGCGATGGTTCATCCACGGCGAATAGCCTATCAGGGTTCGGACCGCCCAGCAGTCCACGCGTGGAACGCTCGTTTCGAAAAAAACCGTGGGTTGAACGGGCTAATCACGCCGCGTCAGAACATGAACTACGGCTCCCAGCGTCAAGGACAGCGCGCAAAGCACGATGCCCTCGATGGCTCCTCCGACAACGGCGCCGGTCCCGCCAAGGTCAGATTCAGGCGCAGTGCGAACCGCCGAATACATAGCGACACCTGCGCTTGCCAGCACTGCAGCGACTGCCACCACACCGAACGACACTCGCGTGCGGGCCAGCACCAGGACGGCTGCGATTGGCAATGAAGCGATTGCCAGGAACTCGAAGATAGCTTGGTAATCGCTCATCACGCCAATCGTATCGGTTGCGGCGCCAGGTCCGGAAGCCAGTGTTTCCCGGAGAGACCGGCAAGCGCCGGGCTGGCGGTGGTGTTACGGCAGCTTGCGGCGACCCTAACGCCAGACGGCCAGGGCCATCGCGGGCATCAGCGCAAGGGCCGATGCTCGCACGATTGTGCGAACTTCAATTGGGGACGAGGACCGGCCAAAACACCCGCACGTGGGCCTTGGGCTTAGCCGCAGAATCAGACCCTGGGCGGCTGCGAGGCAGAAGAACAGCAGCATGAGCGATACTGCAGCAGCGGTCCGCTGTCCCGCGAAGACGGCGCCCAGGGAGGCGAGGCCCACTGCCAATTCGGTGGCCGGGATTCCCACCGTGAGCGTTGGCACCGCTGCTCGGCCCGGAAGGTTCCACGAGCGCACGGCCGAGGCGAATTCGCGCCTCAACGCCAGCTTGACCACGCCCGCCGCGGTCGCGAGGAGCGCCGGGATGCCGATGAGTATGGCCATCGCCGCGAATGTCATAGGTGCCGCTTCCTCGCTAGGCTTTCTCTGCGAACGACCGTCCGCGCAGATCGGAAAGGAGCGTCGCGAAACCTTCAGGGCCCAACAGGGCGGAGTGATTCCGCGATCTTCACCAGTTCTTCAAGCGGCGCGACCGCCTGGACGTGCCAGAGGCGCGCTTCGGCATCGAACCAGTTGAGACTTGATCGGATCTTCAGATCCTCGCTGAGGTCGGCCGGGTTTTGCCACTCCTGAAACAGGGCCGGGAGTCCCCTCACGGTCAGCTTTCGCCGCGGGAGGCCCTTTCGGCCCAGGCCAACATCTTGTCCTGTCGTCTCGGCGGCCAACGGCCTCGGAAACCGCTTCGACCAGCCGACTGTGAGGCTCGGACTGAATACCTCGGGCTCCTTCGCCGTATACGCCTGCCCCTTGATGCGGTAGGAGAGAAGGAAGTCGATCGCGAGGCCCGACTCGGAGAAGACCACAAATCCACCGATTAGCTCGTACCGATCGGGAACATACGCAGGCACGGCAAGCTCGCCGGCGTCCACTCCTTTGATCGCGAGCAGCGCGGAGATGGACGCAAACGTCCGGGTCCCAGGGAAAGAGTCCGGTATTCCCTCCTGGTTGGGGACCGGCCCCGACGCCGCCGGGGTCCGAGCGTACGTGGGCGGGTTAGCCGGGTCCACGAAGATGAAATCTCCCCATCGCTCTCCAGGGGTGCCGGGCTCCGTGACAACGGGCGTGGCGGTGGCCATTTCGTTTTGTTCCTCCTTGTTCGCAGAGGTTCCCGAGTTACAGGCGACGATCAGCGAGCCGACAACGAGGCAGAAACCGGTGAGCGCCGATCGCAGATCTATGGTGTTTGCCAACTCCAACAGGCGGTTTTCCCGGCTGTGACATTCTGGCATCCGTATCCCACCCAGTTGACGAGTTTCGAACCATTCGCTCCGTAGTGAACGTGAGGTCCGGTCCAGCAACTGCATTCTGCATCCCCTGGACATGTAGGTGGCGTGCCGCCCCCGAGCGTGCAGAATCCGCCGCCACCGCCCCAGACCCACTGGTTGACCTGCACCTGCGGAATGACATGCTCGGCGATGCCATAGCCCACCAACGTGATTCCGTCATCTTTGTAGAGTTCAAAGGAGACCTTCTTGTGGTCCGCGTGCCAAGCGGCCGAACAAGTCCACAGGTTGTTGTTCGTGATCTTCCCGGCCCCTTTGAGAGGGCCGGCGTCGAAGTAGAGGCTCACCCAAGAGCCTGCGCCTGCCGCGAAGTCCAGCGCATTGTCGTAATGACCGGCGTAGTCGCTTGCACATGTGGAGGACATCGGATTCCACAGGGTGCAAGTTCCTGCCGCCTTCGCGGGCTCGGCGAATCTGGGCAGCCGTGACAGTCCCAGGGCTAGTCCAGCAAGGGCGGTCGCTCCGCCTTTCAGGATCGTCCTTCGCGACCTCCGGGTGGTCATGGCGCCTGCACCTGCCAGCGAGAACCGTCCGGAAGATCGACGTTGCCGCTCAAGCCCCGGATGAAGCAAGCTGTCGTGGCCTCCAGATGCGGTTGCCGGATGCCCGCTCGCAGCGCCTCGGCGTAGCGGCAAAGAGCCGCGCCATTTCGCCCGGCACCGCTTGCGACCGGATACGAATTCAGCCTGAACGCGGTTGCCGCTATCGCTCCCCTGTCGAGAAACTCAACCGTGAACTTCTCCCCGTAATGCGGTTCATTCGAACTCACGCCAACTGACGTTGAGGGGCCGATTGTAGGCGGACGAAGCACCAGGAGAAGCCTCCGCGCGACTTCGCCCGTTGGATCGACCTCGGCTAGCACGTGGCCCAGGAACTTGAACGCCCGGTCGTCATCGAGTCTGGTCACCTCGCGCAGGCCACCGTAGATACAGTCCCTCAAGCCGTCAATGATCCCCGGCGCGCCGACGATTCGTGCTGCCTCCACGCATCTCGCAAAGACGGCTCGTTCGACCGGGCTGTACTCGCTCGGCACTGGACTCGCGTCGCTCTCCTCCGTTTCTCGTGTGCCGACTCGTGGGGCGAAGGGAACGCCCGCAGAGCCATCGCGGCCCGGCTCGATAGTGCACGAGCAGATCTAGCCCGTCTGAGACATTTTCTCAAAGATGCGATCTTCTTTGATCAGCCTGAACGCCTCGGCCGTGCAGCAGTCAGCCTGGAGTTCCGCCCAACTGCGCAGGAATTCGCGAGTCGCCTCGACTCCCGTGGGGTCGAGGACGTGCGCGGCGAGCTCGTGGACGTGGCGATAGAGGGATTTCGGGCTGACCCCGAGGCCCTCGGCTATCGTCGCCGCCGTCCAGCCCACGCAAATGGCTGCTACCAGATGCTGTTGGTACGGGTTCAGGTCATGGACGTGGCGCTCGTGAAGAGGCCCCAACACCTCGTGCACCTGGTACATTGCACACGCTCCTGCCCCCCCCCGGCTCCTGGGTCCGCAATGGGGGCACCGGTTTACTACCACGCCGGCTGCGGGGTGGCAACGTCTTGCATGGTCGCGTGGAGTGCCGGGCGACGGGGCCCGGTCACGCCTTCATGGACCCGGCCTTGTAGATGATCCAGGCCGTGATGCACGTCAGGTAGATGAAGACGCCGACGGTGCAGATGTCGACAGTCCGCCGCGAGAGCTCGGTGAAGATGGTCATGAGGATGAACCTGGCGAAGAGGGACAGGACGATATTGCCGCCCACGGTCAGGCCGATCAGAACGTCAAGCCGCATGTCTTCGCCCCTCGCCACCATCGGCATGTGGCGACGAGCATCGTCGGCGCCGCTCGCAGACTATACGCCCGGGCCGCCACCTGTGCGATCCCCGGCTGGCGCGGCGGCCGCTACTGGAACAGGGCCCCGCCGCTCTGGCCGGAGTGGAT